>JAVBUN010000072.1:0-11593 GCA_031555335.1 Microbacterium sp.
CGACGGGCCGTTCGTCACACGGCTGGCGGCGCTCGCCGCGGAGAGGGATCTGACCATCGTCGCCGGGCTCCTCGAGCGCGCGGCCGACGGCGAGCGCGTGCACAACACGGTCGTGGCGGTCGACGCCACGGGCATCCGTGCCCGCTACCGCAAGCAGCACCTCTACGACGCGTTCGGCCAGCGCGAGTCCGACTGGGTCGCCCCCGGCGCACTCACCGATCCCGAGACCTTCACGGTCGACGGCGTGGCGTGCGGGATCATGACCTGTTACGACCTGCGATTCCCCGAGGCGGCGCGCCGCCTCGTGGACGCGGGAGCGGATGCGCTCCTCGTGCCGGCGGAGTGGGTGCGCGGTCCGCTCAAGGAGGAGCAGTGGCAGACGCTGCTCCACGCCCGCGCGATAGAGAACACGGCCTATCTCGCTGCCGCCGATCACCCACCGCCTCTCGGTGTCGGCCGGTCGACGATCGTCGATCCGCAGGGGATCGCGCTCGCCTCGCTCGGTACCGAAAGCGGTATCGCCGTCGCGACGATCGACCCGGAGGTCATCGAGCGGGTGCGTCGCATCAATCCCGCGCTGCGGCTACGCCGCTACGAGGTGCGCCCCCGGGAGTGACGGACGTCCGTCAGCGCAGCCGCGCCAGGCGGTGCGAGGCCTCCGCCAGCACGTCCTCGCGCTTGCACGCCGCGAAGCGCACGAGCGTCGCGTACTGCGCGCGGTGGGCGGGACCCGCGAACGCCGTCATCGGGATGGCGACGACCCCGGCCCGCTCGGGCAGCGTGCGGCAGAACTCGTGGGCGTCGCGCGCACCGAGAGGGGCCGCATCCGCGACCGTGAAGTACGAACCCGCGGCGCGTGCGACGCCGAACCCGGCGGCCTCGAGCCCCGCGAGCAGCAGATCGCGCTTGCGCTGGAGGGCCGCGGCGATGCCGGTGAAGAACGCGTCGCCGAGCCGCAACCCCACCGCGATCGCGGGCTGGAACGGCGACCCGTTGACGTAGGTCAGGAACTGCTTGACGGCGAGGACCGCGTCCACGAGGTCGGCGGGACCGGTGACCCAGCCGATCTTCCAGCCGGTCGTCGAGAAGGTCTTGCCGGCGGAGGAGATCGTGAGCGTGCGGTCCGTCGCTTCCGGCATCGTCGCGATCGGGGTATGCGGCACGCCGTCGAAGACGAGGTGCTCGTACACCTCGTCGGTCACGATGATCGCGTCGTGCCGTGCGGCGAGCCGCACGATCTCCTCGCGCACCTCATCGGCGAACACGGTGCCGGTGGGATTGTGCGGGTCGTTGACCAGGATGATCCGGGTGCGGTCCGTCACCGCCGCGCGCAGCCGGTCGAGATCCGGCTGGAAGTCGGGCCACTGCAGCGGCACCGTCACCAGTCGCGCGCCCGAGAGGGCGACGAGCGCCGCGTACGCGTCGTAGTGCGGCTCGAAGACGACGATCTCGTCGTCGGGTCCGTCGACGAGTGCCAGGATGGTCGCCGCCAGCGCCTCGGTCGCGCCCGCCGTGACGAGCACCTCGCGGTCGGGGTCGACGTCGAGCCCGTAGAAGCGTTCCTGGTGTTCCGCGATCGCCTCTCGCAGGTCCGCGATGCCCCGACCCGGCGGGTACTGGTTCTCGCCCCGGGCGATGGCCGCGCGAGCCGCGTCGAGGACGACGGCGGGTCCGTCCTCGTCGGGAAAGCCCTGGCCGAGATTGAGGGCGCCGAAGCGGGCGGCCAGGGCGCTCATCTCGGCGAAGATCGTCGGCACCGCGACGCCGTCCGGGCCCACCAGCCCGGCGCCCTCGGCGGTGCGGCGCCATGCCCCGTTCAGCGTTCGCATTCGACACAGGTTAGTCGCATAGGGTCGTCCCATTCTCGGCATAGGCAACGCACAGATATGCCCACCACAGTGAATATCGCCTGCCAGAAGGAGCAAACATGAGTGACAACGAGGCCGACCGCCCCGAATCCGCCGCAGCCGACCCGACCCCCTCGGCACCGACGCCGACCCCGGACGCTGCCGCCCCCCGTCCCGCGGCACCCGCCGCGCCCGCTGCCGCGCCGCAGCTGCCACCGCGCCCGCCGTACCCCGCCGCATACCCCGTCTCGGGTCCGGCCGTTCCGCCGCCCTACGCCGGTGCGCACCAGGGCCACGCGTTCGGCCCCGCCGCGGAGGCCCGGCACACCGCGCCGACCCTGCCGCTCTCCGGCGCCGCGCCGACGACTGCTCCCCGCAAGAAGAGCGGGGCCGGCAAGGTCGTGGGCCTCCTCGTCGCCGCGGCGATCGTCGGCGGTGCCGCCGGGCTCGGTGGCACGTACGCCGGCATCAGCCTGTGGGGCTCGACGAACGAGGCGACCGCCTCGGGGCCGTCCGTGGTGACGGTCAACGACACCGAGAACGTCAACGAGGTCACCGCCGTCGCGGCCAAGGTCGTGCCGAGCGTCGTCACCATCAGCGCGTCGTCCTCGAGCGGGGCCGGAACCGGCTCCGGGGTCATCCTCTCGGAGGACGGCTACGTGCTCACCAACACGCACGTGGTCACGCTCGACGGCGCGACCGCCGACCCGACGCTGTCGGTGACCACCTCCGACGGCAAGGTCTACCGCGCGACCATCGTCGGCACCGACCCGACCTACGATCTCGCCGTCATCAAGCTCGACGACGCCTCGGGCCTCGACCCGATCGAATTCGCCGACTCCAGCGACCTGAACGTCGGCGACGACGCGATCGCCGTCGGTGCGCCTCTCGGGCTGGACAACACGGTGACGACGGGCATCGTGAGCGCGCTCAACCGCTCGATCGAGATCGCCTCCTCGGCGGCCCCCGACGACGCGGCGGGCGACGACGACGAGAATGGCCAGCAGGGCGAGCAGGGTGAGAGCCCCTTCCAGTTCGACTTCGGACAGGGACAGACCTCGCCCCAGACCTCGACGACCATCAAGATCGCGGTCATCCAGACGGATGCGGCCATCAACCCCGGCAACTCCGGCGGTGCGCTCGTGGACGACCAGGGCCGCCTGATCGGCATCAACGTCGCGATCGCGTCCTCCGGCGGCACGAGCTCCGGCCAGTCGGGCAACATCGGCGTCGGGTTCTCCATCCCCTCGAACGTGGCCGAGCGCATCTCGCAGGAGATCATCGAGTCCGGCGCGGCGACCCACGGTCTGCTGGGGGCGACCGTGCAGGATGCGGCGACCCTCGAGAACGCCACGATCGAAGGCGCCGCGATCTCCGAGGTGACCGGCGGGGGAGCGGCGGCGGACGCCGGGCTCCGGGCGGGCGATGTCGTGACCGAGTTCGACGGAGTCCCGATCTCGAGCGCCGTCGACCTCACCGCTCAGGTGCGCGCGGCGGCCGCCGGCGCGGAGGTCTCGCTGACCTACGTGCGCGACGGCGAGACCCGCACGGCCGACGTCACGCTCGGGACGCTCGAACCGTAACGGACGTCTCCGGGTACGGACGCCACCTCGCGATAGGCTCGCCAGGTGGCGTCCTTCTCGTTCGGCAGCGGGAACGCGAAGAAGCTGCTCGCGCTGCCGCTGTACGCGGCGGGACGCCTGCTGACGTGGGTCGTTCCCCGCACCCGCGACGAGTGGGTCTTCGGGTGCGCCGTCGGCATCACCGACGGTGCGCTCGCCCTGTGGCAGCAGGCCGCCGCGGCGGACACACGCGCCGTGTGGCTCGTGGCGGACGAGGCGCAGGCGCGGGATGCGGCGGCACGCGGCATCCCGACGCTGCCGAAGGCGTCCCTGCGCGGCCTCTGGCGCACCGCGCGAGCGCGCGTCGTCGTCCTCACGCACGGCTTCGGCGACGTCAACCGCTATGCGGTGGCCGGCGCGTTCGTCGTCCAGCTGTGGCACGGCATCCCCCTCAAACGCATCGGGGTGGACTCTCCCGAGACCGTGCGCAGCGCCATCCTGCCCTCGTCCGCGCTCGTGCGCGGGCTGCTCCGGGCGATGTATCGCTCCGCCACCCGGCGCATCGCGCTGCTTCCCGCCGCGTCGCACCTCGTCCGCGGCCGCCTGGAGTCGGCCTTCTCGCTGCCCGACGACCGGGTCCCGGTGCTCGGCGAGCCGCGCGTGGATGTGCTCTCGCGCGGCGACGCCGACGAGCGGCGCGCGAAGGCCAGGGCCGAGATCGATCGGCTCACGGGACCGCTCGGCGAGGCCGACGTGATCCTCTACGCCCCGACGTGGCGCGACGGCGACCCCGACCCGGCCATCCCCGACGGGGCGGACTGGGAGGCCGTCGCGCGGATGCTCGCGGCCCGCGATGCGGTGCTGCTGGTGCGCTCCCACCCGCTCGGGGCGGGGGAGTACCGGCCGCCCGCAGCCGAGCCCCGCATCCGGATGCTGGGAAGCGATGTCGTGGCCGATGTCACGCCGCTCCTGTCGGGGATCGACGTGCTCATCACCGACTACTCGTCGCTGATGTTCGACGCCTCCCTCGTGCCGGTGCCGGTGGTCTTCCTCGCGCCCGATGTCGCCGAGTACGCGCGGCGCCGCGGGTTCTACGGAAGCTTCGGGGAGGTCGCGGGCGATGACCCGGCCACGACCTGGCCCGCCGCCGTCGCACAGGCGGACGCCGTGCTCGCCGACCCGGACGAGCGGCGGCGGCGGCTCGTCCGCGCCCGCGACCTCGACGCGCGGGTGCACGCCTTCCGCGACGGGCGGAACGCCGAGCGCGTGTATCGTGCGATCGTCGAGGCCATCGCACTGGGGACGTCCCCGGACCGGCCGGAGAAGGAGAGCCGATGACGACTGCGCGCTGGTCCACGGGCGATGAGCCCGTTCTCGTCCTCGGCGGGCAGGGGATCCGGCCATCGCGTGTCGATCTCGTCGGCGCACGCGCCCACAGCACCGCCACGCTGACCGGCCGCGGCAAGACCTGGACGGCGAGGATTCCGCTTCGCGCCGCCCGATGGGGCGGGCCCGTGCTGCCGCTGCCGACCGGGTCGTACGAGATCCGCATCGCGCCGGCCGAGGGCGGGGTGCCGCCCGACGCGCCCGCCGACCTGCCGCTCACGATCCAGTCGGGGCTGCGCGCCTCGCTCACGGGGTGGACCGTCCGCATCGGGCCCCCCATCGACCCGGCGTACGACTCCGGGGAGGGCAAGGACACGCTGGAGCGCCGCTACGCCGCCGCGCGCGGTCCACTGGAGAACGCGGTGTTCTTCGAGAGCTTCTACGGGCGCAACGCCAGCTGCAACCCCCTCGCGATCGACCGGGAGCTGCGGCGCCGTGCACCCGACCTCACCCGCTACTGGAGCGTCGTCGACCTGTCGGTGGACGTGCCGCCCGGCGCCGTCCCGGTGGTCGAGGGCAGCCCCGAATGGTGGCGCGCGCGCGGCGCCTCGCGGCTGCTCGTCGTCCACGACTGGCTGCGCCGTCGATTCGTCCGCCGCCCGGGCCAGGTGGTGCTGCAGACCTGGCACGGCACGCCGCTCAAGCGGCTCGCGCTCCACCGTCCGGGCTTCGACCCGCGGCGCGCGATCGCCGTGGTGCGCGAGTCCCGTCGGTGGAACGTGCTGCTCGCGCAGAACCCGTACGCCGCCGGCATCCTGAAGAAGGCGTACGCGTTCCTCACCCGGCCGGTGTGGGTCGAGGGCTATCCGCGCAACGACGTCCTGACGACCGACGACGGACGATCGGTGCGCGAACGGCTCGGCATCGGCGCGGACGAGCGCGTGCTGCTCTACGCGCCGACCTGGCGCGACGACCGGGAACAGATCGTCGACTTCCTCGACCCCGTGCGCCTCGCGGCCGACACCGGTGCGGTGGTGCTGGTGCGCGGCCACTCCCGCACGCTCATCCCGGGGAAGGATGCGACCGGCGCGCGCGTCGTCGACGTGACCGGATTCCCCGACACATCCCTGCTCCTGCTCGCGGCCGACGCGCTCATCACCGACTACTCGTCGGTCATGTTCGACTTCACGGTCACCGGCAAGCCGGTCTACTTCCTCGTGCCGGATCTCGAGCACTACCGGGGCGAACTGCGCGGCTTCTACTTCGACCTCGCCGACCACGCGCCCGGCCCGCTCGTGCGCACGCAGGGGGAGCTCACCGCCGCACTCGCCGCCGAACCCGATGCGGCGGTCGCGGAGCGCTATCGGCGGTGGCAGGCGCGCTTCAACGCGCGCGACGACGGCCACGCCGCCGAACGGGTCGTGTCCCGCATCCTCGATCAGGGGTTCGTCGAGGTCTGATCGCTCCGCGTGCGATGCCGGTCAGGGAAGCGGCGTGTTGCGGGTGCCCAGCCGGGACGTGTCGACCGTGTCGCGAGCGCCCGAGAACACCCCGCCGAGAAAGCCCGCACCCCACGACAGGTGCATGGTGGGCAGCACGGCCGCCGTCCACGCCTTGTCGCGCCAGCCGCGTCCGCCGCCGCGGCCCGCCGCGACCCCGCCGACGAGCGCGACGTACGCGAGCACGGGCAGATAGACGACGGATGCGGCGAGCGCGCCGATCCCGGTGATCACGCGCGTCGCCTGCAGGACGCCGACGACGACGCTCGCGACGACGGCGACGACGAGCGCCGGCGGGGCGAAGAACCGCAGCGAGTTGCGGCGCCCGTGGCGACGCACGAGTTCGCCGCGCCACGCCCCCGTCGCGCGGAACTGGCGGGCGAGGCGGCTCCAGCTCTCGCGCGGCCAGTACGTCACCGCGAGCGCCGGGTCGAACCAGACGCGGTAGCCCGCGCGCCGGATGCGCAGATTCAGGTCCCAGTCCTCGCCGCGGCGCAGCGATTCGTCGAAGCCGCCGATCTCATCGAGCACCGAGCGGCGCATGACGCCGAGGTAGGCGGACTCGGCGACGCCCTCGCGCGTGCCGCCGTGGTACGCGCCGCCTCCGAGCCCGAAGGGCGAGTTGTAGGCTCGCGCCACCGCACGTTGGAACGGGCTGCGCCCCTCGGCGCGCATGATGCCGCCGACGTTCGCCGCACGCACGCGCGCGAGCGTCTCCAGGGCGCGCGTGGTGTAGCCGGGGGAGAGCTCGGAGTGCGCGTCCACGCGCACGATCGTCGGCAGGGTGCTGCGGGCGATCGCCAGATTGAGCCCGGTGGGGATGTCCGCCGCCGGGTTCGGGATGAGAACGATGCGCGGGTCCGCCGCGGCGAGCCGCTCGGCGAGCTCCGTCGTCCCGTCGGAGGACGGGCCGAGGGCGAGGACGAGCTCCATCGGGCCGGGAACGTCCTGGTCGAGCACCGTGCGCACCGCGCGTTCGAGATACCCGATCTCGTTGAGCACCGGCATGACGAACGACACCCCGGCGTCCGCGGGCGGGACGGGCGCGTCTCGCCGGCCGCCCGCGTTCATATGCATCCGACGATCATCGCACGGCGGCTTAGGCTGGAACGATGGGATGGGCAGCTGACGCACGAACGGCCATCGGACTGCTGCAGCGCGCGCTCGCCAGTCGGCGGGCGGTGCAGTCGGTGCGGGCGAGCGTCGCCGCGGCGCCGCGGCATCCGTCGCACCACTTCCGGGTCGCCGTGTACTTCGCCGACGGCGCCGTCAACCTGTACCAGATGCGTCAGTGGTACAAGCCGCTCGCCGAGCTCGCGGAGACCTGGCCGGTGGTGGTGCTCAGCCGCGTGGCGACCGGCGCACGCGCGCTGCTCGCGGAATCCGGGCTCCCGGTGGCCTTCGTGCCGACCGTGCGCGATCTGGAGCGCTACGTGGCGGACCAGGACATCCGCGTGGTGCTCTACGTCAACCAGAACACCCGCAACTTCCAGATGTTCCGCTACGGCCGCCGCTGGCACGTGTTCATCAACCACGGCGAGTCCGACAAGATGTACATGACCACGAACCAGTTCAAGGCGTACGACTATGCGCTCGTCGCGGGAGACGCCGCCCGGGAGCGCCTGTCGCGGGTGCTGTGGGACTACGACATCGACGCGCGCACGATCGAGATCGGCAGACCGCAGGCCGATCACTACACCGGCGTCCTGCCGTACACCCCCGATGACCGCACCGTCGTGCTGTACGCGCCCACCTGGGAGGGCGATCGGCCCTCCGCCCACTACGGGTCGATCGCGACCCATGGCGAGGAGCTCGTCGCCGCGCTGCTCGCCTCGGGGCGCCACCGGGTGATCTACCGCCCGCATCCGCGCAGCGGCGTGGTCGACGCGGCGTACGGGGCGGCGAACGCCCGCATCATCGCCGCCATCGCCGCGGCCAATGCGGCGGATCCGACGGCGCAGCACATCTTCGACGACGGCCCCGAGCTGGGCTGGCAGCTCGCCTCGGCGGACGTCGCGATCGTCGACATCTCGGCGATGGTCTACGACCGGCTCGCCGCAGACCGTCCGCTGCTGGTGACGCGGCCCGCGGATCCGGCGGCCCTCGTCGACACGAACGGGTACCTGTCGGCCTGCGAGTGGCTGGACGCAGATCGCGCCGTCGACGTGATCGCCGAGACCGACCGGGTGCTGGACGACCCCGAAGCGGTCACCCGCCTCGCCGAGTGGGTCCGGCACTACTTCGGCGACACCGCTCCCGGTGCGCCGACGGCGCGGTTCCACGCGGCGATCAGCCGGCTGATGGACGAGTGGGATCTCTGGCATGAGCGGAGCCTCGTGGACGGGCGCGACCCGGTCGAACGCGAGGACGAGGCCGAATTCGACGCCTGAGGGTCAGGGCGCGTTCGTTCCGGCCGCGTCATCGGATGCGGTGTTCGCGCCCGTCGCCGGGTCCGGCTCGACGTCCGGCTGCGCGCTCTCCGCGGCGCCGCGGCCCCGTCCCAGGGCCCGCATCGTGCCCGTGCGTCGTCCGACGCTGCGCGCGGCACGACCCGCTCCGCGGACGGCGGCCCCGGCCGCTCCCGCGACCGCCCCGCCGGCACGCGCGATGCCGGAACCCGCGAGCCGCTCGATCGGGGCCGCCCCCGGACGCGGCTCGAGCTCGGGCGGGAGGAGTACCGGCGGCATGCCGAATGCCTGGCGCGACGTCGTGACGACGCGTCGACCCAGGATGTGGTTGCCGGCGCCGCCCACCGCCGCTCCGACGCCGAAGGGGAGGGCCTTGCCGAGCCAGGACGCGCCGCCGCGCGCGGCGAAGCGATGGATGAACGAGGTCTTCAACCGGTCGACGAGCGGACCGATCGCCACGCGCGGGATCGTCTTGGTGACGAGTTCGCCCCAGTAGGCGTCCCGGCCGGGCCCGCGTCCGCTGGCCTGGCGGGCGAGCTGCGCGACGAGGTCGATCCCCTCTTTGCCGAGCAGGAGGGTGAGCACGAGCGCGCGGGCGCGGTCGGGGTCCTCGACGGGGATCCCGTGCACCTCGGCGACGGACTGCGCGAAGAGGGTGGTCGCCTCGAGGAACCCGACGGTCTCCGCACCGCTGAGCGCGAGGGTGACGGCCGTCCCGATTCCCGGGACCACGGCGGTCGCCCCGACCGCGGCGCCCCCGGTCGTGACCGCCGCGAGATAGCGACGCTCCAGCATCCGGACGATGTCGACGGTCGCCGCATCCGGATTCCGGAGACGGATGCTGCGCAGGTGCGCCAGCACCGCCGGCCGCTGGATCGCGAGCACGCGATCCAGGGCGCGGACGGTGAGCGGATGCTCCGCAGACCCCTGCGGCGGAAGCCCGCCCGCCCATGGAGCGTCGTCGGGCAGCGAGTGGATGCGGGGCACTCTCTCAGTCACGGCGCGATCCTAGGCGCGCGCGCTGAGCGACCGCTGGGGTGGACGAGCGCGCGAGGACGTGCGATGTCAGACGTAGAGGTTCGCGCGCTCGAGGTCCTCGGCGAAGTCGACCTCGACGGCATAGAGGTCGGAGATGTCCAGCGGCTCCAGCAGAAGGCCGTCGTGCTGGATCGCGAGCTCCAGGCCGCGCTCGAAGTAGTCCTGGTCGCCGACGCGCGCCAGGTGGTGCACGAAGGCGCGCTTGTCCTGGCGGGAGATGTAGTTGATGCCGACGGCCTCGCCGATGCCGCCGCGAACCGTCTTGGACAGCTCCTTGATGAAGCCCTCCGGCGTGGTCGTGTACTTGACCTCTTCGTCGCTGACCTTGGCGGTGTTCACCGTGACGAAGGACTGGTCGCGCTCGATGAGCTCGATGGCGCGGCCGAGCACGCGCGGGTCGAAGACGACGTCGCCGTTCATCCACAGGACGCCCGCGCGACCGGTCGCGTTGAGCGCGCGGAGGAGGCTCTTGGAGGTGTTGGTCTGGTCGTAGCGCTCGTTGTAGACGTAGTCCGCGTCGGGGAAGGCGTCGACGATGGTCTCGGCGCGGTAGCCGACGACGGCGGTGATCTTGGCGTCGTCGCCGAAGGCGGCGCGGATGTTGTCGTGCTGCTGGCGCATGATGCTGCGTCCGTCGCTCAGCTCGGTGAGCGGCTTCGGCAGGCTGCGCCCGAGCCGCGAGCCCATGCCGGCGGCGAGGATGACGGTCTGAAGTCTCATCTGGCTGCTCCTGAAGTCTGGAAGTTCACGTCCGATTCATCGACGCGACACTCCCGTGTGCGTGACCCATGGTAGCCAGGACTCCTGAGAGAGCACCCGATCACCTGCGTGTTCTGTGGATGACGCGGGATTCGTTGCCGATTCGTGACTTTCGCCGTCACGCCCCCGAGCGCCGCCCGGCAGTGTCGTGCGGGATTGATACCGTTGACCGATGAGCGACGCCACCCCCGGAGCAGACGCGCCCACGCCCGACCCGTCCGGCTCCGGCGAGGCATCAGGCACGGCCGGTACGCCGCCGCGGAAGCCGGCTGCGCGCGCTCCTCGTGCGTCGAGCACAGCCGCGGTCTCGGCCTCGAAGCCCGCCGCGAAGAAGCCGACGACGCCGCGGAAGCCGAAGGCCACCGCGAAGACCGCCGGGGAGGGGGAGGCGGCGCCGTCGAGGCCGACCGCCGCGCGCCCGTCCACGGCGAAGAAGCCCGCCGCGCGACCCGCCGGGGCCGCTGCGGCGAAGACTCCGCGCACGCCCCGGGCGAGCGCCCCGCGGGCTGCCGCCGGTGCGCGCTCGACGCCGCGGAAGACTGCGGCGTCGTCCGCCGCCCCGGATGCCGACATCGTGATCCCGCCGCGCCCCCCGCTGCCGCCGTTGCCCCCGCTGCCGCCGCTTCCTGCGGACGTCGCCGCCATCGTGCCCGCGCAGCCGGCGTCGCACGACGAGCCCGCGGTCCCCGACGGCGATGACACGATCGAGATCGTGCGGCTCGCGCCGGTCCCGGCGGAGGCGGAGCCCGAGGCTGCAGTCGAGGCCGAGTCCGAGGTCTTGCCGCAGCCCGCAGCCGAGCCCGAGGCCCTGCCGGAGCCCGAGCCTGAGGTCCTGCCGGAGCCCGAACCCGAGGCGCCGGAGCCCGCGGCCGAACCCGCCCCGCTCGACGCCGCGCCGGAGGCAGAGGCGGAGGCGGAGCACGATTCTGCGCCCGTCGCGCTCGTCACGGACGTCGAGCCCGCGGCCGAGACAGGCCTCGCGCCCGAGGCCGAGCCCGAAACCGAGCCCGAAACCGAGCCCGAAACCGAGCCCGCGGCGGCGATTCCGGCCACGGTCACGGAGCTCGCCCCTGCCCCCGAGTCCGCGGACGCCGACCGACCCGAGCCGGCGCTGCGCATCACCGGACTGCGCAAGTCGTTCGGCGCCACCACCG
>JAVBUN010000193.1:0-4344 GCA_031555335.1 Microbacterium sp.
GCGACGATCGTCATCTGCCCGCCGAGCCCCGAGAGCGTCGAACCGATCCACATCCGCGCGAACGGCGGGCTCGTGGTCAGCGGTCGCAGGTCGATGAGGTGCCGGGTGAGCCCCTTCACGCGGGCACCCCGGCGCGGAGGCGATGCGGCACTCCTCGAGCGTAATCGAGCGCAGCGGATGCGGACGCCTCCGCGGTTCGCCCTGGCATCCGTTCGCTGGTAGACTCATTCGGTTGCCGTTGGATCGGCCGCGGAGAAAGAGAGCCCACGCATTCGGCGTCGGGCGCCGCGCAACAAGCAGGAAGGGGATCCCATCTATGCCACTCGAGTCTGACGCTAAGAAGGCGATCATCGAAGAGTACGCAACGCACCCCGGTGACACCGGATCCCCCGAGGTGCAGGTCGCGATGCTGACGCAGCGCATCAAGGACCTCACTGAGCACCTGAAGGAGCACAAGCACGACCACCACTCGCGTCGTGGTCTGTTCCTGATGGTCGGTCAGCGCCGTCGTCTGCTCGGCTACCTCCAGGACATCGACATCGCGCGTTACCGCTCGCTGATCGAGCGCCTGGGTCTTCGCCGCTGAGCGAACCCGCGTATATCGCTTTCTTCCGAAGGCCGTCCCACGGTGTGGGGCGGCCTTCGTCGTTCCCGTGCTCACCCGTACCCACCGCGAGACAGCATCCGTTCCACCAAACGGACCGCGACGCGGGCAGTCTCGTAGAACGGATGCTGTCTCGCGGTGCCGGCCTCCTGACGTGCGCGCGCGTGCGGCGACCGCGCGGGGCAGGAAGGGCGGGCGGGGAGGTCAGGGGCGGGCGGCGAGCAGGTCCGCGTGGTGAATCGCGGCCACGTCGGGGTGGGCGCGCAGCCGCGACTTCAGGGCGTTCTCGCCGTAGAGCGCGTGGATGGGGTTCGTGGGGTCCTGCGTCACGCCGCGTGCGGATGCGGCGAGCTCGGCCGGAAGCTCGATCAACGGCAGGCGCGCATCGAGAGCGGGGTTGAAGAAGAACGGCACCGAGATGCGCTCGTCGGGGTACCGCGGCGAGACGACGCGGTGGTTCGTCGCGATCAGGTAGCCCTGCGTCGCATACTCGAGCAGCTCGCCCGTGTTCACCACGAACGCGCCCTCGACCGGCGGTGCGTCCACCCACTCGCCGTCGCGCTCGACCTGCAGGCCGCCCTTGCCCGGCTCGACCCAGAGCAGGGTGAGCACGCCGGAGTCCTTGTGCGCGCCCACGCCCTGCTGGGGCGTCGGGTCGTCCGTGCCGGGGTACCGCACGATCTTGATCAGCGTCGCCGGGTCGCCGAAGTGCCGGTCGAAGTAGTCCTCGTCGGCACCGAGCGCGAGAGCCCACTGCCGCAGGAGCGTCCGGGCGATCTCGGTGAGCCGCTCGTGCCACTCGGTGACGACCTCGCGAAGCTCCGGGAGGGCTGCGGGCCAGAGGTTCGGTCCGATCAAGCGGTCGAACGCCGGGGCGTCCGGGTCGGTCACCGCCTCCTGCTCCGGGCCGATGTCGATCTGCTCGCGCCAGTCCACGCGTCCCTGCGTGCGCTCGCCGCCCACGCGGGTGTACCCCCGGAAGTGGGGGCTCCGCACGTTCTCGATGGCGAGCTTGTCCGCATCCGGAAGCGCGAAGAAGTCGCGTGCGGCATGCAGCAGTCGCTCTTCGAGGGCGGCCGACACGCTGGTGCCCGTCAGATAGAAGAAGCCGACCTCGTGCGTCGCGGCGCGAAGGTCCGCGCGGAACGCCGCGGCGGCCTCGGGTCCGGCGTCGAGGCGGGACAGGTCGAGGACGGGGAGATTCAACGTGCTCACCACACGACGGTACGTCGCCGCGGGACTGCTCGGATCGATTGTTGCCGACGGTTACCCCGAGGCGGCGGCGGTCGGTTTGTCGGCGGGCCCACGGGGGAGTACTGTCGCTCCGGTGTTAGGTTCCCCTAACCTTGCTATCGAAAGACGTATCCATGCTGCCGAGCCTGCTCATCGGTCTCCGTGAGGGACTCGAAGCGGCGATCGTCGTCGGCATCCTGGTGGCCTACCTCTCCCGCTCGAAGCGGCGCGATGTGCTGCCCCGCCTGTGGATGGGAGTCGCCCTCGCGGTGCTCCTCTCGCTCGCGATCGGCGCCGTCCTCACGTTCGGGGCGTACAGCCTGACATTCGAGGCGCAGGAGATCATCGGCGGCACTTTGTCGTTGCTCGCGGTCGGCCTCGTCACGGGGATGATCTTCTGGATGCAGCGTGTCGGCCGCGGGCTGAAGCGCTCCCTCGAGGGCGAGGTCGACCGCGCACTCGCCGCCGGCGCGCTGTGGGGCATCGTCGTCATCGGGTTCGTATCGGTCGCCCGCGAGGGCATCGAGACCACCCTGCTGCTGTGGTCGATGGTGCAGTCCTTCGGCGACGCCCCGCTGGCGCTGCTCGGCGCCGTGCTCGGACTCGTGATCGCCGTGCTCCTCGGCTGGCTGATCGCGCGCGGGATGCTGCGCTTCGACCTCGGCGCCTTCTTCACGTGGACGGGCGCGCTGCTCATCGTCGTGGCCGCGGGCGTGCTCGCCTACGCCGTGCACGACCTCCAGGAGGCGGGCGTGCTGCCCGGGCCCTTCACCGCGGGTGCGCCCGTCGACCCGACCACCGGGGCCGTGGCGGTCGGCGCGGCCGGATTCCCCGCCGGCTGGGCGTTCGACCTGAGCGCCGTCATCGCGCCGGGCAGCCCGCTCGCCGCCGTGCTGCAGGCGACCATCGGCTTCATGCCGCAGATGACCTGGCTGCAGGTCATCGCATGGAGCGTCTACGTCGCGGTGGTCGCCTCGCTGTTCTTCGTCGGTGCCCGCCGACCGTCCCGTCCCGTCCATCGAGCGAGCGACCGCGTCGCTCCCGCATCGCAAGGAATCGCATGATCCTCTCCCGCACGCTCCGCGTCGCCGCCGTGCTCGGCATCGCCGCCCTCGCCCTCTCCGGCTGTGTCGCGAAAGCGGACGTCGCGGCATCCGACGCGCTCACGGTGGACTCGACCGACTCGGCCTGCGCCGTCTCTGCCGCCACCGCGACGAGCGGCACGCTCGCCTTCGACGTGACCAACTCGAGCTCGCAGGTGAGCGAGTTCTACCTGCTCGCCGAGGACGGCCTGCGGATCGTGGGCGAGGTGGAGAACATCGCGCCGGGTGCGGCGCGCACGCTCACCGTCGTCGCGCAGCCGGGGGAGTACTTCACGCTCTGCAAGCCCGGCATGGTCGGCGAGGGCGTCGGCCGCGCGGGATTCACCGTCACGGGCGACGCGGTCGAGGTCGAAGGCGACGACGCCGAGCAGAAGGAGCAGGCGGTCACGCTCTACGGAGCGTTCGTGAAGGACCAGGTCGAGCAGCTCGTGCCGGCGGTCGCCGCGTTCACCGCCGCGTACACGACCGGGGACGACGCGGCGGCGCGGACGCAGTTCCCGTCGGTGCGCGCGTACTACGAGCGCATCGAGCCCGTGGCCGAGTCGCTCGGCGACCTCGACCCGAAGATCGACTACCGAGAGGTCGACGCGGTCGCCGAGGGGCTCGACTGGACCGGCTTCCACCGCATCGAGAAGGACCTCTGGGTCCCCGCGCAGGACGCCCTGAACGCCGACGGCGGGACCCCCGCGTGGCAGGACTGGGCGCCGTCGACGCCCGAGGAGCGCGCCGCGTACGCGGAGGGCCTCGCCGCGGATATCGCCGAGCTGAACGACTACGTGCACGGCGATGACTTCCAGGCCGCGCTCGACGAACAGGGCATCGCGGGCATCTCGAACGGCGCCATCGCGCTGCTCGACGAGGTCGCCACCGGCAAGATCTCCGGCGAGGAGGACTGGTGGAGCGGCACGGACCTCTGGGACTTCGCCGCCAACGTCGAAGGCTCGAAGATGGCGTACTCGCTCGTGCGCGATTTCGCCGTGGCGACGGGCGACGACGGTGCCGAGCTGGTCGACGAGATCGACGCCGGATACGCCGACCTCGAGGCGCAGCTGGCCACCTACGGCAGTCTCGAGGCCGGTTTCGTGAACTACACGGAGCTGACGGATGCGGACACGCGCACGCTGACCGACCTCATCAATGCCCTCGCCGAGCCGCTGTCGCGGCTCACGGCCACCGTCCTGTCGTGACCGACGCCCACGAGCATCCCGCCGCGGCCCCCGCCGGACTCAGTCGGAGGGGGTTGTTCGGGCTGCTCGGCGCGGGCGCGGCGGGGATCGCCGCGGGCGGTGCGGTGGGCGTGGCCGCCGCGCGGACCGCGACCGGGTCAGCGGCATCCGCATCCGCCGCCGTCCACCCGTTCTTCGGCACGCACCAGGCGGGGATCGTCACGCCGGTGCAGGACCA
>JAVBUN010000285.1:0-9680 GCA_031555335.1 Microbacterium sp.
GGTGATGATGTCGGTCGGCGAGATGACGTTCGCGTCGTCCTGATCGATGATGTCGCGGAGCACCTGCTGCGCGAGCGACATGTCGAGGGTGGAGCGGTTGAGGCTGGCGAACGCCGACACCCGGATGAGAGCGCCCTCGAGCTCGCGGATGTTGCTGGAGACGACGGTGGCGATGTACTCCAGCACCTCGTCGGGGATCTGTAGCCGCTCGTTCTGCGCTTTCTTGCGCAGGATCGCGATGCGGGTCTCGAGGTCGGGTGCCTGGACGTCGGTGATGAGACCCCACTCGAAGCGGCTCCGCATCCGGTCTTCGAACCCGGTCAGGTGCTTGGGCGGCACATCGCTCGTGATCACGACCTGTTTGTCGTGGTCGTGCAGGGTGTTGAAGGTGTGGAAGAAGGCTTCCTGGGTCTCGGCGCGACCCTGCAGGAACTGGATGTCGTCGATCAACAGGATGTCGACGTCGCGATACCGGGCCTGGAATGCCGAGCCGCGGTTGTTCGCGATCGAGTTGATGAAGTCGTTCGTGAACTCTTCGCTCGAGACGTATCGCACCCGGATGCCGGGATAGAGGCTGAGCGCGTAGTCGCCGATGGCGTGCAGGAGGTGCGTCTTGCCGAGTCCCGAGTCGCCGTAGATGAACAGCGGGTTGTATGCCTTCGCGGGCGCCTCGGCGACGGCCACCGCCGCGGCGTGGGCGAATCGGTTGGACTGGCCGATCACGAATCGGTCGAACGTGTACTTCGGATTGAGGCGGGTGTCGGCGCGACCGCTGGGCGCCGGCTCGACCCGGTCCTCGACGGGCGCCGGCGGCGCTTCGATCGGCGCGGTCTGCACCGTGAGCGGCGCGGTGAGATGCGCGTCGACGAGTTCGGGATTCACCACGACTCGGAATGCGCTGACCTCGCCGCCGGGCGATGCCTGCGCGAGGGCCTCCAGGATGACGCCGCGCAGGCGCTTGTTCAGCTGAGCAGCTGTCAGGTCGTTCGGCACGTCCAGATAGAGCGTGCCGGCCATGACGCCCTGTGGGACGGCCAGGTTGAGGAAGCCGTGCATCTGCGGGGACACGCGGTCGTCTCGCGAGAGGGTGCGCAGCGCGTCGGACCAGACGGGAACGTCCGGTGACTCCTGCGCTGACATGGTCCCCTTCTCGGCCGTCCGACCAGAGCGTGCAAACAGCTCGGATGCTGTCGCGCTCGCCTGTGGATAAGTGCCGGAGCTACGCTAGCCACGGCGGCGTCGCAGAGCAAACTCCACTGTAGATCCGGGGGCGTGTCACTTCCAGGCTGTTCTCCCCAACCTGTGGATAATGGCGTGTTCAGGGTTCGGTTTGAGTTATGCGTCTTCCCGTCGTAGCCTTAGTCGGTTGACTTATGCCTTCGAGGCAGTCCCATCCCCGTCCCCGGTGTGAGCGTTCCGGTGACAACCCATCCGGAGTGATTCCATGAGCAAGCGCACGTTCCAGCCCAACAACCGCCGCCGCGCCAAGAAGCACGGCTTCCGTGCCCGTATGCGCACCCGCGCCGGCCGCGCCATCCTGTCGGCCCGTCGGGCCAAGGGTCGCACCGAGCTCTCGGCCTGACCCGAGCGTTGCTCTCGCGGCCGAACCGACTCACCGACGGCGCCGAGTACAAGGCAGTCGTCCGTCGTGGCGTGCGATGTTCCGGCCCTCACACGGTGACCTATGTCGTGTCGACCGGTGAGGACCGTCCGGCACGGTTCGGGTTCATCGTGAGCAAGAAGGTCGGTACCGCGGTCGTCCGCAACACCATTCGTCGTCGCCTCAAGGCGATCAGCGCGTCCGCGCTCCCGAACCTCGGTCGGGGCGCGGACGTCGTCATACGCGCCCTGCCCGGCGCGGCGACCGCCAGCTTCCGCGAGCTCGACGCGCATGTCGTGCGCTGCCTCTCCCGGAGCGCATCGTGAGCACCTCGACGCTCCCCGCGGCATCCGTCGGCACGGCGCACCTGCCGTCGCACGCGGCGATGCGCACCATTCCGCTCCTCCCCCGGAACACCGTGCTCGCCCTGCTGCACGGTTACCGGGCGACGATCTCCCACGTCTACGGCGACGTGTGCCGGTATTACCCCTCCTGCTCCGCGTACGCGGTCGGGGCGGTCCAGCAGCACGGCGCCGTCAAGGGATCCGCGCTCGCGGTCGCCCGGATCGCCCGCTGCCATCCCTGGGCTCCCGGTGGTGTGGACGATCCCCCCGCCCACGCGCACTTCCCGCACGCTCTCACCCGGCACGGTTTCGTCGTGCCACTCAGAAAGGACTGATCCCCGTGGATCTGGTACTTGCCGCCGCCGCGCAGTCATCCGGCGGATTCGACCTTCTCGGGACCATTCTGTGGCCCCTGAAGTGGCTCGTCGAACTCGTGCTCGTGGCATGGCACTCGATCTGGACGTTCGTGGGCTTCGCCCCGGACTCGGGTATCGCCTGGGTGCTCTCGATCGTCGGTCTCGTCATCGTCGTGCGCGCCGCGCTGATCCCGCTGTTCGTCAAGCAGATCAAGAGTCAGCGCAAGATGATGGAGATCGCTCCGGAGCTGCGCAAGGTGCAGGAGAAGTACCGGGGCAAGAAGGATCAGCTCTCTCGCGAGGCCATGAGCCGCGAGACCATGGCGCTCTACAAGAAGCACGGCACGACCCCGATCTCGGGCTGTCTGCCGCTCCTCGTGCAGATGCCGGTGTTCTTCTCGCTCTACAGCGTGCTGAACGACGTCGCGAAGCACGCGACCCAGGGCGTCGGCGGTGTGGGACTGCTCACCCCCGAGCTCACGCAGGAGTTCTACAACGCCAAGCTGTTCGGCGTCGCCTCGCTGCATGACACCCTGGTGGGCGCCTGGGGCAAGCCGGATGGGACGACGACCGTCATCATCCTGCTCGTCCTCGTGGTGCTGATGATCGCATCGCAGTTCTTCACGCAGTTGCAGATCATCTCGAAGAACCTCTCGCCCGAGGCCAAGACCGGCCAGGCGTACCAGATGCAGCGCATCATGCTCTTCATCCTGCCGCTCGGCTTCATCTTCTCGGGTGTCTTCTTCCCGCTCGGTGTCGTCGTGTACTGGTTCGTCAGCAACCTGTGGACGATGGTGCAGCAGTTCCTCGTCATCCGGAACCTGCCGACGCCGGGCTCGGAGGCCGCCAAGGCCCGCGAGGAGCGCCTGGCCCGACGCGGCAAGGCGCTCGATGCCAAGGGTCGTGTCATCACGATGGAGAAGTACCAGGCCGAGCAGGATCGTCTTCTCGCAGAGGCCGAGCGCAAGCGCCTCGAGGCCCCGAAGCGTCAGCAGCCGGTCGGCAAGCAGCGCGCGAAGAAGCAGGGCGCGAAGCCCTCCGCCACACCCAAGAACGGCGGCGACTCCACGCCGACCGCGCCCCCGGCCTGACCCGAAGAGAGAGACCGTCATGACGTCAGACACGACCGCTTCGGCCGCCGCCGGCCCGACCGGAACCGCCCTGTCCGAGAACGACTCCCCCGAAGAGCTCGAAGCCGAGGGTGACGCCGCGGCTGATTTCCTCGAGGGACTGCTTGACATCGCGGACATCGGCGGGGATCTGGCCCTCGACGTCCGCAACGGACGGGCCTATGTCTCGATCGAGTCGGACGGCGATGATTCGCTGCAGGTTCTCGCCGAACCCGAGACCGTCAGTGCCCTGCAGGAACTCACCCGCCTGGCGGTCCAGAGCACGACGGGCCGGTTCTCCCGACTCATTCTGGATGTCAGCGGTTCGCGGGATGCTCGGCGCCGGCAGCTGGAGACGCTCGTCGAGCGCGCCGCCGCTCGCCTCGACGAAGGCGCGTCTCAAGCGTCGCTTCCCGCGATGTCGAGCTACGAGCGCAAGCTCGTGCACGATATCGCCGGTGAGCGCGGGCTGGTGTCGGAGTCCTACGGTGAGGGTGCCCAGCGCCACACGGTGCTGCGTCGGGCGTGAATGTTTCACGTGAAACATCGATGACGGCTCTCGAACAGGAACCTGCCGCCGCGGCGCTGATCTTCGGCGATCGGCTGGACATCGCACGCGCGTTCACCCGCAACCTCGCGGAGCAGGGTGAGACCCGGGGGCTGATCGGCCCCCTGGAGGTGCCCCGCCTGTGGAGCCGACACATTCTGAACAGTGCCGTCATTGCACCGCTGTTCGGTGAGGGTCGGGTCGGGGATGTGGGATCCGGGGCCGGCCTGCCGGGCCTGGTCGGGGCGATCGTCCGCCCGGATGTCACGTGGGTACTGATCGAGCCGATGGAGCGCCGCACGACCTGGCTGCAGGAGCAGGCGGATGAGCTGGGTCTGACGAATGTCGAGGTCCGCCGCGCCCGCGCTGAGGAATGGTCCGACGGCCCCGTTCTGGATGCCGTCACCGCTCGGGCGGTGAGCGCGCTGCGCACGCTTCTTCCGCTCACCGCGCCGCTGGTGCGCGACGGCGGCGAACTCGTGCTCATGAAAGGCATCTCTGCGGATGCGGAGATCGACAAGGCTGCGAAGCAGATCCGTCATCAGCGCCTGCACGACGTCCGTGTGGAGATCGTGGGATCGGATCTGCTGGCTGAGCCGACTCGCGTGGTGCGGGCGACCGTCCGACGCGGTTGATGCGCGGTGGCCGATGTTTCACGTGAAACATCGGCGGAGCGGTGTCAGACCCGCTCCCTACAATGGACAACGTACGAGCGCATGCGAAAGGTGATCCGTTTCACGTGAAACATTCCGAAGACGCCGTGACGTCGTTCGACGACGACACCCCGTTGGCGCGTGAGATCGCCGATCTCCGATCGCGACGCCGCACTCTCGAACAGACTCACGTGGACCTCCCCGTGCGGACGCGCACCATGACGGTCTCCAACCAGAAGGGTGGCGTGGGTAAGACCACGACCACCGTGAACATCGCCGCTGCGCTGGCCAGTCTGGGTGCTCGGGTTCTCGTGATCGACCTCGACCCGCAGGGGAATGCGTCGACCGCGCTGGGGGTGCCCCACACAGCGGACATCCCGAGCGTCTACGACGTCTTGATCGACGAGTTCCCGTTGGCCGACATCGTGCAGACCAGCCCGGAGTCCCCGTTGCTGACCTGCGCACCCAGTACGATCCACCTCGCCGGCGCGGAGATCGAGCTCGTCTCGCAGGTCGCGCGCGAACACCGGCTGCGCCGGGCGTTGGACGAGTACCTCGCGACCGCGGCAGAACCGCCGCATGTCGTCCTGATCGACTGCCCGCCGTCCTTGGGTCTGCTCACGATCAATGCGTTCACGGCGGCGAACGAGGTCCTGATCCCTATCCAGTGCGAGTACTACGCGCTTGAAGGCCTCAGCCAGCTGCTCGGCAGTGTGCAGATGATTCAAAAGCACCTGAATCCGCCGCTCCACGTGTCGAGCATCCTGCTCACGATGTACGACGGGCGCACGCGCCTCGCCCAGCAGGTGGCCGAGGAGGTGCGGGAGCACTTCCCGGCGGAGGTCCTGGGTACGGTCATCCCTCGCTCGGTCCGCGTCTCCGAGGCGCCCAGCTTCGGACAGACGGTGATCGCGTACGACGGTCAGTCCGCGGGTGCGGTCGCGTATCGCGAGGCCGCGGTCGAGTTGCTCGCGCGCGGAGAGCATGACAAGGGCGCGGACAGCGACCCGAGAACTGAAGGAGAGTCCTGATGGCGAAACGAACCGGTCTCGGACGAGGCATCGGCGCGCTCATCCCCACGACGGAGGCATCGGCGGCGCGCCCGGTGGACGTGTTCTTCCCCGGGGCGGCGAGCACCGCTGTCGCCGAGAAGCCGGACGCGCCGGACGAGCTGGTCGCGGTTCCCGGGGCACGTCTCATCCAGGTCGATCCGCACGCGATCGTGCCGAACCCGCGCCAGCCGCGCACGAACTTCGACGCCGACGACCTTGCCGAGCTCGTGCACAGCGTTCGGGAGTTCGGTGTGCTGCAGCCGGTCGTCGTCCGCGACACGGGAGACGGCACGTATGAGCTCATCATGGGCGAGCGTCGTACGCGCGCGGCCCGCGAAGCGGGTCTGGAGACGATCCCCGCGATTCTCCGCGAGACGTCCGACGAGAATCTGCTGCGCGATGCACTGCTCGAGAACCTGCACCGCTCGCAGCTGAACCCGCTGGAAGAGGCCTCGGCCTATCAACAGCTCCTCGAGGATTTCGGGATCACGCAGGAAGAGCTGGCAGGACGCATCGGCCGATCTCGTCCGCAGATCTCGAACACCATCCGCCTGCTTCGACTGCCGGTTCCCGTGCAGCAGCGCGTCGCCGCCGGAGTTCTGAGCGCGGGACACGCGCGGGCCATCCTGTCGCTCGACGACGTCGAGGACATGCAGCGGCTCTCGGACAAGATCGTGAACGAGGACCTCTCGGTGCGCGCGGCGGAGTCCGTCGCGAAGAGCACCCCGTCCGTGGCGCGCACGGCACCGAAGGCCGGCGCCCGTCGTGCTCACCTCGACGAGGTGGCCGAGCGACTGGGGGACCGCCTCAACACCCGCGTCAAGATCTCGTTGAGTGCGCGAAAAGGCCAGGTCATCATTGATTTCTCCACGATTCAGGATCTGAACCGCATCCTCGCTGAACTGGGCGAAGATTCACTGGGAGCACGCTGACCAGACGTCGTGCGGCTCGACCCGGAGGGGCGGAAGCCACGTAGGCTGGTTGAGTGAATTCCGACCCCACCCGCCGCCGAGCGAGCCTCGAGCTGCTGCGCGCCGAGGCGGCAGACGAGCTCTCGGTCCTGGTCGACGAGCGCCTTCGCTCCGGTGAGGACCCCTGGGATTTCATGGAGGATCTGCCCACCGTCGATGAGCTGGTGGTCTTCACGCTGCGCGCGGAGAACATCGCGGAGTCCGGCGGCGGGCGTCCGAACGCCGCCCGGCACTACCGGGTGCTGCGTCAGATCTCGCTGGACTACCCGGCGCTCACTCCGGCGGTCTGGCGTCTGCTCGGCGAGACGAACACCTCCCGGCGCTGGGATGCCATGGTGCGTCCCGAGGCGTCCTGACCGGATCGCGCACCGATCGCGACATGACGAAGGCCCCCGGAGTGATCCGGGGGCCTTCGTCGAACGGGTGACTCAGCCGATGAAGGCTGCGAGGTCCTGTTCGAGAGCGAACTTCGGCTTCGCGCCGATGATCGTCGTCTTGACCTCGCCGCCCTGGAACACCTTCATCGCGGGGATGGAGGTGATCTGGTACTTCATGGCCAGATCGGGGTTCTCGTCCACATTGAGCTTCAGAACCGTGATCTTCTCGGGGTTCTCGGCCTGGATCTCATCCAGGACAGGGGCCACCATGCGGCACGGACCGCACCAGGCCGCCCAGAAGTCCACCAGGACGGGGCCGTCGGCCTCGAGAACATCCTGGGTCCACGTGCTCGAGCTCGTCGCCTTCGCAGTCATCAGTTTTCTCCGTTCTTTCACGTCTTACGGGGGTGAACGCCGCGCGGGCGCGCGATGTTCCCGGTCAGACGACCGGCAGACCCTCGATCTGATCGGCATCCGCGGCCGGAGCGCCCGCCTCGTCCAGCGCGGCGAGGAAGTGCTCTGCGTCGAGCGCCGCCACGGTGCCGGATGCGGCCGCGGTCACCGCCTGACGGTACGTCGGGTCGATCACGTCGCCTGCGGCGAACACCCCGGGGACAGAGGTGCGCGACGACCGGCCGTCCACCCAGATGGTGCCTTCGGGCGTCAGCTCGAGCTGGCCGTGCACCAGCTTCGTGCGCGGGTCGTTGCCGATGGCGACGAAGACGCCCTCGAGGGGAAGCTCGCGGGTCGATCCGTCGACGGTGTCCTTCAGCACGACGCCGGTGACGGCATCCTCGCCCACGATGTCGACGACCTCGCTGTTCCAGATGAACTCGATCTTCTCGTTCGCGAAGGCGCGCTCCTGCATGATCTTCGAGGCGCGCAGCTCCTCCCGACGGTGGATGACGTACACCTTCGACGCGAAGCGGGTGAGGAAGGTCGCCTCTTCCATCGCGGAGTCGCCGCCGCCGACGACGGCGATCGTACGCTCGCGGAAGAAGAAGCCGTCGCACGTGGCGCACCAGGACACGCCCCGGCCGGAGAGGTGGTCCTCGCCGGCGATGCCGATGCGGCGGTAGGCGGAACCCGTCGCGAAGATGAGGGCGTCGGACTCCTCGGTGCGGCCGCTGCCCAGCGTCACGCGCTTCGTCGAGCCGCTCAGGTCGAGTTCGGTGACGTCGTCGTAGACGACCTCGGCGCCGAACTTCTCGGCCTGCTCCTGCATCTTCGTCATGAGGTCGGGGCCCTGGACGCCCTCGGGGAAGCCCGGGAAGTTCTCGACCTCGGTGGTGTTCATGAGCTCACCGCCGACCTCGACCGAGCTCGCGATGACGAGCGGCTTGAGGTTGGCGCGGGCGGCATAGATGGCGGCGGTGAAGCCTGCCGGTCCCGAGCCGATGATGATGAGCTGGCGCACGTGCGGGTTCTCCCTTGTGATGCGGGTGAGGTGACGTTCCTGGTCGTCAACATATGGTAACCGCGCGCCATTCCCGGCCGGCGCGATGCCTCAGCGTCGGGGCAGGAAACGGCGCAGCATGCCGAGCGCCGGCGCGAGTTCGGGGGTGCGCAGGAGCGCCAGCACGCCGAGGTAGACGGCGAGGCAGGTGAGCCCGACGAGGCCCGTGCCGAGGGCGCCGAGGAGCTTGTCCGACACCGTCCATCCGGTGTCGCCGCCGAGCACCTGATACATCAGCCAACCCGCGCCGGCGGCGGGGACGGCGGCCGCCGCGTATCGCAGGATGCCCCGCATCCACGAAGCGGTGCCGATGCCGCCGAGCCGGCGGTGCAGCAGCCACGTCGCGAGCACGACCTGCACGATGATGGCGATCGACTGCCCGAGGGCGACGCCTGCCGCGAGCATCGGCTCGGGCAGCAGCCAGCCGGCCGCGAGGGCCGTGAGCACCACCACGATGCCCTGGACCGTGGTGAACACGAACGGGGTGCGGGTGTCGTCGTACGCGTAGAACGTGCGCTGCACGACGAAGAGCACCGACAGCGGCAACAGGCTGACGAGATAGCAGATGAGCACGGGCGCGGCATGGACCGCATCCTGGGCGCTGTTGACGAAGATGCGGGATGCGGGCACCGCCGCGACGGCGAGGGCGACCGCCGCGATGACGATGAACAGGCTCACGAGCCGGGTGCTGCGCGTGACGTCGCTGCGCACCTCGTCGTGCCGCCCGGCCGCCGCGTGCTCGCTGATCTGGGTGAAGTAGGGGGTGCCGATGGACAGCACGATCACCGAGTAGGGGAGCATGAAGATGAGCCAGGCGTTCTGCATCACGGCGAGCGAGGCGCCCGTGCCGGATGCGGCCGAGGTCACCTGCGTCTGCACGACCCCCGCGATCTGCCCGACGATGACCATCGCCGCCGTCCAGCCGGCGAGGCGCCCCATGTTGCGGAACCCCAGGCCGCGCCAGCGGAAATCGGGGCGCAGGTGCAGCCCCGTGCGCCGCCAGAAGAAGAGCAGCATGAGCGCCTGCACGGCGATGCCGAACGTGGCGGTGCCGCCGAGGGCCGCGATCATCGCCGGCGTCCACTGGTCGACGTCCGTGAGGTCGGTGCCGAAGACGAGCATGATGCCGACGAACCCGGCGATCGAGACGATGTTGTTGACGACCGGGGCCCAGGTGAACGGCCCGAAGATGCGCCGCGCGTTGAGGGTCTCACC
>JAVBUN010000110.1:0-2743 GCA_031555335.1 Microbacterium sp.
GGCGGCGCTGAACAGCGCCCTCACCTCCCCCGACGAGGCGGTCCAGGCCGCGGCGTACGAGGAGGCGATGTCGGTCGCGATGGTCGATGACGTCTGGCTGACGAACATCGCGTACGCGCCCTCGTTCATCATCATGAGCGACCGCGTGACGGGCACCGAGTTCGGTACGGCGCTCAGCGCCCCCGACATGGCGCACCTCGTCCGCCCCGCGGGCGACTGATCCACCCGCGTGCCGGTGCGGGCGCTCCGCCCGCACCGCCACGCACCATATCGACTGGAGAACCGGACGTGACAGACGAACCCGTGACGACCACATTCCGTGGAGTCGTCGAAGGTCTGTACAACTGCGCCATCGCCGGCGAGGAGATGGCGGTGCGCGACTCGCTGACCCTCATCGCCGGACGCGGTGTCGAAGGCGACAGGTACCTGCTCGGCACCGGCTACTACTCCCGCCGCCCCCACGAGGACCGCCAGGTCACCCTCATCGAGGCCGAGGTGCTCGACGCCATCGCGCGCGACCAGGGCATCGAGCTTCCCCCCGAGGAGACGCGGCGCAACGTCGTGACACGCGGCGTGCCCCTGGCCCACCTCGTCGGGCGCGAGTTCCGCATCGGTTCCACCCGCCTCATCGGCGGCCGCCTCAACGTGCCGTGCAAGTACCTCGAAGACCTGAACGACCGGCCGGGCATCTTCAACGCGCTCGTCAACCGATCCGGGCTCAACGCACGGATCCTGGACGGCGGCGAGATCCGCCTCGGCGACCCCATCGAACCGCTGACGTGACGAAACGACTCCTCATCGCATCCCGCGTCTCCCGGCTCGACGACGTCGCCGCAGGAATCAGGCGCTTCACCGTCGTCCCCGAACGCCGCCCGTTCTTCCCCGCGACCGTCCCCGGGTCCCACGTCACGGTGCGCCACCGCAGCGGGCTGCTCCGCAGCTACTCGCTGTGCGGCGACCCCGAGCAGCGCGACCGGTTCGAGTTCGCGGTGCAGCGCGAACCCGACGGCCGCGGCGGTTCGGTGCTGTTCCATGACGACGTGAGCGTGGGAGACCCCGTGCACGTCAGTTACCCGATCCCCTCGCTCACGCTCGCGGAGGGCGCCGACCACGTCTTCGTCGCCGGCGGCATCGGGATCACCCCCTTCCTCCCCCTCGCCCTGCAGGCGCACCGGCGCGGCGAACGCGCCGTGCTGCACTATGCGGCGCGCACGCGGGACCAACTGGCGTTCCTCGAAGAGTTCGCCGGGATCCCGTCCCTCACCGTCGTCCCCCACATCTCCGCAGAGTGAGAGCGACTCGACGTCGCCGGCGTCGTGTCGGGGATGAGCCCCACCACGCACCTCTACGCCTGCGGCCCGGAACGCCTCCTGGGCGCGCTGTCGGATGCCGCGGACGCGGCCGGCGTCGGAGACCGCGTGCACCTCGAGTCGTTCACCGGGCTGGACCCCGCCGCGGCCCGCGCCGGCGACCCGTTCACGGTGCGGCTGCGCCTGTCGAAGCGGGACATCGACGTGCCCGCCGACAAGAGCATGCTGCAGGCACTGAACGACGCCGGACTCGACGTCGACTACTCGTGCGAGGGAGGGGTCTGCGGTGCGTGCCGGGTCACCCTCGTCTCGGGCGACGCCATCCACCGCGACATCTGTCTCACCGAGTCCGCGCGCGCGGACACCATCATCACGTGCGTGTCGCGAGGGCGCGGCGTGATCACGCTTCAGCTCTGACCTGACACCATCATCGAAAGAGGTTCCCCCATGCCCGCACCCGCTCTCAGCACCCACCGCGTCGCCGGCGACCTGGTCTTCCTGTCCGGCGTCGTGCCGCCGCGCGATCCCGCGACCGGCCACGCCACCCTCGATGTCGCCGGGCAGACCCGCGCCGTGCTCACCACGCTGCAGCAGAACCTCGCCGCCGCGGGGTGCTCGCTCGCGGACGTCCAGCGCGTGGGCGCCTACCTCGGTGACCTCGACGCGGACTTCGCGGCCTTCGACGCGGTCTACCGCGAGTTCTTCGCCGAGCCCTTCCCGGCGCGCACCACCATCGGCGCGACGCTGCGGGGTGTGAGCGTGGAGATCGACGCGATCGCCGTCCGCCCCGCCGGGCCCGCATCCTGACCGGCCATCCCGCGACACAGAAAGAAGGTCCCTCCGTGACTGTCCCCGAATCATCCGTGCAGCTATACTCGCTCGCCGAGCAGTTCCGCGCCGACATGTCGGGATCCCTCGACAAGCTGGCCGCGATCGGGCTGCAGAACGTCGAGGCGTTCGACTTCGTCGGCCGCGCGGCCGAGCTCCGCGACGCGCTCGGCGCCAGCGGCCTGGCGGCGCCGACCGGCCACGCGCCGCTGCTCTCCGACGAGCTGTGGACGCCGGACGGCTCGATCCCGACCCCCGCACCCGAGGTGGTCTTCGAGGCCGCGGCGACCGCCGGCATCCGCACCGTCATCGACCCCTACGTCGCCCCCGAGCGGTGGCTCACCGCCGACGGCGTGGCCGACATCGCCGACCGCCTCAACCGCGCCGCGGAGGTCGCCGCCGGCTTCGGCCTGGCCGTGGGGTACCACAACCACGCGCAGGAGTTCATCGCGAGCTTCGACGGGGTGAGCGCCTACGAGAGGTTCGTCGCGCTGACCGACGACCGGATCGTGCTCGAGCTCGACCTGTTCTGGGCGCAGGCGGGAGCGCAGGATGTCCCGGCGCTGGCCGCCCGGCTCGGATCCCGTCTGGTCGCGGTGCACGTC
>JAVBUN010000264.1:0-7438 GCA_031555335.1 Microbacterium sp.
CGAGGCGGGCTGGACACGGCCCGGCGACAGCGGCATCCGCACCAAGGACGGCGTGCCGCTCACGGTGCGGTTCCCGGTGAGCACGAACCAGTCGGTGGCCGCCGAACAGTCCCTGTTCGAGCAGATCCAGGCGAACGCCGCGGCGGTGGGCTTCGACGTGGTGCTCACCCCCATGGATCTGTCGAGCTGGTACGGCGCGCTGGGCGCGAACGAGTACGAGGCCGTCAGCGCCCCGTACACCAAGGTCGGCCCCGACGTGCTGCGCATCCTGTACCACTCCGACGGCATCGTGCCCGCACCGTCCGGCTATTTCGCGAACCACGCGCAGCTCTCCGACCCCGCCCTCGATGCTCTCCTGGACGCCGCCGCATCCACGTCCGACCCCGATGAGCGGGCCGACCTGTATGCGCAGGCGCAGGAGCTGATCCTGCAGAGCTTCACGGTGCTGCCGCTCTACGACCAGCAGAACCACTTCCTCACCCGCCGGGTGAGCGGCGTGCGCACGCTGGGAACGGTCGCGACGCCGACGTTCGTCGACGCGCGCCTCGACGGCTGAGCGGGGCGTCGATGCGGATCGCACGCTGGGTGCTCGCCCGCATCGGCTCCGCCGTCCTCGTCGTCTGGGTCGTCGCCACCGTCGTCTTCTTCGCGCTGCGCGCATCGGGCGACCCGCTCGAGGCCATTCTCGGCGGGCCGGGGTCGCAGGCGAGCGCCGAAGCGGTCGCCGTGGCGCGCGAGACCTACGGACTCGATCAGCCGCTGTTCTGGCAGTACCTGCTGCTGCTCGGACGGGTCGGCACGCTGCAGCTCGGCGACTCGTACGCGAGGCGACAGCCGGTGCTGCAGCTGATCGCCGATCAGTTGCCGTCGACGCTGCTGCTGGCGACCCTCGCCCTGATGCTCGCCTGGGCGCTCGCGCTGGTCGGGGCGGTGATCGCCCGCACCGCCCGCGGGACGACCGGACGCGCCGTGACAGCGGGGCTGCGCGGCGCCGAGATCGTCGCGACGGTCATGCCGCAGTTCTGGCTGGGTGCGGTGCTGATCCTCGTGTTCGCCTCAACCCTCGGTCTCCTCCCCGCGACCAGCAGCGGGGCCGACCCGGCGGGCCTCGTGCTCCCGGTCGTGACTCTCGCGATCCCGATCGCGGGCTTCCTCGCGCAGGTGATGCGCGACTCGCTCGCCGAGGCGGATGCCGCCCCCTTCGCCGTCACCGCGCGGGCCCGGGGCGCGTCCGAGACCCGCGTGCTCATCCACCACACCCTCCGTCACGCGAGCCTTCCGGCCCTCGCACTCTCGGGCTGGGCGTACGGCAGTCTGCTGAGCGGCGCCGTCGTCGTCGAGACGCTGTTCGCCCGCCCCGGTCTCGGCCGGCTCCTCATCGACGGCGCGATGCAGCGGGACGTGCCGCTCGTCATCGGTGCGGTCGTGGTCGTCGCGCTCGTCTACGTCGTCGTGCTCGTGGTCGGCGATGCCCTCGAGCTGCTCGTCGACCCGCGTCTGCGGCGCCGCGGCCGCGGGATCGTGCGGCCCGCCGATGTGGCGGTGGGCTCGTGACCGCCACATCCGCGACGCGCGATCGGCGTGCGGTGCGGGGTCGCGTCGCGGATGCCGTCGGGCGTCTCGGGCCGGCCGGGATCACCGCGCTCGCCGTCCTGATGCTGCTCGTCGTCGCCGCGCTCCGGCCCGACCTCCTCGCGCCGGGCGACCCGCTCGCGATCGCCCCGGCCGACGCCTTCCAGCCGCCGTCTGCGCCGCATCCGTTCGGCACCGACGAGTCCGGACGCGACATCTACACGCGGGTCGTGCACGGCACCGGCCCCTCCGTCGGGATCGGCGTCGCCGCCACCGGGATCGGAATCGGTGCGGGTCTCCTGCTGGGATTCGCCTCCGGTCTCGGTCCGCGGCTGCTCGACGCCGCGCTCGGGCGGATCATCGAGGTGCTGTTCGCCCTGCCGACGCTCGTCATGGCGCTCCTGCTGGTGGCGGTGATGGGCCCCGGCACCGGCCCCGCCGTCCTCGCGATCGGCGCCGCGACCGCGCCGGGCTACGCACGCATCCTCCGCGCGCGGGTCCGCGGCGTCGCCGGCAGCGCCTACGTGGAGTACGCCCGATTGGAGGGCACCGGGCGCGCCCGGGTGTTCCTTCGGCACATCGCGCCCAACACGCTGTGGCCGCTCGTCGGGGTCGCGACCCTCGGTATCGGGCAGGCCATCGTCTGGGTCTCGGCACTCAGCTTCCTCGGCTTCGGCACGCTCCCGCCCTCGCCCGAGTGGGGGGCCATGCTGAACGCCGGGCGGGTGTATATCGCGACGGCCTGGTGGATGACGATCTTCCCCGGGCTCGCGATCGTGGTCACGGCGACCGCGCTCACCGTGCTCGGACGCGCCGTCGGCGGGAGGAGGGGACGATGAGCGCGAACCCGTCGACCGCACCCGGCACTCCCCCGCTCATGCTGCGGGTCGAGGGGCTGACGGTCGCACTGCCGGGGGCCGGCGAGGTGCTCCGCGGCATCGACCTGTCGATCGCGCCCGGCGAGTGTGTGGCGATCGTGGGCGAATCGGGGGCGGGCAAGTCCGTGCTCGCCCGCACCCTGCTGGGACTCACCCAGGACGACCGACGGGCGCGGGTGGACGCCCGCCGCTTCGAGATCGGCGGTCGGGAGGTCGGACGCCTCTCCCGCCGGAGCTGGCGCGCGCTCCGCGGCACCGAGATCTCGCTCGTCCTGCAGGACGCCCTGCAGTCGCTCGACCCTCTCCGCACGGTGCAGGCCGAGGTCGGCGAGACGCTCGCCATCCGGCGGGTACCCGCCGAGGCGCGCCGCACGCGCACCCTCGCGGCGCTCGAGGACGCCGGACTCCCCGCCGCCGCCGCACGCCTCCGCCAGCGTTCGGAGGAGCTCTCCGGCGGGATGCGGCAGCGGGTGCTCATCGCGGGGGCGCTCGTGGGGGGTGCGCCCCTGATCGTGGCGGACGAGCCGACCACGGCACTCGATGCGACCGTGGCCGCCCGCATCCTGGACCTGCTCGGGCGCCTGCGGGACGACGGCCGGGCGCTGCTGCTCATCAGCCACGACCTCGACGCCGTCGCGCGGGTCGCCGACCGGGTCGCAGTGCTCGACCGCGGCAGGATCGTCGAGACCGGCGCCATGGCGCGGGTGCTGCGCGAGCCGCAGCACCCGATCACCCGCGCTCTCGTCGTCGCCGCACCGCACGGACCGAAGCGTGCCCCGGGTGCGCCGGGCGGTGTCGAACTCATCGCCGCCCACGGGCTCGTGCGCCGGTTCCGGGCGCCCGACGGCACCGAGGTCGCCGCGGTCGACGACGTCGGGCTCCGCGTGCACGCGGGCGAGACCGTCGGCGTCGTCGGCGAGTCGGGATCGGGGAAATCGACACTCGCGCGGCTGCTCGTGGGCGCCGACCGGCCCGACGCCGGCACGGTCTCGACGTCGACGCCCGCCCCCCGCATCCGGCTGATCCCCCAGGATCCCCTCGCGTCGTTCGACCCGCGCTGGAGCGTCGGACGGATCCTGCGCACGTCGACCCGCGCGGGGGGCGCATCGACGGCCGAGCTGCTGGCGCAGGTGGGGCTGCCCGCTGCGCTGTCGGTCCGACGCCCGGCGACGCTCTCGGGCGGTCAGCGTCAGCGCGTGGCGATCGCGCGGGCCCTCGCCGCCGAGCCCGACCTGCTGATCTGCGACGAGCCCGTCTCGGCGCTGGATGTGACGACGCAGGCGGGCATCCTCGACCTGCTCGGCACCCTGCAGGCGGCGCGCGGGCTCGGCATCGTCTTCATCTCGCACGATCTCGCGGTCGTCCGCGCCGTGAGCGATCGGGTGCTCGTCATGCAGGACGGGCGGGTCGTCGAGGACGGCGACACGGAGTCCGTCTTCGCGGAACCCCGGCATCCCTTCACGCGCGAACTCATCCGCGCGGCCGTGCGTCGCTGAACGGTCAGTCGGCGCTCGTGACCGACTGCACCGCACCCTCGGAGTCGAGGTTCACCAGCAGCACGTCGTCGGTCTCATCGGCATCCAGCGCGTACTCGAGCACGGCGAACGGATCCGCGCCGCCGTGCTCGTCGGCGAGGATCGTCATGCTCGTCAGCTGCAGCGAACGGATGACGTCCACGTGCACATCGCCGGACAGGTCCACGAGCATGCCGGTCAGCTCCTCGCCGAACGACGCCTGCTGCTGCAGGATGTACTCGGTCACCTCGCTCGTGCGGTCGTCGAGCTCGGTGATCATCGCATTGCGCGCGAGCATGTCGAGCTGTTCGAGCGAGGAGACCAACCCGGCGGCGACGTCGAGCGCCGCCTGGGACACGTCCTCCTGATCGGGCGCGGTCAGATCGACCGTCACCGTCTGATCCCCGAACTCGACGTTCTCGGACCAGAAGATCGATCCGTCAGGGCCGGACTCCAGAAGTCCGAAGAAGTCGTGCTCGATCGCCATCCCCCCATGAAACCAGCACGCCCGCCCGGACGGTAGTCCGACGCGCAGGCGTGTCGACCCCGTCAGCCGACGAGCGCCTCGACGAACACGTGAGGGGTGAAACCGGTGAGGTCGCCGATGCCCTCGCCCTGGCCCAGGAGCTTCACCGGGATGCCGGTGCGTTCCTGGACGGCCAGGACGAAACCGCCCTTGGCGGACCCGTCGAGCTTGGTGAGCACGAGCCCGGTGACGCCGGCCTGCTCGAGGAACGCCTGCGCCTGCATCACGCCGTTCTGCCCCGTCGTCGCATCGAGCACGAGCAGCACTTCGCTGATGGGGGCCTGCTTCTCGATGACCCGGCGGATCTTGCCGAGTTCGTCCATCAGGCCGCCCTTGGTGTGCAGCCGACCCGCGGTGTCCACCAGCACGATCTCCGTGCCGGCATCCTTGGCGGCCGCGACGGTCTGGAACGCGACCGAGGCGGGATCCTGCCCCTCCTGCTGCGGGCGCACGATGCTCGCTCCCCCGCGCTCGGCCCAGGTCGCGAGCTGGTCGACGGCGGCGGCGCGGAAGGTGTCGGCCGCGCCCACCACGACGGACCGGTCGTACCGGCGCAGGAAGTGCGCGAACTTGCCGATCGTCGTGGTCTTGCCCACGCCGTTGACGCCGACCACCAGCACGACAGCCGGACGCTCGGTCAGGCGCAGGGTCGTGTCGAACTTGGCGAAGTGCTCCTCGAGCGTCTCCTTCAGCATCCGCTGCAGGTCGCGCGGATCGGTCGTCCGGTAGCGGTCGACCTTCTCGTGGAGCTCGTCGAGGAGGCGCTCGGTGATGTCGGGGCCGAAGTCGGCGGTGAGCAGCGCCGTCTCGAGGTCTTCCCAGGTGCTCTCATCGATGACGGGCTTGACGAACATCCCGCGCAGGGCACGCCCCAGGGACCACGATCTCTCGGCCATGACCTCAGCCTACGCGGCGGCGCGCCCGCGCCGTCGCGCCCGGATCACGCGCTCTCGCGCTCGCGGACGCGCTGACCGACGACAGCCGAGACGCCGTCCTGCCGCATCGAGACGCCGTACAGCGCGTCGGCGATCTCCATGGTGCGCTTCTGGTGCGTGATGACGATCAGCTGGCTCGTCTCGCGCAGCTGCTCGAACACGCTGAGCAGCCGGCCGAGGTTCGCGTCGTCGAGGGCGGCCTCGACCTCGTCGAGGATGTAGAAGGGGCTCGGGCGGGCCTTGAAGATCGCCACCAGCAGCGCCACCGCGGCGAGCGAGCGCTCGCCGCCGGACAGCAGCGACAACCGTTCCACCTTCTTGCCGACGGGCCGCACGCTCACCTCGATCCCGGTGCGCAGCGGGTCGTCGGGGTTGGTCAGCGCGATGCTGCCGGTACCGCCCGGGAACAGCACCGGGAACACCTCGGTGAACGCGACCCGGGTGTCCTCGAACGCGGCGACGAAGATCGTCTGCATCCGCTCGTCCAGCTCGGCGATGATCGTCAGCAGGTCGGCACGCGTCTGCGTGAGGTCCGCCAGCTGCTCGGTCAGGAACGTGTGCCGCTGTTCGAGAGCCGCGAACTCCTCCAGGGCCAGCGGGTTGACCCGGCCGAGCTGGCCGAGTTTGCGCTCCGCCTCCTGGAGCCGGCGCTTCTGCTGCGCGCGATCGTAGGGCTCGCCCGCGGGCTCGGCATCGGAGTCGTCCACCGGCCCGTCGGGGTCCGGGATGAGCTGGTCGGGTCCATATTCCGAAACGAGAATATCCTCGGACAATCCCAGCTCACTGTGTACGCGCTCCAGCAGCGACGTCACGTGGAGGCGCTTCTCGTGGATGCGGAGCTCGAGTCCGTGGACGCTCTCGGTGAGGCCGCTGAGCCGCTCGCGCAGGGCGCTCTCCTCGCGGCGCGCCTCGGCGAGCTCGGCGGTGACCGCGGTGCGCGCCGACTCCGCCGTGGCGAGCTCCACCCGGGCCTGCATGACCGAGCGGTCCACCGATGCGAGCAGCGCGGGAAGCTGCGCCGAGACGGATGCGGCGATGTCCCGCTGTCGGCGACGGATCACGGCGCGCCGCGCGGACTCCTCGGCGGCGGCACGCTCCCGCTCGCGCTGTCGCTCCATCGCCGCCACCCCGGCCTCGCCGGCACGGATGCGCTCGCGCAGGGTCTCGACGTCGAGGCGGGACCTCATCTCCCTGTCCCGCGCGGCCTCGAGCGCGGCCAGCATCCCCTCGCGTGCGGACGCGTCGAGGATGGGACGCGGCGCCTCCTGGGCGAGCATCAGCCGCTCGCGGGCGACGCGGGCGGAGTCCTCGGCTTCTGCCACGGCCGCCTCCGCCTGGCGCAGGGTCGCGGTCAGACGCTCGCACTCGGCCGAGGCCGCCTCGTGGCGCACGGTCGCCCGGTTGACCTTCTCGGCGTGCGCCGCGAGGGCGGCATCGTGCGCGCGGAGCGCGTTGAGCGTCGATTTCGTGCGGCTGCGTGCCTCGGCGAGCTGGTCGGTGCGGTCTGTGAGCGCCTCTCGCAGCGAGTCGGCGATCACGGTGATCTCGGACAGCCGGTCCACCGCGCCGTCGCGCTCGGCCGCGAGTTCGAGCCGCGACCGGCCTTGGCCGGACCCGGCACGCACCGTGTAGCGGGTAGCGATCTCCCCCGAGCGCGTGACGACCGTGAGCTCGGACGCATCCGCCCCCGCCACGAGGGCCAGGGCAGCGGCCAGGTCGGACACGACGACGACGCGGGCCAGCAGCCCCAGGACTCCGGGGGGCGCGGTCACAACCTCCCGCGCGGGCACCGCGCCGACCGGGCGGGGAAGCGCGGTCGGCTCGGCGGCGACGTCGGCCACCACGATGTCGACGACCCCGAACTCGCCCGAGCCCGCGGCGGCGGCCGCGGCGACGGCGGCGTCACGGCTGTCGACGAGCACGCCCTCGGCGACGGCCCCGAGGGCCGCGGCGATCGCCGCCTCGTAGCCCGCGGCGACCTGCACGGCGTCGCCGACCAGACCCCGGATGCCG
>JAVBUN010000079.1:0-15165 GCA_031555335.1 Microbacterium sp.
CCCTAGGCTGGACCCATGCGTCTGGCCACCTGGAACGTCAACAGCATCCGCGCTCGGGTCGTCCGCACCGTCGAGTTCGCCGTGCGCGAGAACGTCGACGTGCTCGCCATGCAGGAGATCAAGTGCCGGCCCGACCAGTTCCCGTACGCCGCGTTCGAGGACGCCGGCTACCACGTCGTCGCACACGGCCTCAATCAGTGGAACGGCGTCGCGATCGCGAGCCGCGAGCCGATCGAGGACGTCGAGCTCGCGTTCCCCGACATGCCCGGGTTCGCGAAGGGGCACGAGGGCCCGGATGCCCCGCAGGAGGCGCGTGCGATCGGCGCCACGATCGGCGGGGTCAAGGTGTGGAGCCTCTACGTGCCGAACGGCCGAGGCCTCGACGACCCGCATTACCTCTACAAGCTGGACTGGCTGTCTGCGCTCGCGCAGTACACGCGGGAGTCGCTGACGGCGCAGCCGGATCTCGCCCTGGCACTCGTCGGCGACTTCAACATCGCCCCGCTCGATGAGGACAACGGCGACCCCACCGTCGTCGAGGGCGTGACGACCCACGTGTCGCCGCCCGAGCGCGCCGCTTTCCGTGCACTCGAGGAGGCTGGCCTCCAGGACGTCGTGCGCCCCCTCGTCCCCACCGGATTCACGTACTGGGACTACAAGCAGCTGCGCTTCCCCCGCAATCAGGGACTGCGGATCGACTTCGTGCTCGGCTCGCACGCCGTCGCGGATGCGGTCACCGGCGCCGCCATCCACCGCGACGAACGCAAGGGCGAGATCCCGAGCGACCATGTCCCGGTCGTCGTCGACCTCGACCTCACCGGCCCGGAGGATGACGACGACCGCCCGATGATCTTCGGCTGACCGCGGCGGCGCCGCATCCGGTCAAGCGGCGCCTCATCCGGTCAAGCGGCGCCGCATCCGGTCAAGCGGCGCCGCATCCGGTCAGGCGTCGTCCTGCCCGGCGAGATACGCGTCGGGTCCTTCCTCGGCGGCCTGCGGCGCCATCCAGAGGAACTCCAGCACGTTGCCGTCCGGGTCCTCGAGGTCACGCGAGTACATGAATCCGTAGTCCTGGGCGGGCTTCGGCTCCGCTCCTCCCGCCGCGATTCCCCGGGCCACCACCTCGTCGACCGCCTCCCGCGACTCGCGGCTGAGGGCCACGAGCACCTGAGCCGAGGTCGTCGGATCGGCGACCTGCTTGTCGGTGAACGTCGCGAAGTATTCGCGGGTGAGCACCATGAAGTAGATGTTGTCGCCCCAGACCACGCAGGCGGCGTTCTCGTCGGTGAACAGCGGATTGATCTCGCAGCCGAGCGCCGTGTAGAACGCCGTGCTGCGCTCGAGATCGGTCGTGGTCAGATTGACGAAGATGTCGGTCATCTCGGCTCCTCAGTGTTGCGGGCCGCATCCGGCTCGACTCTTCCGGATCGTGGCAGGCGAGCCGCGCCACCGTCAAGAACCTCCGCCGCACGGGGGAGGCGGATGCGGTGGGCGCCCCCTAGCGTGGAGGGATGCTGCCGCTCTCCCCCGCGCAACAGCGCAGCGATGTCGTCCTGGCCGCGGCCATGTGCGTCGGCACGCTCATCAGCGCGACCCTCTCGTCGATCTCCGGGATCTACGGCGGCGAGGCGGCCGGGATGCCGCTCGCCGTGGCCTACGCGTTCGTCCTCTCGATACCGCTCGCGTTCCGCCGCCGCTTTCCGGCGACGGTGGCCGTCGTGGTCTCGACGGCGTACTTCGTCGCGGTGACGCTCCGCATCCCCGAGATCTACGCCGGCAACATCGCGATGTTCATCGCGTTCTACACGGTCGGCGCCTGGTCGACGCACCGCGTCCGCGCCACCTGGACGCGCATCGGCATCACCGTCGGGATGTTCGCCTGGCTGCTCATCGTGATGTTCGCCGATGCGACCCAGCCGACCGAGGACGGCCTCTCGCGCGCGGGGGCGTTCTCGCCGTACGTCGCCTACACCCTGCTGAGCATCCTCATCAACGCGCTGTACTTCGGCGGGGCGTACTCCTTCGGCGAGCGGACGTGGGCTGCCGCCGAGCAGCGCCGCGCCCTCGAGGAGCGCACGGCGGAGCTCGAGCACGAACGCGAGATCACCGCCGCGCAGGCGGTCGCGCTCGAGAGGGTGCGGATCGCGCGGGAGCTGCACGACGTGGTCGCTCACCACGTCTCGCTCATGGGAGTGCAGGCGGGGGTCGCGCGCACGATCATGGCGAAGGACCCGGATGCGGCCGCCACGACCCTGACGCAGGTGGAATCCGCGGCGCGCTCGGCCCTGGCCGAGCTGCGCCATCTCCTCGAGACCCTGCGCACCTCGCCGGATGCCGTCGACGAGCCCCCGACCACGGTGGGCCTCGCCGGGCTCGACGCGCTCGTGCGGGAGGCCACGGGCGCGGGGCTTCCCACCGAGCTGCGTATCGTCGGCGACCCGCGGGACGTGCCCGAGACGGTGCAGGTCAACCTGTTCCGCATCGCGCAGGAGGCCCTCACGAACGCGCGGCGTCACGGCGGACCGGGGGCGTCGGCCGACGTCCGGCTGCGCTACGGCGACGACGCTGTCGAGATCGAGGTGGCGAACGTCGGGCGCCTCGTGCACGACCCCACCCCGGGCCACGGGCTCATCGGGATGCGGGAGCGCGCCGCCGCATCCGGGGGCACGGTCGAGCTGCTGCCGCGCCGCGGGGGCGGGTTCCTCGTGCGCGCGCAGGTCCCGCTGGAGACTGCCCGATGAGCGGGCCGATCCGGGTGCTGCTCGTCGACGACCACGCGATGATGCGGGCAGGGTTCCGCACGATCCTCGAGGCGGACGGATCGTTCGCCGTCGTCGGCGAGGCCGCGACGGGGACCGAGGCGATCGCCGGGGTGCGGGAGCTGCATCCGGATGTCGTCTGCATGGACGTGCAGATGCCCGACATGGACGGGCTCGAGGCCACGCGCCGCATCGTCGCCGATCCCGGCACGACCGCCGCCGTGCTCGTGGTCACCACCTTCGACCGCGACGATTACCTCTTCACGGCGCTCGAGGCGGGCGCGAGCGGGTTCCTGTTGAAGAATGCGGGACCGGAGCAGCTCATCGCCGCCGTGCGGGTCGTCGCGGCGGGCGACGCGCTGCTCGCCCCCGAGGTGACCGGCCGGGTCATCGCGCGATTCGCGGCTGCGCCGCCGTCGGACGCGGCGGACGCTCCGGCGCGATCGGGGGTGGTGGCGGCGGGCGGCCCCGCACGATCCGCGCGGGCGTCGGATGCGGCATCCGCCGCGGGCCTGACCGATCGCGAGGCGGAGGTGCTGCGGCTCATGGCCGACGCGCTGTCGAACGCCGAGATCGCCGGGCGCCTGTTCATCGGCGAGGCCACGGTGAAGACGCACGTCTCGAACGTGCTGCAGAAGCTCGGCGCCCGCGACCGGGTGCAGGCGGTGGTGCTGGCGCATCGCCGGGGCCTCGCCTGAGCGGATGCGTCGCGCGTGTGCGGCCCGTCGGCGCCCGCCACTCCGCCGCGCGGCGGAGATCCGCGCGTATCCGCCGTGCGGGGGAGGCGGCGCACCCGCCCTCGCCCGTAGCGTCGGATCACGGACGAAGGAGGATCCATGCTCCAGCTCACGGGAGTGACCAAGAGCTACGGCGAACGCCGTGTGCTCGACGACGTCGGTTTCACCGTCGGGAACGGCCGGCTGACCGGGTTCGTCGGCGGCAACGGCGCGGGAAAGACCACGACGATGCGCATCGCCTTGGGCGTGCTCGCCGCCGATTCCGGCACGGTCGAGCTCGACGGGGTGCGGGTCACCCCCGAGGACCGGCGCCGGTTCGGCTACATGCCGGAGGAGCGGGGGCTGTATCCGAAGATGAAGGTGGGCGAGCACATCGCCTACCTCGCGCGTCTGCACGGCTACGGCCGGACGGCGGCCACCGCCAATGCCGAGGCGCTCCTGGACCGGCTCGGCCTCGGCGAGCGGCTCGGCGACACGATCGAGACGCTGTCGCTCGGCAACCAGCAGCGCGCCCAGATCGCCGCGGCGCTCGTGCACGATCCGGAGGTGCTGATCCTCGACGAGCCGTTCTCCGGCCTCGACCCCCTCGCGGTCGACGTCGTCGCGGGAGTCCTGCAGGAACGATCCGCCGCCGGTGCCGCCGTGCTGTTCTCCTCGCATCAGCTCGACGTCGTCGAGCGGCTCTGCGACGACCTCGTCATCATCGCCGGGGGCACCATCCGCGCCGCCGGCGCCCGCGACGAGCTGCGGGAGCGCTACGCGACCCCCCGCTACGAGATCTCGACCTCGGGCGACCTGGGCTGGCTGCGCGACGAGCCCGGCGTCGAGGTCGTCGAGTTCGCCGGCGGACACGCCCTGTTCGACGCCGCGGAGCCGACCACCGCCCACCGCGTGCTCGCGCGCGCCGTCGCCGCCGGCGACGTCAACAGCTTCGCGCCGCAACGACCGACGCTCGCGCAGATCTTCCGAGAGGTGATCCGATGAACGCCCGCATCCCCGCCGCACCGACCACCGCGCAGAGCATCTGGCTCGTCGCCGAACGCGAGATCGGCTCGCGTCTGCGCAGCAAGGCCTTCGTCATCTCCACGGCGATCCTGTTCGTCGCGGCCCTCGCCGCCGTCGTGTGGGGCGGGTTCGCCGCCGGCTCCTCGCAGGGCATCACCGTCGCGGTCACCTCGGAGACCGCATCCGTCGTGCGCGATGTCGACGGCCTCGAGGTGACGGATGCGGATTCCGCCGCATCCGCATTGGCCCTCGTCGAGGACGGCACCGTGAGCGCCGCGCTCGTGCCGACCGATGCGGTGCCGGATGCGGAGGCATCAGCATCCTTCGACTACGCCGTCGTCGCGAACGACGACGTGCCGACCGGGCTCGTGCAACTGCTCAGCCAGTCCCCGCCGGTGCACCTGCTCGACCCCTCGAGCACGGACGTCCTGCTGCGCTACTTCGTCGCGCTCGGGTTCGGCATCGTGTTCCTGCTCGCCGCCTCCACGTTCGGCGGCACGATCGCGCAGTCGGTGGTGGAGGAGAAGCAGACCCGCGTGGTCGAGCTGCTGATCTCCGCGATCCCGGTGCGGGCGCTGCTGGCCGGCAAGGTGATCGGCAACACGCTGCTCGCGATGGCGCAGATCGTGGTGCTCGCCGCGATCGCGGTGGTCGGGCTGACCGTCACCGGGCAGGACCTCGTGCTGACCGGCCTCGGCGGGCCGCTCGTGTGGTTCGCGGTGTTCTTCTTCTTCGGGTTCGTGCTGCTGGCATCGCTGTTCGCCGCGGCCGGCGCCATGGTCTCGCGCCAGGAGGACATCGGCTCGACGACGGCACCGCTCACGATGCTCGTGATGCTGCCGTACTTCCTCGTGATCTTCTTCAACGACAACCCCGTCGTGATCACGGTGATGTCGTACGTGCCGTTCTCGGCGCCCGTCGCGATGCCGCTGCGGCTGTACCTCGGCGAGGCGCTGTGGTGGGAACCGCTCGCCGCGCTCGCGGTGCTGATCGCGACGTGCATCGCAGCGATCCTCGTCGGCGCGCGGATCTACTCCGGCTCACTGCTGCGCATGGGCGCCCGGGTGAAGCTGACCGAGGCCCTCTCCCGCCCCTGACCCCCTCCCGCCCCTCGCCCCCGCCCCGCCGCCCTTCGCCCCGCTCGTCCCTCACCCCGCCCCGCGCCGCCGCCCTTCGGGCCGCGAAGCAGCATCCGTTCCACGAGACAGCATGTGACGCGGTCTGTTTCGTGGAACGGATGCTGTCTCGCGGAGATCAGGGGTGGGGGCGGCGGGGCGGGGTCAGCGGCGGTGGGCGGCGGGGCGGGGGAGAGGGTGGGGTCAGCGGCGGTGGGCGGCGCGACCGGGGTGGCCGTGCAGCGCGTCGGCGGCGCGCACCAGCGCGAGGTGGGACAGGGCCTGGGGCGTGTTGCCGGCTTGACGCGCATTCGCGACGTCGTACTCCTCCGACAGCAGCCCCAGATCGTTCTGCGCCGCGCAGACGCGCGCCATGAGCGCCGCCGCCTCTGCATCCCGGCCCATAGCCGCGTACTGCTCGACCAGCCAGAACGAGCACGCGAGGAACGGATGCTCCGCCCCGGCCAGTCCGTCCACGCCCGAGGCCGTGCGGTACCGCTCCACCAGCCCGTGCGGCATGAGCACCCGCTCTATCTCGGCGACGGTCGCCCGCATCCGCGGATCGTCGGCCGCGCAGAATCCCACCTGCGGCAGGACGAGCAGGGAGGCATCCACCTCGCGCGAGCCGTAGTGCTGCGTGAAGTACCCGCCGTCGGGATCGACGCCGCGTTCGAGGATCTCGGTGCGCAGTCTGTCGCGCAGGCCCCGCCACCGGTCCGCCGGACCCTCGAGACCGTGCTCCTCGACGGCGCGCACCCCGCGGTCGAAAGCGGCCCACATCATCACCCGGGACTGCACGAAGAACTCCGGTTCGCCGCGGATCTCCCAGCTGCCGTTGTCGGGCCGGTCCAGGTTCGCCTCGACCCCCTCGAGCAGGGCGACCTGCAACGCCCAGGAGAACGACTCGTCGTCGAGGCCCGCCATCCGGGCCGACTCGAGCGCGACCATGACCTCGCCGATCACGTCCGCCTGGTACTGATCGACCGCGCCGTTGCCGACCCGCACGGGCGCCGCGCCCTGATATCCGGGCAGGCTCGGGAGCTCGCGCTCGGCGAGATCCCGCTCCCCCGCAATGCCGTACATGATCTGCATCTGCACCGGATCTCCCGCGACCGCCCGCAGCAGCCACAGCCGCCAGCGCTCCGCGACGCCGAGGAACCCGTGGTCGACCAGCGCCTCGAGCGTCAGCGCCGCATCCCGCAGCCACACGTACCGGTAGTCCCAGTTGCGCGCACCGCCGAACTGCTCCGGGAGCGAGGTGGTCACGGCGGCGACGATCCCGCCGGTGTCCTCGTGGGTGAGCGCGCGCAGCACGAGCAGCGACCGCACCACCGCCTCGCGGTGCGGCCCGTCGTGCGCGATGCGCTCCGCCCAGCCCGACCACCACGCGCGCGTGCCGGCGAGCGCCGCATCGACATCGAGGGGGTCGGGGGTCGGCACGTACGACGGGAACCACGTCGCGACGAGATCCACCCGCTCGCCCGCAGCGACCGTGAACCCGCCGCGGTGGGCGTGGCCGTGCGGGCGCAGCCGGACGCCCCGCACGACGAGCGCGTCGGGGCCGGCCGTCGCGTGCAGCACCGGCGACCGCGCATCGCCCACCTGCCGCACCCACGGCAGGGCGCGGGCGTAGTCGAAGCGGATGCGGAGGTGCGTCGTCATGTCGACCGAGCCCGAGATGCCGATCACCCGGCGCACGAGGTCGACACGCCCGCCGTCCATCGGGATCGCGTCGTGCACCTCGGCGACGCCGGTCGTCGTCTCCCAGCGCGTCACGAGCACGAACGTGTCGCCGTCGTAGCGGCGGGTCGGGACGGCCGCTTCGTCGCGCGGCCGGAGGTGCCAGGACCCCTGCTCCGTGTCGCCGAGCAGCGCACCGAACACGGATGCGGAGTCGAACCGCGGCGCGCAGAACCAGTCCACGCTCCCGTCGCGGGAGACGAGCGCGGCGGTGCGGCAGTTGCTGAGGAGGGCGTAGTCCTCGATCGGGGCACTCACTCTCAGATCATGCCCCGAGGCGGGCACGGCGGTGGGGAGGCGCCGCCGGGAAGCTAACGTGGCTCTCGTGACGGACGACACCACCCTCGTGATCTTCGGCGCCACCGGCGACCTCACCTCCCGCCTCCTCCTCCCCGCGCTCGCACAGCTCCTCGAGCACGAACCCGCTCGCCGCGTCCGCCTCATCGGGGCGGGCCGCAGCGAGGTGACGGATGCGGCCTGGCGGGCGCGTGTGCGCAAGGCCTTCGGCGAGGAGCGGTCGGATGCCGCATCCGCCGTCGCGAAGTCGACCGTCTTCCGCCGGCTCGACCCGACGGACGCGGCGGAGCTGAAGGCGCTGCTCGCCGAGATCGAGGGGCGAGCGGTGCTGTATTTCGCCGTGCCGCCGCAAGTCGCCCAGGCCGCGTGCGAGGCGCTCGAGCCCGGCGACCTTCCGGAGGGCACGATCCTCGCCCTCGAGAAGCCCTTCGGCTCCGACGAGGCGAGCGCGCGGCAGTTGAATGCGGCGCTGCGCCGACTGCTGCCGGAGAACCGGATCTTCCGCATCGACCACTTCCTCGGCCGGTCGACGGTGCTGAACGTGCTCGGCATCCGGTTCGCCAACCGGCTGTTCGAACCGGTGTGGTCGGCCGAGCACGTCGAATCCGTCGTCATCCGGTTCGACGAGTCGCTCGGGCTCGAGGATCGTGCGGGGTACTACGACCGGGCCGGCGCGCTCATCGACATGATCCAGAGCCATCTGCTGCAGGTCATGGCGATCGTGGCGATGGAGCCGCCCGCGACACTGCACGAGGCGGACCTCCGGGACGCGACGACGGCGGCGCTGCGGGCGACGACCGTGTGGGACGACAATGCCGTCCGCTCGTCGCGCCGCGCCCGCTACACGGCCGGCGAGGCGGGCGGCGAGCAGATGCCCGCGTACACCGACGAGCCCGGGGTCGATCCCGCCCGGCAGACCGAGACGCTCGCCGAGACGACCCTCGAGGTGCGGACCGCCCGGTGGGCCGGCGTGCCGTTCACCCTGCGGTCGGGCAAGGCGATCGGGCAGCCGGATGCGGAGATCGTGCTCACGTTCCGTCCGGTACGGCACCTGCCCGCCGGGTTCACGGGTGACGCGCCCGGGTCCGTGCTGCGCTTCTCGCTCGGGCCCGATGCCATGTCGCTGGCCCTCAACATCAACGGCGGCGAGGACCCGTTCGCCCTCGAGCGGGAGACGATCCAGGCGACGCTCGGCGAGGGGGCGCTGCGCGCCTACGCCGAGGTGCTCGCCAGCATCCTCGACGGAGATGCCGCACTCGCCGTCCGGGGCGACGCCGCCGAGCAGTGCTGGCGGATCGTCCAACCCGTGCTCGACGCGTGGCGTCGCGGCGACGTGCCGCTGAATGAGTACCCGGCCGGATCCGAGGGTCCGGCGACCTGGCCGATCCTCCCCTGACCCGGCTCAGGACTCCATGACCGCGAGCACGTTGCCGGCCGGGTCGCGGAACCACGCGATCGCGGGACCGCGCTCGTCGCGCACGATGCCGCGGTCGTCCGAGGCGAACTCGTCGTCGGAGTAGATCTTCGTCTCGACGCCCCGCGCGCGGAGATCATCGACCGCGTCGTCGATGTCGTCGACGGGGAAGTTGAGCACGGTGAAATCCGCCGGCCGATGACCCGGCTTGGGGTAGACGAGCACGCGGGTGCCGGATGCGGCGAGCAGCTCGATGAAGCCCATCTCGTTCTCGCGCACCTCCAGCCCGAGAACCCCGCCGTAGAACTCGCGTGCGACATCGATGTCGTCGACGCTGAAGCTGCTGAACGCGGCGCTGGGTGAGAACACGGTTCCTCCTTGTGTGCGGGCGCGCTCCCCCGCGGCGCCGATCCATCGGGACGGCCCCAGCTTGCTCCCCGTCGCGGGCCGTGTCGAGAGGCCCGGGCGACGCGCGTCCCGCGAGATCAGCCGGCGATGCGGTCCGTCGCGCGATCGGTCGCGGGAGTCAGCCGCGGAAGGGGGAGGGGTGCGTCCGCGCGGATGAGGTCCTCCGCCACCAGCCGGGACCACAACGCATCCGGCACATCGACGGCCATGAGTTCGGCGTTGAGCGTCGCATAGTGCGGGTGCTTGGTGCCGGGGATCACCGTGGTGACCGCGGGGTGAGCGCCGGCGAACTGCAGGGCCGCGGCCCGCGGATCGACGCCGTAGGCGGCACAGATCGTCGCGATCCGGTCCCGGGTCCGCAGGATCTCGGCGGGCGCCGCGTGATAGTTGAACCGGTGCGAGCCGGCGAGGATGCCGGAGTTGTAGGGCCCGCCGATGACGACGGGGATGCCGGCCTCGAGCGCCCGGGGCAGCAGTTCGTCGAGCGCCGTCTGATCGAGCAGCGTGTAGCGGCCGGAGATGTGCAGGATGTCGGGCCGGGCGCGCTCGAGAGCGAGCAGCTGCGGGGCGAGCACGTTGTTGCCGAGGCCCCAGGCGCCGATGACGCCCTGGTCGCGCAGCTCCGCCAGCGCGCGGAAGGAGCCGGTCTCGGCGACCGCGAAGTGCTCGGGCCAGGTGTCGCCCAGGTGATCGGCGCCGAGGTCGTGCACGTAGACGATGTCGAGGAAGCCGAGCCCCAGGCGCGTCATGCTCTCCTCGACCGACCGCATGGCGGCGTCGTAGCCGTAGTCGACGTCGATGCGGAACGGCAGCGACTCCATGAAGATCGAGGTCTCGCCGGCACCGGGACCGGTCGTGGTGTCGATCATCGAGCCGTTGGGGGTGAACTCCGACCGCACCCGGCGGCCGACCTTGGTGGACACCTGATACTCCTCGCGCGGCTGCGACCGCAGGAAGTGGCCGAAGCGCAGTTCGCCGAGCCCGCGCCCGTAGACCGGCGCGGTATCGAAGTGGCGTGCACCCGCCTCCCAGGCGGCCCCGAGAGTCGCCTCCGCCGTCGGGTCGTCGACCGGGTCGAACATGTTCCCCAGCGAGGCGCCGCCGAACCCGAGCGGACCGAGCGGACGGAGAGCGGCGGGGGTCGACATCAGGGCCTCCAAAGCGCATTTCGACGAGGTAACCATCGTATTGCGCATTGCCATCTGGCACAAAAATTTGCCTCTTTCCTCCCTATGCTGAAAGAGCGCCCACCGAAGCGCCGGAGCGGCCACGCCTCCGGCCGCGCGACGACCCGATCCCGAAGGATGGATTCCATGACGACGACCTTCCCCGTCGCGCCGCTCGTCAGCGCCAGCGATCTTCCCGGCGGCCCCTGGCTGCGCGCCGGCGAGGCCCCCGGTGATCCGCTGACGGGACTCGCGGGAGAGACCGTGCTCGTCCGCGACGACAGCATCTCCGGCGAACACCGAGCGGGACTCTGGCGGACCGACCCCGACGTGCGGTCGTTCGCGTACGCCGCCCCGGCGGGCGATCTCACGCTCGTGATCCTCAAGGGGAGCGCCACCCTGACGGCGACGGCTTCGGGGGCGACCTACGAGGTGCGCCCCGGCACCACGCTCAGCCAGCCGCGCGACCTCGCGCTCTCGTGGGAGGTGGGTGCGGATCCGCTCCGCGCCTTCTGGGTGCACTGGCGCGGGCCCGAGGCCGGCACGACCGGCGACACGCTGTTCATCGGCCACATCGACGACGACGGTGCGGACGCCTGGGAGCCGTACGAATGGGTCGACGAGGACGGCGAGGTCTGGAACTGCGGTCAGAACAACTTCCTGCGCGTCACCGGCTCCACGGGCAGTCTCCGGTGCGGGATCTGGCGCAACGGCCCCGCGCCCGCCGCGGGGGACCCGCTTCCCGTCGCCTCCGGAACCGGCAGGTGCAGCGGCCGCCACTGCGCCGGGCATCTGATCGGCGCCTCGCGCGGGAAGGGCGACGAGACCATGATCCTCATCGACGGCACGGCCCACATCGAGAACCACGACAGCGGCCGCGAGGTCGACGTCGCGGCCGACGACATCATCGGGCAGTACCTGGGACCGCAGATCACCTGGACCTCGACGGCGCCCTACATGCGCAAGTTCTTCGTCATGACGAACGCCGACCCGGCCGCCTGAGCGGCGAGCGGCGGCGACTCCGACCGCACGGCGCCCTCGTCGAGCGCGGTCAGCCAGCGCCGGAGCATCCGGTTCGAGGCGGTCCGCAGCGCGTCACCGTGCCGCGCGGCGTCGGCCCGCAGCGCGCGCGGGTCGATTCCCCGGGCGGACAGTTCGTGGGCGTGCCCCACCAGCCATCGCTCGAGATGCGCGGCGTCGAGCTCGGGATGAAACTGCAGAGCGAGCGTCGCCGAGCCGTAGACGAATGCCTGATGCGCGCACAGCGCCGTCCGGGCGAGAGATGTCGCACCGTCCGGCAGCGCGAACTGGTCGGCGTGCCAAGAGAAGACCGGCACATCGCGCAGGTCCTGCAGCGCCGGATGCGGCGAGGTCAGCTCGATCGGCGCGAATCCGATCTCCGGCGCCGATCCCGGATCCACCTCCGCCCCCAGGGCCGTCGCGATCAACTGCGCTCCGAGGCACACGCCGATCGTGGCCGCATCGCTCGCGATGCGCTCGCGCAGCAGGTCGATCTCGGCATCCAGGAACGGGTAGAGCGCGGTCTGATCGACGCCGATCGGCCCGCCGAGAACCACCAGCAGGTCGGCCTCGAGCGCACCGGATGCGGCGAGGTCGGCTGTGTCGGGCACGTCGACGTATCGCACGTCGTAGCCCGCGCTCTCGAACACCGGCTCCCAGGTGCCGAGCCCCTCGAAGGCCACATGTCGCAGTGCCACGAGGGTGCGCTCGGCGGACGATGGGGAGGTCGACGTTTCGGGCGACATGGGTCTGCTCCAGCTATCGGTGTCAGTGGGCGCGCAAGGCGCCCGGCCCCACGGTGGAGACGACGAGGAGAGTCGCCGGCCGCGAGAAGCGATTGTGCACGAAGTGGGGGCGCTCGGCGCGGAAGTGCATCGCATCGCCGCGGCGCAGCGTGGTGACGGCACCGTCCACGTCCACATCCACGGACCCGGTGATGACGTGGATCCATTCCTCGCCGAGGTGCACGGCCGACTCGCCCCGGCGCCCCGGCAACAGCGTCAGCTCCAACGCCTGCAGAGACGTCGAGCGCGGATCGGAGAGCGAGATCATCCGCCCGTCGCCGAGGGAGATCTCCGGTCGGTCCGCCCGGCGGGAGATGTGCGCCTCGCCCGCGGCGGGAGCTTCGCCCGCGAGCTCCCCCATCGAGATGCCGAGCGCGCGGCTCAGCTGCAGCAGGACCTTCACCGACGGGGACCGTTCGCCGTTCTCCAGGCGCGACAGGTGCGCGATCGAGATGCCCGACAGCGCCGACACCTGAGCGAGCGTCATCGCCCGGCTGTTGCGGAATGCGCGCAGCGTCGCCGCGAGCGACCCCGGCTCCGAGTCTGCGTCTTCACGGTCTCGCATCATGCTCCCCACTCTTCCTCTGCCCAGCCTGGCTTGCCTCGGCGGCCGGATGTTTCGGCCGTGTAACCGTCTCGTTCCACTTCGCCATTTGGCACATTTTTTTGCCTATTCGTATTCTACCGTGGCAACTGTCACTCCGAGTGCGACCGCCAGGGCGGCCCATGAAGACGTGATGGACGACGACCGTCCGCCGGTGCCGCCCCCCGCGCCGGCGATCCTCCGAGCGGCTACGGCGACTCGGAAATCGCCGCGCCCTGGTGCCCCTCGAATCCGACCCGCGCAAGGAGAATACCGATGCCCCGCACACCCGACATCCACGGAATCATCGCCTACCCGATCACGCCCTTCGCAGAGGACGGCATCGACGAGGGCCGCCTCACCGACCTCGTCTCGACGCTCGTCGCGGACGGGGCCGACGCCATCGCACCGCTCGGCAGCACGGGCGAGTCCGCGTACCTCAGCACGGACGAATGGCGCACGGTCGTCGACGTCACTGTCGCGGCTGTCGCCGGGCGCGTGCCCGTCGTCGTCGGCGCGTCCGACCTCACCACCGACGAGACCGTCTCCCGCGCCGTCTACGCCCAGGAAGCGGGTGCCGACGCGGTCATGGTCCTGCCCGTCTCGTACTGGCCCCTCACCGACCGTGAGGTCCGGACGCACTACCAGGCGATCAGCGACGCCATCAGCATCCCGATCATGGCTTACAACAACCCCACCACCTCGGGCATCGACATGCGCCCGGAGCTGCTCGTGGAGATGTTCTCGTCCATCGAGAACGTGACGATGGTGAAGGAGTCCACAGGGGACATCTCGCGGATGCACGCGCTCACCGAGCTGACCGGTGGCGAGCTGCCCTTCTACAACGGCAGCAACCCGCTGGTGCTGGAGGCGCTGCTGGCCGGCGCCCGCGGCTGGTGCACCGCCGCCCCCTGCCTGCTGCCTGAGCAGAGCATCGGGCTGCTGCGCGCCGTGGTCGACGGTCGGATCGACGAGGGCCGCACGCGCTACACGGAGCTCAAGCCCTTCCTCGAGTTCATCGTCTCGCGGGGCCTGCCCACGGCCGTCAAGGAGGGCCTCGCGATCCAGGGCAAGCCGGCCGGCGTTCCCCGCCGCCCGCTGCTGCCGCTGTCGGACGCCGACCGCGCCGAGCTCACCGCCCTCCTCGGAGTCTGAGGACGGAATCCCGACATGGTGCGGATGATCTCTTCCCGGATCGCGTTCGCGATCCCGGTCTTCTTCGTGATGACCTTCCTCACGTTCTTCCTGGCGTCCCTGATCCCCGGGAACGTCGCCCTGGTGCTCCTCGGCCAGAGCGCGACGGCCGAGAGCGTGCAGCAGCTCACGCAGGAGCTCGGCCTGGACAAGCCGATCCTCGTCCAGTACCTGGACTGGATCGGGCGCGCCCTGCAGGGAGACCTCGGCACCTCGATCTACTCGGGCGAGGACGTCGGTCGGATCGTCGGCATGCGGTTCTGGCCGACGCTCTCGATCGCCGGCCTCGCCACGATCGCCTCGGCGATCGTGGGCATCGCGCTCGGCCTGTACGCGGCCATCCGGCGCGGAGTGCTGAGCCGGATGCTGGACACGCTGGGCATGCTCGGCATCGCGCTGCCGGGCTTCTGGATCGCGCTGCTGCTCATCGTCGTGTTCTCCGGCCAGCTGGGGCTCCTCCCCGCGATCGGCTACGAGCGACCCGGCGACGACTTCGGCGGGTGGATCGAGCACCTCATCCTCCCCGTCGCCGCGCTCTCGGTCGCGGGTGTCGCGCTCATCGCGAAGCAGACCCGGGATGCCTTCTCGGAGTCCCTCAGCCGCGACTTCATGCGCTTCCTGCAGGCCAACGGCGTCTCCCGCACCTCGCTGCTGTACCGCCACGGACTGCGGCACGCGTCGGTACCGATCGTGGCGGCCGTCGCGGTCACCTTCATCAACTTCTTCGCCTCCACCGCCACGATCGAGATCGTCTTCGCGATCCCCGGTCTCGGCGCGCAGGTCGCCACTTCCACGACCAACCACGACCTCGCCGTCCTCCAGGGCGTGGTGCTCTGCTACACGGTCGTCACGGTCGTCACGACCCTGATCGCCGACATCGTCTACTCGTTCCTCAACCCGAAGGTGAGCACCCGATGAGCGCGACTCCTGCTCTGCCGCCCG
>JAVBUN010000020.1:0-7460 GCA_031555335.1 Microbacterium sp.
CGGAAAAATGGCGTAAGAAGCTGGAAGAACAACGAGAAATGGCGTTTATCTGCCGCGATGTGGCGCAGTTACAGACCGATTTACAACTCGACGGGAATTTACAGCAGTTACGGTTAGTGCGGTAAGCGTTTCCCCTCTCCCGCAAGGATGAGGGGAAAAAGGCAAAACTACCGTTCGTCGCGGCGACCGCCAACGGCAGCCCATAAGCGGCGCACATGCACCGTCACTTCTTCGCGATCGTGGTAAAGCTGACGCGCCTGAATCTGAGCATTAATACCGTGTTCATCCAGCTGCTGCTGGATATAGGCCAGATTCTGCGAGACCTCTTCATAACGCTTTTTCATCGGCAGCTTCAGGTTAAAGATAGCCTCACGACACCAGCCGTTCACCAGCCACAGCGCCATCAGTGCGGCCACTTTCGCTGGCTTCTCGACCATGTCGCACACTAACCACGAGATATTGTTGCGATTAGGGCGGAAACGGAAACCATCTTCACGCAACCAGGTAACCTGTCCGGTATCCATCAGGCTCTGCGCCATCGGGCCGTTATCCACAGAGGAAACCCACATATTGCGTTTGACCAACTGATACGTCCAGCCACCAGGACAGGCGCCGAGATCCACGGCATACATCCCATTGGCCAGGCGCTCATCCCATTCATCGGCAGGAATGAAAACGTGAAACGCCTCTTCCAGCTTCAACGTGGAACGGCTTGGCGCATCCGAAGGGAACTTCAGGCGCGGAATGCCCATGAAAAACGGTGAGTTGTTATTGGAGTAGGAATATCCAACATAGCAACAACCCGGCGCAATAAAGAACACATGCACGACCGGACGTTTTGGCGTTTCATACGCCGCCAGGACTTTTACCTCGCGCAGCGCGGCGCGCAGCGGCACCGTGAACTTACGGCAGAACTTCATCAGTTCTTTGCTTTCGTTGGTGTCCGCCACCTCAACCCGCAGCTCGCCCCCCTTCTCCACCACGCCCTGCAACATGCCGGCAATCGGCGTGATGCGATCTTCAGGAGGGAGATCCCGCAGCAATTCGCTGGCAACAAACATCTGACGGGCAAAGATGAGCGTACCAAACGGCAGATCCCGCACGATTTTATCGGCCTCTTCCGCCTGATAGCACTCAAAAATCACATAACCGGCATTATCTTTAACCCGGGCAAAACCATAGACTTCAAGGCGCGCAGCCTTATCAGTAATTTCTGCTGCACACTCTTTCTCAAACCCTGGGCGGCAGTAAAGCACAACTTTATTCATGAACAACGCCCTTACGTTTAAGACGAATTGCCCCAATCAACATCAATATCCAGCCAGCAAGGAAGCAAACGCCCCCCACTGGCGTAACAAACACCCACAGGTGCAAATGGGAAAGCGCCAGGCAATACAGGCTACCGCTAAACAGCACCGTGCCCAGCGCCAGAAACACGCTGCTCCAGTAGAACCAGATGCTGATACGGCGCTGCATGGCAACGGCCAGACCGAAAACCGCCATCGTGTGGAATGCCTGATACTCCAGGCCGGTATGGAGCCACCCCATCTCCATCGCACCCATCGATTTACTTAATACGTGCGCGCCGAAAGCGCCCAGAGCGACATAGACAAAACCGCTTATTGCGGCAAAAATCAGCATAAAACGGCTGGTCATGTGTTCCTACCCTAAAGTTATTTATTGCTCATAACGAAAGCGGAATTTCTCTTGTTCGCTCGCGGCTTTCGCCAGTATCCATTGACGGAAAGCAGCAATTTTACCCAGTTCGGCCTGGTTATCATGACAAACCAGATAAAACGCGTTTTTACTGACCAGAACATCATTAAAAGGAAAGACCAGACGGCCTGCCTCTATTTCGGACTGCGCCATGACGTTATTGGCCAGTGCGACGCCTTGTCCGTGAATGGCAGCCTGTAGCACCATCGCGCTATGGCTAAAAATAGGCCCCTGCTGAACATTAATTTGATTTAACCCCAACTGGCGAACATAAGTTTGCCAGTCGCGGCGGGAAGCATCATGTAACAGCGTATGTTGCGCCAGATCCGCAGGCGTTTTCAATGGCTTCTCGCCCGTCAGCAGCAACGGCGAGCACACCGGTAATAAATATTCGGCATACAACTTTTCAACACGCAGCCCTGGCCAGTTGCCGCGGCCATAAAAAATCGCCACATCCACGTCATCCGCCAGCTTATCCTCCTGGCGATCGACCGCCTGGATGCGAACATCAATTCCCGGATAAGCAGAGTTAAAACTGGAAAGGCGCGGCACCAGCCACTGAATGGCGAAACTGGGCAATAAACTCACGGTCAATGCCCCTTTCGCACTTCGTGCCTGAAGTTTACGTGTTGCTTCCGTTAATTGCGAAAAAATCTCTTTAATATCCTGGAAATAACTTTGCCCATCCTCCGTCAACAACAGGGAGCGATTGCGGCGACGAAAGAGTTTGAGCCCCAGAAAATCTTCCAGAGACTTAATTTGATGGCTGACGGCGGCCTGCGTGACAAACAGTTCATCCGCTGCGCGAGTGAAGCTTAAATGGCGGGCGGCAACATCAAAAACACGTAATGCATTCAGAGGTGGTAAACGCTTCGACATGATTGTTTTGGCTTAGATGTTAACTTAATTTAACAATTAGATTACATCACGTAACCTATTAGTTTTTTTTATCTGAGCCATTATAATTTGTCCGTTGAGCTTCTACCAGCAAATACCTATAGTGGCGGCACTTCCTGAGCCGGAACGAGAAGCTTTTTTCGGAATGCGTGTTCTGATGAGCTTTTGGCTTACGGTTGTGATGTTGTGTTGTTGTGTTTGCAATTGGTCTGGAGTTCAGACCTCGGTAGCGAGACTACCCCCTTTTCACTTCCTGTACATTTACCCTGTCTGTCCATAGTGATTAATGTAGCACCGCCAAATTGCGGTGCTTTTTTTTGCTTAAAATTCAAGCATTAGTTATCCATTTCAACCATTTCTTTCACGTCAGTCCGGTTGATTTGCTGCTTATTACCGTTGGCGTCTTTGTACGAAATCATCCCGGTATCACTATCGGTTTGCGGTTTTCCGTCGGCGATAATGGTACGTCCGTCATTAGTGTGCATCACGTAGTTCGGACCGGAACAGGCGCTCAGAGCAAAGGTCAGCATACAGGCAGAAATAATTGCGGCAGTCTTGTTCATGTTCTTCTCCTTTTAGCAATTCATGCTAGATACGGGTCTTCATATAACAGGCTTAAACAGGCGCCTAACAAATTTCAGCATAACGCACTATCACCGCTTTGCCACAATTACCGGACAATTCCGAGGGTTACACCTGTCCTTGCCCTGCCGCACTTTTTGCGCGACGATCGGCAGACTGGAATGAGGAAAATCATGAACGCATTCAACCCGGCGCAGTTTCGCGCCCAGTTTCCGGCGCTGAGCGATGCCGGGGTGTATCTCGACAGCGCAGCCACTGCGCTAAAACCGCAGGCGGTAGTCGACGCCAGCCAGCAGTTTTACAGCCTGAGCGCGGGGAATGTGCATCGTAGCCAGTTTGCCGCCGCGCAGAAGCTGACCGCCCGCTACGAGGCCGCCCGCGAGCATGTGGCTGAGCTAATTAACGCCCCTGAAGGCAAAAACATCGTCTGGACACGTGGGACCACCGAGGCTATCAACATGGTGGCGCAGTGCTACGCCCGCCCGCGCTTGCAACCAGGCGATGAGATTATCGTCAGTGAGGCGGAACACCACGCCAACCTCGTGCCGTGGCTGATGGTGGCGGAACAGACCGGCGCGCGGATCGTGAAATTGCCGATCGGTGCCGACTATCTACCCGATGTCTCGCAGCTCTCCTCATTAATCACCTCCAGAAGCCGCATTCTGGCGCTGGGTCAGATGTCCAACGTCACCGGCGGCTGCCCGGATCTCGCCCGCGCCATCACCCTCGCTCACGCTGCCAACATGGTGGTGATGGTCGATGGCGCGCAGGGCGTGGTGCACTTCCCGGCAGACGTTCAGGCACTGGATATCGACTTTTACGCCTTTTCCGGCCACAAGTTATATGGCCCAACCGGCATCGGGGCCCTGTATGGCAAGCATGAACTGTTGAATGACATGACGCCGTGGCTCGGCGGCGGCAAGATGATCACCGAAGTCACCTTTGATGGCTTTAAAACCCAACCGGTGCCCTATCGCCTGGAAGCAGGCACACCTAACGTCGCGGGGGTGATTGGCCTGAGCGCCGCGCTGGAGTGGTTGAGCGAAACAGACATTGTGCAGGCCGAAACCTGGAGCCGTGGGCTGGCGACGCTTGCCGAAGAAGAACTGTCGCGGCGACCGGGTTTTCGCTCGTTCCGCTGCCAGGATTCCAGCCTGCTGGCTTTCGATTTCGCCGGGGTGCATCACAGCGACATGGTGACGCTGCTGGCGGAGTACGGCATCGCGCTGCGGGCCGGGCAGCACTGTGCTCAGCCGTTGCTGGCAGCGATGGGCGTCAGCGGGACATTACGCGCCTCATTTGCGCCGTATAATACGCAGGAAGATGTTCGGGCGCTGGTGAGCGCCGTTGACCGCGCCCTTGAATTACTGGTGGATTAAATGACAAGCCCAGCTCTCGCCGGACACCCGTTTGGCACCACCGTGACGCCAGAAACGTTGCGACAGATTTTTGGCTCGCTGAATCAGTGGGAAGACAAATATCGCCAGTTGATCCTGCTCGGGAAACAGCTGCCTGCCCTGCCGGATGCATTAAAAGCCGAAGCCGAGGAAATTGCGGGCTGTGAAAACCGCGTCTGGCTCGGACATACGCGTCTGCCGCAGGGGGCGCTGCATTTCTATGGCGACAGCGAAGGGCGGATCGTTCGGGGATTATTAGCCGTATTGCTGACGGCGATTGAAGGCAAAAGCGCGGATCAGCTATTAGCCACCGACCCGCTCGATTTCTTTGATGAACTTGGGCTGCGTGCCCAGCTTAGCGCATCCCGCAATCAGGGGCTGAACGCGCTGCGCGACGCGGTACTCCACGCCGCACGCGGGGCTTAAGCCTGACGATCGGCTTTCGCCAGCATTTTCTTCAGCGCATGGGACACCGCGACAAAGCCAAACGTCGCGGTCACCATCGTCGCGGCACCAAAGCCGGACGCACAGTCCATCCTCTTCGGCCCTTCTGCTGTACTTTTCATCGCACACACGGAACCGTCAGACTGCGGGTAGACCAGCGCCTCGGTGGAAAACACACAGTCCACGCCGAGCTTGCCTTTGCCATTCTTCACCACGCCAAAATCACTCTTCAGACGCTCACGCAGTTTCGCCGCCAGCGGATCTTGGATCGTTTTCGCCAGATCGGCGACCTGGATCTGCGTCGGATCGATTTGCCCGCCTGCCCCGCCAGTAGTCACCAGCGGCACTTTATAGCGACGACAATACGAAATTAGCGCGGCTTTCGGTCGCACGCTGTCGATGGCATCAATCACGTAGCTAAAACCAGCGCCCATGTACTCTGCCACGTTATCCGGCGTCACAAAATCATCGACGACCGTCACGCGGCATTCCGGGTTGATCTGGCGGAGTCGCTCGGCCATCACTTCCGCTTTCGCCAGCCCAACGTTACCGCCGAGCGCATGGATTTGCCGATTGGTATTGGTGACGCAGACGTCGTCCATATCAATCAGCGTGATAGCGCCAATCCCGGTACGGGCCAGCGCTTCCGCCGCCCACGAGCCTACGCCGCCAATGCCGACCACACAAACGTGCGCCCCGGCAAAGACCTGCAGCGCTTTTTCACCATATAAACGTGCCGTGCCGCCAAAACGCTGGCGCCAGGCATCGCTAAGAACGACTGACATAAAACCTCAAACTGCTCTGTTAACCGCTAAACACATTGCCGCCGTTGCCGGCACCGGGTGCGCCACGCAGGACCCAAACGCGACCGTAATGATTGTACCAGCCCGCACGATGTCCGGCATCCGGGCCAATGCCCTGATAAATGTCGAAGTGCTGGCCTTTAATCGCCCCGCCCACATCCAGCGCGACCATCAGTCGCAGCTCGTAGTGGCCGTTAAACTTACCGTTGTTATCCAGCTGTGGCACTTCCGCCAACAGCGTGGTGCCCGGTGGAATAATGCTGCGATCGGAAGCCACGGACGCCCGGCCAATCAGCGGCACCGCACTCGCCCCTTTCACCGGCGCGAAAGATTGCGGTTTAAAGAACACGAACGACGGGTTCGCTTCCAGCAGGGAGCGCACCTCCGCCTCGCTGTGGGTTTCACCCCAGTGGCGGATGGCCTGCATCGACATATCTTCTTTCTTCACTTCACCACGGTCGATTAGCACCTTGCCGATGCTGCGGTACGGCCAACCGTTTTTCCCGGCGTAGCTAAAGAAGTTCAGCGGAGAACCATCACCATAATCAATGTATCCGCTGCCCTGCACGTCCATGATGAAGTTATCCATCAGGGAATTGCTGTAGGCCAGAATATAGTTGTCGCTCAGCGCCCCGGCATAGATGTCGGCACGCGACGGCAGTTTCCCGCGTTTCGGCGGCATACGGTAGATCGGATACTGGAACTCGCCCTGACGCGTATGGCGGGCTGCTATTACCGGCGTGTAGTAACCGGTGAACTGCACGTTGCCGTAGCTGTCTGCGCCCTGCATCTGCCACGCATCCAGCCCGTACTGTTTCAGGGTGCGGGTATCGCCCCCGGACTGCAGCCAATTCTGAATCGCGGAATAGACATCGCCCTGGCTACCATAAAGGCGCGGCGAGGCGTTTCGGATTTCATTAACCTGCTGAGCAAAGTCACCGCCGTTGATCGGCGCGCCCACGGCTTCCGGCTGGTTCACCAGCGAGAACGGCTGGTTGAAGGTTCCGTCTTTATATTGCTGACCGCGATCGGTCGGCTTGGAGGTACAGGCAGCGAGCATCGTCATCAATGTGCCTGTCACCAGAATTTTGGCCCAACGTCCTTTCATGGTATCTCGTCTTCTTTCATCAGCTAAATGCGGGGTGAAGATAACAAACCGCCAGGGGTATTGAAATGTGATAACGTGCCACACGCCCCATCTTGGGCAAAAAACAAACTATACGTTTCGTTTTTAACCACTCTTTGATATTAATGCAAAAAAGGGTTGCAACAAAACGCGACCAGCGTATAGTGCGCTTCCACGGACGCGGGATGGAGCAGCCTGGTAGCTCGTCGGGCTCATAACCCGAAGGTCGTCAGTTCAAATCTGGCTCCCGCAACCAATTAAAAAGTGATGTGTACGGTTTATCTGATGGAAGGATAAACATTCGGACGCGGGATGGAGCAGCCTGGTAGCTCGTCGGGCTCATAACCCGAAGGTCGTCAGTTCAAATCTGGCTCCCGCAACCAACACACTATGAAGCAAGATTTACCTGATAACAGGGTAAATATACGGACGCGGGATGGAGCAGCCTGGTAGCTCGTCGGGCTCATAACCCGAAGGTCGTCAGTTCAAATCTGG
>JAVBUN010000218.1:0-6490 GCA_031555335.1 Microbacterium sp.
CCGTCCGCATCGCCCACACCCACCCCGACGGTCGCTCCCACCCCGACGGGGACACCCGATCCGATCGCGGGCCTGAGCCTCGAGGACCGGGTCGGGCAGCTGTTCATGGTCGGCACCTCGGTGGACGGTGCCGATCCCACGACGCTCGCCGCCGTCGGCACGCAGCACGTCGGCGGCGTGTTCCTGCACGGCCGGTCGTCCGCGGGCGCGGCGGCGACAGCGCAGCTCGTCGCGCAGTTCACGGGGCAGCAGGCGCCCGCATCCGTTCCGCTCTGGGTCGCGACCGACCAGGAGGGCGGCGATGTGCAGGTGCTGTCCGGCGAGGGCTTCGAGCCGATGCCGACCGCGCTGACCTCGGCACAGCGGGACGATGCGACGCTCCGGGCCGACGCCGCGCGGTGGGGCGGGCAGCTGGCCGCCGCGGGCATCGACATGAACCTCGCCCCCGTCGCCGACATCGTGACCAGCCCCGAGACGGCGCGCGACAACAAGCCGATCGGCATCTACAACCGCGAGTACGGCTTCGACGAGGCGACGGTCGTGGCCAAGGCCGGGGCCTTCGCGCAGGGCATGCGGGATGCCGGGGTGCTGCCGACGCTCAAGCATTTTCCCGGTCTCGGGCGCGTGACCGGCAACACGGACTACGCGGCGGATGTCGTCGACACCGTCGTCGGGCCCGATTCGCCCGATGTGTCGGTGTACCGCACCCTGCTCGCACAGGGGCCCGCCGTCGTGATGATGTCCACGGCGGCGTACCAGCTGATCGATCCGTCCGTGCCCGCGGCGTTCTCGGCGCCGGTGGTCACCGGGCTGCTGCGGAAGGAACTGGGCTTCGACGGTGTCGTCATGACGGACGACCTGTCGGCGACGGCGCAGGTCGCGCGCTGGTCGCCGGCCGATCGGGCGACGCTCGCGATCGACGCCGGTGTCGACCTGCTGCTCGTGTCGGCGGACGCCTCCGTCTTCCCCGAGATGTACGCGGCCGTCCTCGCCCGCGCACAGGCGGATCCCGACTTCGCCGTGAAGGTCGACGACGCGGCGCGCCGCATCGTGGAGCTCAAGGCCGCGTTCCCCTGAGCCGGCACCCGGTGCGGACGTCGGACATCGGGCGGACAATGGGCGGGTGCCGACCTACCTCGCCTTCCTCCGTGCCGTCAACCTGGGTGCGAAGCGCGTGTTCCCGAAGGACGACCTCCGCCGCGCGGTCGAGAGCCTCGGCTTCGAGGACGTCGTCACGCACCTGAACACCGGGAACGTGCGGTTCACGAGCCGGATGCGGTCGCGCACCCGCATCGAGAGGCTGCTGGAGCGGCAGTTCCTCGCCGATCGCGGCTTCGACGTGCCCACCATCGTCTTCCCGACGGGGGAGTTCGCGGCGCTGGCGGCCGAGTCCCGGGCGCTCGGCGCCGATCACCCGGGGCTCGCGCGCCACTACGTGTACCTGCTCAAAGAGGAGCTGGCGCCCGAGGTCGCTGCGGCCGTCGAGGCGACCTCGGGGCCGCACGGCGACATGGTCGTGCGCGGCCGTGCGGCGCACGCCCTGCTCGGCCCGGGATACGAGGACGGCGTCGTCGATCCGCTGCGTGCGGCGAAGCTGCTCGGTGTCGCGACGAACCGCGCCCATACCGTGGTATCGGCGCTCGCCGAGCGGTGGTGCTGACCCGAGGCGACGCCGCGCGAGCGATGTCACCGGTCGCGATTACGCTGGACGGATGACGCCGCCGAACGACTCCCGGTACGACGACGTCCCGCTCGACGACTGGGCCCCGCCGCTCGACGACTGGGCGCCGCCGCTCGACGACTGGGCGCCGCCGCCGTTCGACGATGCGCCGCCCGACGACGCGTCGTTCGATCTGGTGCCCCCCGACGACGGCTGGATCCCGCCGTCCGACGATGCGCCGCATCCGGATGCCGCCGCGTCAGCGCGCCGCGAGTTCACCGGCGCCGACCCGCTGACGGTGCTGAAGGAGGTCTACGGCTACGACGCGTTCCGCGGCGACCAGGCCGAGATCGTCGCGCAGGTGGTCGCCGGCGGCGATGCCGTCGTGCTCATGCCGACCGGTGGCGGCAAGAGCGTCACCTATCAGGTGCCGGCGCTCGTGCGCCCCGGCACGGGGCTGGTCGTGAGTCCGCTCATCGCCCTGATGCACGACCAGGTCGAGGCCCTGCGCGCGAACGGCGTGAGCGCGGCCTACCTCAACTCGACGCAGAGCGCGGGGGAGCGTGCCGCCGTCGAGCGCGCCTACGTGGCGGGCGAGATCGACCTGCTCTACGTCGCGCCCGAGCGGCTGAACCTCTCCTCGACCGCGGCGCTCCTCGCCCGCGGCACGCTCAGCGTCATCGCGATCGACGAGGCCCACTGCGTGTCGCAGTGGGGTCACGACTTCCGGCCCGACTACCTCGCGCTCGGCTCGCTCGGCGAGCAGTTCCCGGGCGTGCCGCGGATGGCGCTCACCGCGACCGCCACCGCCCACACCCACCGCGAGATCACCGAGCGGCTGCATCTGCCCGACGCGCGGCACTTCGTGGCGAGCTTCGATCGTCCCAACATCCAATACCGCATCGAGCCGAAGGTGGATCCGCGCCGTCAGCTCGTGGGCTTCATCCGGTCCCAGCCCGAGGGCTCGGCCGGGATCGTCTACGCGCTCAGTCGCAAGAGCGTCGAGCAGACCGCCGCGCACCTGCGCACGCAGGGCATCGATGCGCTGGCGTACCACGCAGGTCTTCCCGCCGAGACCCGTGCGGCGAACCAGTCGCGCTTCCGGCGCGACGACGGCGTGGTCATGGTCGCGACGATCGCCTTCGGCATGGGCATCGACAAGCCCGACGTGCGCTTCGTCGCCCACATCGACCTGCCGAAGTCCGTCGAGGGGTACTACCAGGAGACCGGCCGCGCGGGCCGCGACGGCGACCCGTCCGTGGTGTGGATGGCTTACGGACTCGGTGACGTCGTGCAGCAGCGGCGCATGATCGATCAGAGTCCCGGTGACCGCACGTTCAAGATGCGGCTCGGTCAGCACCTCGACGCCATGCTGGCGCTGTGCGAGACGGTGGCCTGCCGCCGCCAGAACCTGCTCGGCTATTTCGGGCAGCAGTCCGGGCCCTGCGGCAACTGCGACACGTGCCTCTCTCCGCCCGAGACCTTCGACGGGCTCGTGCCGGCGCAGAAGCTGCTCTCGACCGTCGTGCGGCTGCAGCGCGAGCGCGGTCAGTCGTTCGGCGCCGGGCAGATCGTCGACATCCTGCGCGGCGCCGACACCGAGCGCATCCGCCAGCAGCGGCACAACGAACTGGCCACCTACGGCATCGGCGCCGACCTCAGCGACCAGGACTGGCGCAGCGTCGTACGGCAGCTGCTCGCGCGCGGTGTCCTCGTCGCCCAGGGCGATTACGGCACACTCGCGCTCGGTGACGAGGCCGGGGCCGTGCTGCGGGGGGAGCAGCAGGTGCCGCTGCGTCGCGACACCATGGGGCGCACCGGCAGCGCACCGCGCGCGCGGCGGGCGGCCGCATCCGACACTCTCGCCGAGGGCGACCGCGATCTGTTCGAGGCGCTGCGCGTCTGGCGGGGGCAGGTCGCCCGCGAACAGGGGGTGCCGGCATACATCGTGTTCGGCGACGCCACGCTCCGGGCCCTCGCCGAGCACCGGCCCGCCTCGCTCGCCGACCTCGACGGCATCAGCGGCATCGGCGCGAAGAAGAAGGATGCCTACGGCGAGGCCGTGCTCGAGGTGATCGCCGCGGGCTGAGTCCGGTTCGCCGGGCCGTCGGCCGAGCCTGGCCACCGCGATGCGCGTCCCGGATGCAGGATTGCTGAGGAGATCCGAGTTGTCGAGGACGAGGGCGGCCGAGGCCTCCTCGGAATCCGGATTCTCCTCAGCATCCCGACCTCCTCAGCATCCCGACCTCCTCAGCATCCCGATCTCCTCGGAATCCGGTGTCTCCTGCGGGCCCGCAGATTCTGAGGAGTTCCGGGTTATCGAGGGTGGTCCCGGCCGGTGGTCTCCTCAGAATTGCGGATCTCCTCAGCATCCCGCCCCGCACCCGGCCGAGCGCGCGGCGCCGAGTCTGGGCAGGCTCCGAGTTCTCCTCCCCAGTGCCCGGTTCGCGCGGAAACGTGCCGACCGGGCTCTGGTGGCCCACGTGCGTCCGGTCATCGCGGCATCGTGGGGTCATGTCGTCGCCGTCTTCCGTCCGCAGCGCAAATCGGCTGTCCGATGCCGTCGAGATCGTCCGCCGCGCGGGCGGCGTCGCGCGCGTGCGGGTGCTCACATCCGGTGGCGTCAGCCCTCATGTCATCGGTCGGGCGCTCGAGCAGGGTGCTCTGCACCGGGTGCGCAAGGGCTGGCTCGCACTTCCCGATGCCGATGCGTTCCTGATCGCGGCCGCGCGCGCCGGCGTGGTCCTCACCTGCGTCACGCAGGCGCGGCGGCTCGGGCTCTGGGTCCTTCACGACGGCCCGCCGCATCTCGGGGCGCCGGCGCACTCGGGCGGTGTGACCCCGACGGGCGGGCACGTGCACTGGGCGCGGCCGCCGGTTCCCCGCCATCCGGATGCGTTGGAGGATCCGATCGAGAACGTGCTGGCGATCGCCGCTGCGTGTGCACCGTACGAGGTCGCGCGCGCGATCTGGGAGTCCGCCATCGCGCAGCACCTCGTCGCCGTCGGGGCCATGCGGCGGCTGCCGCTCGGCCCCGCCGCGCGGCAGCTCTGCGACGACGTGACGCCGTGGTCCGATTCGGGCCTGGAGTCCATCGTCTCGCCCCGATTGCGGTGGTTGAGACTCCCGATCTATCCGCAGGCGTGGATCCTCGGGCACCGCACCGACTTCCTCATCGGGGAGCGACTGGTGCTGCAGATCGATGGCGGCCATCACGTCGGCGCACAGCGCGCGGCCGACGTGGCGCACGACGCGCTGCTCGCGCTCCACGGCTATCACGTCATCCGTGTCACCTACGCGCAGGTGATCGACCGCTGGCACGAGGTGCAGGACCTCATCATGCGCGCAGTCGCACAGGGGCTGCACCTCGCATCCTGAGGAGATCCGCGATCTCAAGGATCCATCGCGTGATTCGGTCCTCGAGATCCGGAATCTCCTCGAGATCGTGATTCTCCTCGAGATCGTGATTCGGTCCTCGAGATCCGGAATCTCCTCGAGATCCCCGCGGATGCGGCCACGAACAGGGATGTAGCCGGGGCACAACCGTGCCCGGCCACGTGCGCGGCGAGAGTTGTGCATAACCTGCAACCGAGTTGGGATCGCGTTGTGGGGCTTCTACGGTCGGTATCGATCTCGGCGTCCCCCGGACGCTGCACGTCCCGCAACGAAGGGTGATGCCATGGCCGACGCCGTCGTCCGCACCAAGAAGCCCGCCACGAGCAGGCGTACTCCCGCCGGGGGCGCCCCCACCGCCGCGCACTCCGCGGCCGAGGCCGCCGAGCCCCGCATCCGCATCGCCGAGGTGAACGACCTGCTGCTCGGCACCTGGGCCGAGACCCGCCGCGAGGCGCGCGAGATGATCAAGGACCCCGCGTTCTGGCGCATCGAGGGGCAGACGGTCGCCGAGCACCGCGAGCGCGTGTTCGCGCAGCTGCAGCTGCTCGTCGACAACGGCGCCGCGACGCGCGCCTACCCGGCCGAGTACGGCGGCATCGGCGACAACGGTGCGAACATCGCCGGGTTCGAGGAGCTCGTGCTCGCCGATCCGAGCCTGCAGATCAAGGCCGGCGTGCAGTGGGGGCTGTTCGGTGCGGCGATCCAGCAGCTCGGCACGAAGACGCACCACGACAAGTGGTTGGCGGATGCGGCATCCCTGGCCCTCCCCGGAGCGTTCGCGATGACGGAGACGGGCCACGGCTCGGATGTCGCGGCCATCGGCACGACGGCGACTTACGACCCCGACACGGAGGAGTTCGTCATCCACACGCCGTTCCGCGGTGCGTGGAAGGACTATCTCGGGAACGCGGCCGTCCATGGGCGCGCCGCGACCGTCTTCGCGCAGCTCATCACCGGGGGCGTCAACTACGGCGTGCACTGCTTCCTCACGCCCATCCGCGACGACAGCGGCGCGTTCCTTCCCGGCGTCGGCGGCGAGGACGACGGCGTGAAGGGCGGACTCAACGGCATCGACAACGGCCGCCTGCACTTCGACCACGTGCGCGTTCCCCGCGAGAACCTCCTCAACCGCTACGGCGACGTCGCTGCGGACGGCAGCTACTCCAGCGCCATCGCGAGCCCCGGACGCCGGTTCTTCACGATGCTGGGCGCCCTCGTGCAGGGGCGGATCTCGCTCGACGGCGCCGCGACGACGGGCTCCGCGCTCGCCCTCCACATCGCCGTGACCTACGCCAACCAGCGGCGGCAGTTCGATTCGGGTGCCGGCACGCCCGAGGTCGTGCTGCTCGACTACGGCCGCCACCAGCGGCGCCTCCTGCCTCGCCTCGCGACCGTGTACGCGCAGGCGTTCGCGCACGACGAGTTCCTGAAGAA
>JAVBUN010000033.1:0-21061 GCA_031555335.1 Microbacterium sp.
CGTACTCCCGATTCGCATCATGGGCGACCCCGTCCTGCACTCCCCCGCCTCCCCCGTCGCCGAGATCACGGACGAGATCCGCACGCTCGTCGCCGACATGTACGAGACGATGGACACGGCGCCCGGCGTCGGCCTCGCCGCACCCCAGGTCGGCGTGGGCCTGCGCATCTTCACGTACTCCTACCAGGACGACGAGGGATCGCCCTGGCGCGGCGTGATCATCAATCCCGAGCTGTGGATCACCCCCGCCGAGCCGGGACACCCGGACCCCGACGAGGAGTCGGAGGGGTGCCTGTCGTTCCCGGGCGAACGATTCCCGCTGCGTCGCGCCGATCGGGCGCGGGTCACCGGCGTCGATCTCGAGGGGACCCCGGTCGCCATCGAGGTCGACGGGTGGCGTGCGCGCATCCTGCAGCACGAGTTCGACCACCTGGACGGCGTGCTCTACATCGACCGGCTGCACGACGCGGACGCGAAGACGACCCAGAAGATCGCCCGCAAGCGCGGGTGGGGTCGCCCCGGACAGTCGTGGCTGCCCGGGGTCGACGACCTCGAGGGCTGACCGGCCTCAGGCGCCCGCGGCGGGCTCCGCGGCAGCGGATGCGGGCGCGGTCGCCGTGATCCGATCGGCGACCGCCTGACCCACGACGCGACCCTGGATGATCTCGGCGAGATCCAGGCCCGTGGCAGCCTTGACGGCGTCGAAGGTCGCGCGCAGTCCGCCGGCCGACTCCCCCGCGAGGTGCTTGCTCGCCCCCTCGCCGCCGAGCACGGTGATCGACCCCACCTTGTCGTAGCCCTTCGCGAACTCGGTCATCATCGGCACGAGAGCCTCGAGGGCCCGCTGCGCGAGCAGCGCCTGCTGGTTCTGACTGAGCGCCTCGGCCTCGGCGGTGATCGCCGCCGCACGCGCGTCACCGGCGGCACGAACCGCGTCCGCATCCGCATCCGCGCGCACGCGGGTGGCCGTGGCCTCCTGCTCCGCGATCTCGGCCTGCGCCTGCGCGGCCTTGACCTGGGAGTACGCGTCGGCGTCGGCGTTGCGCTGTCGCTGGTACAGGTTGGCATCGGCGACCTTGTTGATCTCGGAATCGAGTCGCGCCTGGGTGTTCTCCGCCTCCTGCAGCAGCACCGCCTGCTGGCGTTCGGCGCGCGCCAGCGCTTCGGCCTGCTCGGCCTCGGCGTTCGCCCGGCCGACCTCGGCCTTGGCCGCCGCGGAATTCTTGTCGAGCGCGGTCTGCTCGATCAGGTTCGCCTCCTGCGTGGCGATCTGACGCGCCCGGATCTCGCGATCGGCGTTGATCTTGGCGACCTCCGCATCGCGCTTCACGCGCTCCACCTCGGTGGCGCCGAGAGCGGCGATGTAGCCGTTCAGGTCGGTGATGCCCTGGATCTGGAACGAGTCGAGGATGAGCCCCTGCGACGATAGATCGCCCTTGATGCCCTCCGCGATCTGATCGGACAGCCGCTGCCGGTCGCGCATGAGCTCCTCGACCGTCAGCGTCGCCACCACACCGCGCAGCGCGCCCTCGAGCTGCTCCGTCGTGAACTGCTCGATCGCCTTGTCCTGCGACGCGAAGCGCTCGGCAGCCCGACGCACCGACTCCGGGTCGGAACCGATCTTGACCAGCGCGACACCGCTCACGTTCACCGTGACGCCGTTGGAGGACTGCGCCGTGGGCTCCATCTTGATCTGCCGCGCACGCAGCGAGATCATCTCGGCGCGCTGCGTCAGCGGGTTGACGATCGCCCCGCCGCCGGTGATGACCGTGATGCGGGAGGTCTCACCGTCGCTGCGCTTCTGCCGCTTGCCGACGATGACGAGGGCTTCGTCCGCCTTCGCGACGCGGTACCACGCGCGGATCAGGACGGCCACGATCACCAGCACGATGACGAGCACGACGACGCCGATGATGGCGAACAGTCCGATCGCGCCGAGGGCAGCGAACTCCATTGGTCCTCCTGAGGGGTGAGATCGACACCGGTGACCGGATGCCGCGTCCCGACAGCCTATCCAGACCCCACCGCCGCGCACGGGGGTTGTGGACTGCGCGTCCGATGACGCCTCGAGGAAAAGGTAAAGGCCAGGGGTGGAAGCCCTGGCCTTTAGGTGAGAGCCGCGCAGATGACGCGGGATTCTCGCTCCCCGGCTTGGACTCGAACCAAGAACCTATCGGTTAACAGCCGATTGCTCTGCCAATTGAGCTACCGAGGAATATGGCCTTCTCGCGAAGACAACCTGACTATCGTAGCAAAGCTCCGGGCCTCACGATGACACGAGCCGGCGATCCGCCTCGGAGCTGGGGGTCCAGGTCATCCGGTCCATGCCGTGCCCGAATCCGACCGCGTGACCGGCCTGGAGCGCGAGCACGTCCGCGTCGAAACGCGCGACGCTCTCGCTCTCGTTCGCCACCAGCAGCAGCGACAGCCCGTGGTCGCGCTGCCGGCGTTCCAACGCTCCGCGCACCAGCTCCCGCGCCTCGACATCGAGATTCGCGAGCGGCTCGTCGGCGATCACGAGGCGCGGCTCGAGCATCAGCGTGCGCGCGAACGCGACGCGCTGGCGCATCCCCGCGCTCAGCTCGTACGGGTACATCCCGACGGCGCCGAGCGGCAGGCCGAGTTCGTCGAGCAGCGTCGCGACCCGGAACGACAGCGCACGGGCGTTCACCTTGCGCTGACGACTCGTCACGGGCTCCGCGACGATGTCGCCCACGGTGAGGCGGGCGGGAAGCGTGGCGCCGTCGGTCTGGCCGAGGTATCCCGTGAGCACGGTCAGCAGCGGTCGGCGACGACCCGGGCGGCGCACCGAGATGCCCTCGACCGTCGCATCGCCCCCGACGACGCTGACACCGGCACCGGCGCCGCCGGCCAGAACTGCCGCGAGCGTCGACTTACCCGAACCGGTCGCGCCGATGAGGACGAGTGCCGCACCGCGGGCGAGCGTGAACGAGACACCGTCGACGACCCGTTCCTGCCCGCCGCGGCCGCTCGTGTGCGCGATGCTCAGGTCCGAGCAGACGATGCTGTCGGCGGCGGGATCGGGCGTCATGACGTTCATCCTGCCGTGCGCTCGCCGCGGAGCGCTACTCCTCGCCGGTCAGCCGCTGCTTGACGGCGTCGAGTTCGCGCAGGCGCAGTCGCACCGCGCGGCCCTCCTCGGAATCCGGCGCGAGCCGCTGGATCGCCCCCAGCAGCTCGTGCTTCTCGCGTTCGACGCCCCGCATCCGGATGCGGCGGGCGAGGTCCTTCGCCGAGGTCATCGCGTGCCGGTCGTCGCGCGCCGGGAAGTCACCGGTGAGCAATTCGGCCGCGAGCGAGCGATACGGCTCGCGGACGGCGTCGACCGCCGCCGCCGCCCACCCGGGCCGCGTGTGGTCGGGCACGGCCGCGATGCTCGAGCGCACCGCCTCCAGCGCCGGATGCCGGAACGTCTCGTCGAGCGCCGCACGCAGGTCGGCCGGATCGATGCGGTGTCCGTACTGCAGGAAGCCCATCAGCGCATCGCGTTCGAGGGCGACATCGGCGCTCCGGGGCAGCGACGCGATCGTCACGCGGGGCAGGTCCGGTGCGGCGGGCGCGGCGGCGCCGGGCGCGGACGACGTCGGCGCCTGACGCGCGGGCGCGGCGTCCCGGCGCGGACCACGCGCCGCGTACTCCACCGCGCGCCCCACTTCCGACAGATCCAGCCCGAGACGTCGAGCGAGCACCCGGGTGTACCCGGGACGCAGCGCGGGATCGCGGATGTCGGCGACGATGGGCGCCGCGGCGCGCAGCGCCCCCGCGCGCCCCTCGACCGTACCGAGGTCGTACGTCGACACGCGCTGGTCGATGACGAACTCGAACATCGGCACCTTCGTGTCGAGAAGGCTCCGCACGGCGCCGTCGCCGCGTTCGAGACGCAGGTCGCAGGGGTCGAGACCCGCCGGCGCCACGGCCACATACGTCTGGGCGGCGAAGCGCTTCTCCTCACCGAATGCGCGCAGCGCCGCCTTCTGTCCCGCCGCATCCGGGTCGAAGGTGAAGACGACCTCCCCCGACGCGGAATCGTCGCCCATCACCCGGCGCAGCACCGTGATGTGGTCGGTGCCGAACGCGGTGCCGCAGGTCGCCACCGCGGTCGTGATCCCGGCCAGGTGGCAGGCCATGACGTCGGTGTAGCCCTCCACGACGACGACGCGGTGATCCCGCGTGATGTCGCGCTTGGCGAGGTCCAGTCCGTAGAGCACCTGGGACTTGCGGTAGATCGGCGTCTCGGGCGTGTTCAGGTACTTGGGACCCTGGTCGCTGTCGAGGAGCTTGCGGGCGCCGAAGCCGATGACCTGACCGGTGACGTCGCGGATGGGCCAGACCAGCCGCCCGCGGAACCGGTCGTACACGCCGCGCTGCCCCTGCGAGACGAGCCCCGCGGTGATGAGCTCCTCCTGCGTGAACCCCTTGGTCGTCAGGGCGTCCCGCAGCCCCGACCATCCGGCAGGCGCGAAGCCGACGCCGAAGTGCGCGGCGGCGCCGGCGTCGAAGCCGCGCTCACCGAGGAATCGGCGTCCCACCTCCGCGTCGGGCGTCAGCAGCTGAGCCCGGAAGAACTCCGCGGCGGCGGCATTCGCGGCGTAGAGCCGCGCGCGGCCGGAGGTCTCGGGCGCCGCACCGCCGTCCTCGTAGTGCAACGTGAACCCGATGCGCCCCGCGAGCCGCTCCACGGCCTCGGTGAACGACACGTGGTCCATCTGGCGGAGGAAGGTGTAGACGTCGCCGGATTCGCCGCAGCCGAAGCAGTGGTAGAACCCGACCTGCGGGCGGACGTGGAAGCTGGGACTGCGTTCGTCGTGGAAGGGGCACAGGCCCTTGAGGGATCCGACGCCGGCGGACTTCAGCGCGACGCGCTCCCCCACGATGTCGGCGATGTTGGTGCGCGCCTTGACCTCCTCCACATCCGCCTGAGCGATGCGGCCCGCCATCAGAGCCCCTCGAGCGGCTCGGGCAGCGCGTAGATGCCACGCGTCACGATGCGGCCCCCCGGCATCCAGATGCCGAGGGTCTCGCTGTCGATGTCGCCGACGAGGCGATGATGCCAGCCGAGGGCGACGCGATCGGTGAGCGAGGCGACCTGGTCGACGACCACGCGTCGGCGCGCCGCGTCCGTCTCGGCGCCGGCGAAGTCCTCGGCATGCAGCGTGTCGAGATGCTCCGGCGAGTCCCAGAGCGCGTCGGCGAGTCGCTTGAGCACGCGCCGCTGCTCCTTGTAGAGCGTCTTCCGTCCCTCGATCGTCACGACGAAGGCGCCGATCGTGCCCTTGAGCACGGCCATCTCCGCCTCGATCACGCGCGGCACGACGACGTGGCCGCGATACCGGGTGAGCACCGGTGCGTCGTAGGCTTCCCGGGTCGCGGCGGTCGCGGCACGGGCGAAGCGGCCGATGAGGTCGGAGGTGAGGTTCTTCAACCGGGCGTGCGCCGCCCGCGTGCCGTCGAACACCTGAATCCATTCCGGCAGGCGCATGAGACGGAACAGCGCGTCCGCGAGTTCGTCGCGGGTGAAGTCGTAACCGACCCAGGACTGGATGGCCGTCAGGATCGCGCCGTGCTGGCGCGGGTCGACGAGACGTTGCGGGTCGAGGTAGCCGTTGACGATGGCGTCCTCGAAGTCGTGCACGGAGTAGGCGATGTCGTCGGAGAGGTCCATGACCTCGGCCTCGATGCAGCGGATGCGGCCCGGCGCGTCCGCGCGCATCCAGCGGAAGACCGCCTCGTCCTCGGGATACACGCCGAACTTCAGCCGGCCGCCCGGGTCGGGCACCGGGCTGTCGACGGTCCACGGGTATTTGCACGTCGCGTCGAGGCTGGCGCGGGTGAGGTTCAGGCCGAAGCTGTCGCCGCCCGGCCCGATCACCTTGGACTCGAGACGGGTGAGGATGCGGAGGGTCTGGGCGTTGCCCTCGAAACCGCCGAACCCCTCGGCCCACTCGTTCAGCGCACGTTCGCCGTTGTGGCCGAACGGCGGATGCCCGAGGTCGTGGCTGAGGCACGCGGTGTCGACGACATCGGGGGCGAGCTGCAGCGCGGTGGCGAGCTCACGGCCGACCTGGGCGACCTCGAGCGAGTGCGTGAGGCGGTTGCGCGCGAAGTCCGCCGGGCTCGCCGGGCTCAGCACCTGCGTCTTCGCGGCGAGACGCCGCAGCGACGCCGAGTGCAGCACACGCGCGCGGTCCCGGGCGAAGTCGTCCCGCTGCGATCGGTGCTGCTCGAGGTGGAAGCGCTCCGCATCCGCACTGTCGTACCCCGCCGGCCGGCCCGTGGTGGTGCCGACCGCGGCGATGCCGTCAGCCCCCACTGTGGTCGAGCTCCGCGTCGGCGAGGGATCCGGCGGCGTCGGCGCCGAGCTCGCGGCTGTCGAGCCAGCCGTCCGGGAGGGCGGGTCGCTTCGGGGTGCCCGCGCGACCGCGCTGCCCCTCGGCCGCGGCACCCGGGTAGGGCGCCGCGAGATCGAGAGTGGCGAGGAGCTCGTCGATCTCGGCGAGCGAGGAGGCTGTGGCCAGCTGCGCGCGCGTCTCCCCTCCCACCGGGTACCCCTTGAAGTACCAGGCGACGTGCTTCCGGATGTCGCGGCAGCCGCGGTCCTCGTCCTCGAAGAATTCGACGAGCAGCTCGGCGTGGCGCCGGAACGCCTGCGCCACGAACCCGAGCGTCGCATCGACCGGCACCGACTCGGCGCCCATAGCGCGCGCGAGGTCGCCGAAGAGCCAGGGCCGGCCGAGGCATCCGCGTCCGACGACCACGCCGTCGGCACCGGTCTCGGCCATCATGCGCACCGCGTCCTCCGCCGACCAGATGTCGCCGTTGCCGAGCACCGGGATGCGGGTGACGGCCTCCTTGAGGCGGGCGATCGCGCTCCAGTCGGCCTGACCCGAGTAGAACTGCGACGTCGTGCGGGCATGCAGGGCGACCGCCGCGGCGCCGGCGTCCTCGGCGATGCGGCCGGCGTCGAGGTAGGTGAGGTGATCGTCGTCGATGCCCTTTCGCATCTTGACCGTCACCGGAAGACCGCCGGCGTTCTCGACCGCGGCGCGGACGATCGCCGCGAACAGGTCGGTCTTCCACGGGAGCGCGGACCCGCCGCCCTTGCGCGTGACCTTCGGCACGGGGCATCCGAAGTTCAGGTCGATGTGGTCGGCGCGATCCTCTTCGGCGAGCAGCCGCGCCGCGCGGCCCACCGTGGTCGGATCGACGCCGTAGAGCTGCACCGAGCGGGGCGTCTCGGACTCGTGGTGGTGGATGAGCCGCATGGTCGTGGCGTTGCGTTCGACGAGCGCGCGCGAGGTGATCATCTCGCTGACGTACAGCCCGGCGCCGTACTCGCGGCACAGACGCCGGAAGGCGGTGTTCGTGATCCCCGCCATGGGGGCCAGCACCACGGGCACGTCCAGCTCGATCGGCCCGATGCGCAGCGGCCGGGCGGGGGCGAGAGTCGTGGTCACTCCCCCATTGTCCCAGACCGATGCACCCGACGGTCGCTACTGTGTACGCATGACCGCCGAGACCGCTCCCGACCTGCGCAGCATCCCGTTCACGAAGGCCGACGGGTCGCCCGCGACCCTCGCCGAGTACGGCGACGGGGTGCTCCTCATCGTCAACGTCGCATCGAAGTGCGGACTCGCCCCGCAGTACGAGCAGCTCGAAGAGCTGCAGCGCACCTACGGCGACCGCGGACTGACCGTCGTCGGGTTCCCCTGCAACCAGTTCATGGGCCAGGAGCCCGGGTCGATGGAGGAGATCCTCGACTACTGCGCGACGACGTGGGGCGTCTCCTTCCCCGTCAACGACAAGGTGAAGGTGAACGGCACGGGCGCCGCCCCGCTCTACAAGGCGCTGAAGAAGGCGAAGGATGCCGAGGGCAAGCGGGGACCCATCATCTGGAACTTCGAGAAGTTCGTGCTGACCCCGAGCGGCGACGTGCACCGGTTCCGTCCGACGGTGAAGCCGGACGACCCGGCGATCGTCGCCGTCATCGAGAAGAACCTCACCCGCTGATCAGTCGGCGGCGACCGCCTCGGCCCCGTCGCGCTCCGCCCACACCTGGCGGGCGATCTGCGCGAACGCCTCGGGCGGCTGCGCGCCGCTCACGCCGTACTTGCCGTCGATCACGAAGAACGGCACGCCGTTGATGCCGTACGCCGCGGCCTGCGCCTGATCGGCGCGCACGTCGGCGAGGTACTTCTCGCTCTCGAGCGCGGCGCGGACCGCGTTCTCGTCGAGCCCGACCTCGGTGGCGAGCGCGACGAGGTCCTCGATGCGGCCCACGTGCTGCCCCTCGACGAAGTACGCCGACATGAGCCGCTCGGCCATCTCGTGCTGGAGCCCTGCCTCCTTGGCCGCGTGCAGCAGCTCGTGCGCCTTCACCGTGTTGGTGTGCTGCACGTGCTCGAAGTGGTAATCGAGCCCGGCGTCGGCGGCGACCTGCGTAACCCGGTCGAGCATCTGCCGCACGTCGTCACGAGCCATGCCCTTGTGGCCGGCCAGATAGTCGAGCTCGTCGCCCTCGAAGTCCACAGGGGTGTCGGGTGAGAGTTCGTACGAATGGAACGTCACCTCGACCTCGGGGGCGTTCTCGTCCGAAGACGTCTCCCGGAGCCCCTTCTCGAGGTTGCGCTTGCCGATGTAGCACCACGGGCAGGCGATATCGCTCCATACGTCGATTCGGATCGGGTCTGTCATGTGGAGGGAAACCCGGAAGGGCGGCCGTCGTATTCCCGGCGACGCACGTGTCGGTGCGCGACTACCCGTCGGAAGCGTTCGGGGCCCCCGGTGCGTCGACGGCGCCGCCGAATCTGCGGTCGCGGCCGAGGTACTGGTCGATCGCGCGCCAGAGATCCCGTCGGCCGAAATCCGGCCACAGCGTGTCGAGGAACACGTACTCGGCATACGCCGACTCCCACAGCAGGAAGTTCGATGTGCGCTGCTCGCCGCTCGATCGGACGAACAGATCGACGTCCGGCATGCCCGGGATGTAGAGGCGTCTCGTGAGCAGCTTCTCGGACACGGCCGACGGCTTCAACCGGCCCGCCGCCACGTCGTCGGCGATCGAGCGCATCGCGTCGACGAGCTCGACCCGGCCGCCGTAGTTGACGCACATCGTGAGCGTCAGAACGTCGTTGTCGCGGGTGAGCTGTTCGGCGAACTGCAGCTCCTTGATCACCGAACCCCAGAGGCGCGGCTTCCGCCCCGCCCACCGGATGCGGACGCCCCACTCGTTGAGCTGATCGCGTCGGCGGTGCAGCACGTCGCGGTTGAAGCCCATGAGGAAACGCACCTCGTCGGGCGACCGGCTCCAGTTCTCGGTCGAGAAGGCGTAGACCGAGAGGTGCTTCACACCCGCCTGGATCGCGCCGGCGACGACGTCGAGGAGCGCCGCCTCGCCCGCCTTGTGCCCCTCCACGCGGGTCAGACCCCGACCGTTCGCCCACCGGCCGTTGCCGTCCATCACGATCGCGACGTGCGCGGGCACCGCCCCCTTCGGGTACGCGGCGGGGTACTCGCCGGTCCAGTCGATCGGCCGGTACGGCACCGCATCCTTGTGCGTGAAGGGCTTCGGGGTCATCGGGTGGTCTCCACGTGGGCGAGGGATCGGATGCCGCGCTCCAGGTGCCACTGGGCGTATGCGGCGATGAGGCCGGATGCAGCGGCCGATGTGCCTGCCGCGGCGCCGTCGACACGGTCCCAGTCCCCGGCGAGCAGCGCCCGCAGCTGGTCGCTCGTGTCCGCATCGACGCGCGCGGAGCCCGCCGGGGCGCAGTTCTGGCAGACCATGCCGCCCGCCTGCGCGACGAAGGCCCGGTGCGGACCCGGCGCGCCGCAGCGGGCGCACTCGTCGAGCCCCGGCGCCCAGCCCGAGAGCGCCATCGCGCGCAGGAGATAGGAGTCGAGGATGCTGCGCGGCGCGTGCGCCGCCAGCGAGAGGGCACGCAGTCCCCCGACCAGGAGAAGATAGTGCGAGGCCGACGCATCCGCATCCCCCAGCCGATCCGCGGTCTCGACCATGGCGCTGGCCGAGGTGTAGCGGTCGTAGTCCGCCGCGATCTCCGAGCCGTAGGTGCCGAGCGACTCCGCCTGCTGCACGATGTCGAGCGAGCGTCCGGCGTAGAACTGCACATCGGCGACCATGAACGGCTCGAGGCGCGCACCGAGGCGGGACGACGTGCGGCGCACGCCCTTGGCGACCGCACGGATCTTGCCGTGGCGCCGGCCGAGCATCGTCACGATGCGGTCCGCCTCACCCAGCTTGTGGGTGCGCAGGACCACGACCTCGTCGCGGTAAGTGGGCACCCCTCGATTATCCCGCGGTCCGGGACAATGGAGGGGTGACCGAGCCGCTCTTCGTGATCCCGCTGTGGGCAGATCTGACCGCCGTCGCCCTCGGCGGCGTGCAGGGGGCGCTGTTCGCGTCCGGATTCCGCGGCGAACGCCGGCTCGATCTGCTGGGCGTGGCGATCATCGGGGTCGTGATGGGCATGGGCGGCGGACTCATCCGCGACATGCTGCTCGGGGTGGCGCCCGCGACGCTGCAGAGCAACTGGTACCTGCTCACGGCGACCGTCGCCGCGCTGGTCGGCATGCTGTTGGCGGGACTCTTCCAGCGCCTGAACCGCGTCATCGTCGGCCTCGACGCGGTGGTCATCGGACTGTTCGGCGCGTTCGGTACGAGCAAGGCCCTCGCCCTCGGGCTGCCGCTCGTGCCGGCGGTGTTCGTCGGCGTGTGCGCCGCGGTCGGGGGCGGCATCCTGCGTGACATCTTCATGGGGCTGCCGGTCGCGATCATGCACGTGGGTTCGCTCTATGCGGTGGCGGCCGGGGTCGGCTGCTCGGTCCTCGCCGTGGCGAACGCGGTGGGCCTCGACCTCGTACCGGCCGCGATCATCGGCGTCGCGGTCACCGCCGCCATCCGCATCCTCGCCGTCGTCTTCGACGTGTCGCTTCCCGAGCAGCGGATGCTGCATCGCCGTAAGGTCGCGGTCGAGACCGCCGCCATCCCGATCGTGCGCCGCACTCCGACCGACCCGCCGGCCTGAAGGACCGGCGGGTCGGAAGGGCCGCGTCAGACGGCGGTGAGCTCGTGGGCGCGGGTGCGGATGGCGCGGTTCACGCCCGACACGATCGCCTTCAGGCTCGCGGTCGAGATGTCCCCGTCGATGCCGACGCCCCAGAGGCGCTGTCCGTCGACCTGCAGCTCGACGTAGGCCGCGGCCTGCGCGTCGCCGCCGGCGCTGAGGGCATGCTCGACATAGTCGTAGAGCGTGACGTCGAAGCCCTGTGCGCGGACGATCTCGAGGAACGCCGCGACGGGGCCGTTGCCCACCCCGGATGCCTCGAACTGCTCGTCCCCGTCCCGCAGCGTGATGTCCAGCCGCACGTCGCCCGAGAGGTCGCTCTGCGTGCGGGTGCTGAGCAGTTCGAACCGGCCCCAGCGATCCTCCTCGACCGAGGAGGGCAGGTATTCGTCGGTGAACGCCGACCAGATCTGCTCGCTCGTGACCTCGCCGCCTTCGGCATCGGTCTTGGCCTGCACGACGCCGGAGAACTCGATCTGGAGCTTGCGCGGCAGGTCGATCGCGTGGTCGGACTTCAGCAGGTAGGCGACGCCCCCCTTGCCGGACTGCGAGTTGACCCGGATGACCGCCTCGTAGGAACGCCCCAGATCCTTCGGGTCGATCGGCAGGTACGGGACCGCCCACTCCAGGTCGTCGACCGAGACGCCGCGCGCGGCGGCCTCCGCATCCATCGCCTCGAAGCCCTTCTTGATGGCGTCCTGGTGCGATCCGCTGAAGGCGGTGAAGACGAGGTCTCCCGCCCAGGGGCTGCGTTCCGGGACGGGCAGCTGGTTGCAGTACTCGACGGTGCGCTTGACCTGGTCGATGTCGCTGAAGTCGATCTGCGGGTCGATCCCCTGCGTCAGCATGTTGATCCCGAGGGCGACGAGGTCGACGTTGCCGGTGCGCTCGCCGTTGCCGAACAGGCATCCCTCGATGCGGTCGGCGCCGGCCATGTAGCCGAGCTCCGCGGCGGCCACGGCGGTGCCGCGGTCGTTGTGCGGATGCAGCGACAGGATGACGTTCTCGCGGTGCGCGAGGCGCCGGCTCATCCACTCGATCGAATCGGCGTAGACGTTGGGGGTCGCCATCTCGACAGTGGCGGGCAGGTTGATGATGACCTTGCGCTCGGGCGTCGGCTCGAAGACCTCCAGCACCTGGTTGCAGATGTCGAGCGCGAACTCCAGCTCGGTCCCGGTGTAGCTCTCGGGCGAGTACTCGTAGAACACCGCGGTCTCGGGGACCCGCTTCTCGTACTCGCGGCACAGCCGTGCACCCTCGAGCGCGATGTCGATGATGCCCTGCTTGTCGGTGCGGAAGACCACCTCGCGCTGCAGCACGCTCGTGGAGTTGTAGAGATGCACGATCGCGCGCTTCGCCCCGGCGATGGCCTCGTAGGTCCGCTCGATGAGGTGCTCCCGCGCCTGCGTCAGCACCTGGATCGTGACGTCGTCGGGGATGACCTCGTCCTCGATGAGGTGACGCACGAAGTCGAAGTCGGTCTGGCTCGCGCTCGGGAACCCGACCTCGATCTCCTTGTAGCCCATCTGCACCAGCAGGTCGAACATGACTCGCTTGCGCTCGGGGCTCATCGGATCGATCAGCGCCTGGTTGCCGTCGCGGAGGTCGACGGCGCACCAGCGCGGAGCATCGGTGATGCGCTTCGCGGGCCACGTGCGATCGGGCAGGTCGACGCGGATCTGCTCGTGGAACGGACGGTACTTGTGCGTCGGCATGCCCGACGGCTGCTGGGTGTTTTCCATGATCCTGGGTTCTTCTCTCGTCTGAATGAGCGGGCCGATGACGAGCTCCGCGACGAGAAGGCCCTAGATCGAGGTCTCGCCGCGGCGGCTAAGGAGAAGAAGGAGATCCGCGCGCATGGTGTGCAGCTTACACCCCGACCGGGTCAGAAGCCGAGACGTCCGAGCTGTTTGGGGTCGCGCTGCCACTCCTTGGCCACCCGCACGTGCAACGAGAGATAGACACGCGTGCCCAGCAGCTCCTCGATGCCGGCCCGCGCCTGGGCACCCACATCGCGCAGCCGGGCGCCCTTTCGACCGATGATGATCGCCTTCTGGCTGTCGCGCTCCACCACGATGTCGGCGAACACGTCGGTGAGGTCCGACCCCTCCCGCGGGGCGATCTCCTGCACGACGACCGCGATCGAGTGCGGCAGCTCCTCGCGGGCGTCGCCGAGGGCGGCCTCGCGGATGATCTCGGCGACGCGGTCGTCCTGCTCCTCGTCGGTCACCACGCCCTCTTCGTAGAGCGCGGGCCCTTCGGGCATGAGTGCGAGCAGTTCGTCGGCGAGCACATCGAGCTGCGCGCCGGTGACCGCCGAGAGCGGGATCACCGCCGTCCAGTCCTCGCGGAGCGCATCGACCTCCATGAGTCGCTCCGTGATCTCCTCGCGGCCCGCCGCATCCGTCTTCGTGACGATCGCGATCTTCTTGGCCCGTCCGTAGCCGTCGAGCGACTCCGCGATCCGCCGGTCGCCCGGCCCGACCTTCTCGGTCGCCGGCACGCAGAACGCGATGACGTCGACATCGCCCAGCACATCGCCGACGAGGTCGTTCAGGCGCTGGCCGAGCAGCGTCCGGGGGCGGTGGAGCCCGGGCGTGTCCACCACGATCAGCTGCCCGCTCGGACGGTTGACGATCCCGCGGATGGCGCGTCGCGTGGTCTGCGGCTTCTCACTCGTGATGGCGATCTTCTCGCCCACCAGCGCGTTTGTGAGCGTCGACTTGCCCACGTTCGGACGGCCCACGAACGTCACGAATCCGCTGCGGAATTCCTCGGTCATCGTTCTCCCCTCGCCGGCACGGCGATGCCGCCGGTGTCGGTCCCGCCGTCGCCGGCATCATCGTCGCGCGGTGCCCGCTCCACGAACACGGTCGCAAGCCCACGGCCGCGTCCCCGAGACGTGCCGCCGGTGAGGACGAGCCCCTCGTGCTCGGCCGTCGCTCCGGGCTGCGGCACCTGGCCGAGCGCCTTGCCGAGAAGGCCCCCGACGGAGTCGACGTCGTCGTCGTCGAGCTCGATCCCGAAGAGGTCGCCGACCTCGTCGAGTCCGAGCCGCGCGCTCACCCGGTAGCGGCCGGGCTCGAGCTCGACGATCTCGGTCGCCTTCGCGTCGTACTCGTCGGCGATCTCGCCGACCAGCTCCTCGATGAGATCCTCGAGGGTCACGAGACCCGCGATCCCGCCGTACTCGTCGACCACCATGCACACGTGCACGGCGTCGCGCTTCATCTGCTGCAGCAGCGCCTCGGCACGCATGGATTCCGGCACGAACACCGGCGGGCGCGCCATCCGCGCGACCGACTGCTGCCCCCAGCCCAGCTCGTCGCGGAACGAGAACTGCACCAGGTCCTTCAGATAGAGGATGCCGACGACGTCCTCGCCGTCCTCGGTCACCACCGGCATGCGTGAGACGCCCTTCTCCAGGAAGATGCCGAGCGCTTCGCGCGCGGTGTCGGTGCCGGAGATCGTCACCATGTCGTTGCGGGGCACCATCACCGCCCGCACGAACGTTCCCGTGAACTCGAACACCGAGTGGATCAGCTCGCGGTCGTCCTCTTCGATGAGGTCCTGCATCGCCGCCTCGTCCACCATGCTGAGCAGCTGTTCCTCCGAGTCGAAGGATGCGGCCCGCGCGCCGCCGGGGGTCACCCGGCTGCTCAGCAGCACCAGCCCGTGGGCGAGGGGGCCGAGGAGGATGCGCACCCCGCGGATGACGGGCGCGGCACCGCGCAGCAGCCCCCATGCGTGCCGGCGACCGACCGCGCGCGGGCTCACCCCGACGGCGACGAACGACAGCCCGGTCATGAGCACGACGGCGGCCAGCAGCGCCCACCAGATGCTGTCGAAGAGGAGCATGAAGGCGGCCGTGACGAGCACCGCGGCCGCCGTCTCGGCGAGCACCCGGATGAAGGCCACCGCGTTCGCGTGCGCCTCCGGGTCCGCCGCGATGTGCGTCAGCATCCGGCCGTTGCGCCCGGACGCGCCGAGGTCGGCGAGATCGCCCCGGGAGGTCACCCCGAACGCGGCGTCGATCGCCGCCATGAGCGCCCCGAATCCGACGAGCAGGATCGCCGCCAGCAGCAGGAGGACGGCTGTCATCCGCGCGACCTGCGCCGCTCGGCGACCGAGAAGGCGACGATCAGGTCGCGCTGCAGACCGAACATCTCGGTCGCCTCGTCGGGCTCGGCGTGGTCGAACCCCAGCAGGTGCAGCAGTCCGTGGGTGGTGAGCATGATCAGCTCGTCCTGGGTGGAGTGGGCGGGCGTCGCCTCGCGCGCCTGCGTCTCGGCCACCTGCGGGCACAGCACGATGTCGCCGAGGAGCCCGGCGGGGGTCGGCGCGTCCTCCGTGCCCGGACGCAGTTCGTCCATCGGGAAGCTCAGCACGTCGGTCGGCCCCGGCTCGTCCATCCACTGCACGTGCAGCGCCTCCATGGCGCCCTCGTCGACCAGCAGGATCGCGACATCGGCGTCGGGGCTGACGTTGAGCTCGGCGAAGTTGCTCTCCATGAGCCGCAGCAGCACGGTCTCGTCGACCTCAACTCCGGACTCGTTCGTGATCTCGATCGTCATGGTCGTCCTCGCTTCGGTAGGTGGTCGCGCGCCCCGCCCCGACGGTCGGCGCGGTTCGCGAACTCGGATGCCTCGTCGCGCTCCCGGCGCGAGGCGAGCCGGCGCTCGTCGTACTCGCTGTACGCATCGACGATGCGTCCCACCAGCGTGTGGCGCACGACGTCGTCACTCGTCAGCGTCGCGAAGTGGATGTCCTCGATGTCCTTCAGCACACGTGTCACGAGCCGCAGACCCGAGCTGCCCTGCGGCAGGTCGACCTGGGTGATGTCGCCGGTCACGACCATGCGGGTGCCGAAGCCGAGACGGGTGAGGAACATCTTCATCTGCTCGGGAGTGGTGTTCTGCGCCTCGTCGAGCACCACGAACGAATCGTTGAGCGTGCGCCCGCGCATGTAGGCCAGCGGAGCGACCTCGATCGTGCCGGTCGCCATGAGCTTCGGCACGATCTCGGGGTCGAGCATCTCGTTGAGCGCGTCGTAGAGCGGACGCAGGTAGGGGTCGATCTTGTCGGTGAGGCTGCCGGGGAGGAACCCCAGCCGCTCGCCCGCTTCGACGGCGGGACGCGTGAGGATGATGCGGCTCACCTCTTTACGCTGCAGCGCCTGCACGGCCTTCGCCATCGCGAGGTAGGTCTTCCCGGTACCCGCCGGGCCGATGCCGAAGACGATCGTGTTCTCCTCGATCGCGTCGACGTACGCCTTCTGGCCCAGCGTCTTCGGCCGGATGATCTTGCCGCGAGAGGACAGGATCGCCTCGCCCATGACCTCGGAGGGCCGCATCCCGCCGTCCGAACGCAGGATGCGGCTCGAACTCGACACATCGGTGGGACCCAGGTCGTGCCCGTCTCGGGTCATCGTCAGCAGCTCCTCCACGAGCGTCTTGGCCGCGGCGACCTGCGTCGCCGGGCCGGAAAGGGTGATCTCGTTGCCGCGCACGTGCACGTCGACGCCGGGGTGCTCGCGCTCGACCACGCGCAGCAGCCGGTCCTGCGGGCCGAGCAGCTGCACCATCGCGATGCCGTCGGCGAGCAGCCGCTCGACCGCGGGCTCGTCGGCGGCGTCAGGCACCGAGACTCCCCTCGTCCAGTCCTCCCGCGAGCACGTGGGCGTGCACGTGGAACACGGTCTGCCCGGCGCCGGGGCCGGTGTTGAAGACGAGCCGGAAGTCGCCGTCGGCGTGCGCGGCGGCCGCGTCCTTCGCCAGCGCCACCATCTCCGTCAGCAGTTCCGGGTCCCCCGCCGCGAGTTCGACGACGTCGCGGTACTGCTCGGTCTTGGGGATGACGAGCAGGTGGACGGGGGCCTTCGGTGCGATGTCGCGGATGACGAACGCCCGGTCGGTCTCTGCGAGGACCTCGGCCGGGATCTCACCCCGGAGGATGCGCGTGAAGACGGAGGGTTCGCTCATCGTCCCAGTCTACCGACGGGCCCTCACCAGCGGCCGAGCCCCACCTCGACGGCCGCCAGCGCGGCGGGTCCTGCGGTCGAGGTGCGGAGCACGTGCTCCCCCAGACGCACCTGCTGCGCACCGGCGGCGACGAACGCGTCGAGTTCGCCGGCGTCGATGCCCCCCTCGGGGCCCACGACGAGCAGGATCTCCTCGGCGCCGTCCAATCGCCGCACGGCCTCCGACAGACGACGATCCGCGGTCGACTCCAGCACGAGGACGACGGATGCGGCGGCCCGCGCCGCGATCCGCGCGGTCGTCGCGACCGGTTCCACCTCCGGAACCCAAGCGCGGTGCGCCTGCTTGGCGGCCTCGCGGGCGATGCCGGCCCAGCGCGTCCGTCCCTTCTCGGCCTTGGCCGCGTCGCTCCAGCGCGACACGCTGCGCGCCGCCTGCCACGGCACGACGGCATCGACGCCGAGCTCGGTCGCCGCCTGCACCGCGAGCTCGTCGCGATCGCCCTTCGCGAGGGCCTGCACGAGCACGACGCGCGGAGACCGTGCCGGCACGTCCTGCCGCTCGGTCACCGCTACCACGACCTCGCGCGGCGCCACGGAGGCGACCTCGCCCGTCGCCCACATCCCGCGGCCGTCGCCGACCGTCACGGCCTCGCCGACCCGCACCCGGCGGACGGCCGCCGCGTGATGCGCCTCGGCGCCGGTGAGGGTCACGACCGAGCCCGGCTGCGCGTCACCGGCGTCCTCGACGAGGAAGTGCAGCACGACTCAGCTGGTCCGGAAGCGGTCGCGGAGCTTCGCGAACAGCCCCTGCTGGAACTCGGCGAGCCGCGGTTCGGGCGCCTTCGTCTTCTTCGCGAAGTCCTCGATGAGCGCACGTTCCTTCGCGTCCAGACGCGTGGGGGTCACCACATGGACGCCGACGCGCAGATCGCCGCGCTGCGTCCCGCGGAGGGGCGTGATGCCGCGACCCTTGATCGTGAGCACGTCGCCCGCCTGGACGCCCGCGCGGAGCTCGAGGTCGACGGGTCCGTCCAGCGACTCGATGCGGGTCGTGGTGCCGAGGATCGCGTCCGACATCGACACGTCGAGGGTCGCGAGGAGGTCGTCGCCGTCGCGGCTGAACACCTCGTGCGGTTCGACGGTGACCTCGAGGTACAGATCGCCGTGGGGTCCGCCGGCGGGACCGGCCTCGCCCGAGCCCGGCAGCTGCAGCCGCAGCCCCGTCTCGACCCCCGCGGGGATGTCGACCGACACGGTGCGGCGGGCGCGCACCCGCCCCTGTCCCTGGCACGTCGCGCACGGATAGGGGATGGTCGTGCCGTAGCCCTGGCAGGTGGCGCAGGGTGCGCTCGTGACGACGTTGCCGATGAGGCTGCGGACCGTGCGCTGCACATGACCCGAACCGTGGCAGATGTCGCAGGTGACGGGGCTCGTGCCCGGCTGGCAGCATCCGCCCTGGCAGGTCTCGCAGAGGACGGCCGTGTCGACCTCGAGGTCGCGGTGCGTGCCGAACACGACATCGCCGAGCTCGAGGGTGACGCGCACGAGGGCGTCCTGACCTCGCTCGGCGCGCGATCGGGGCCGGGTGCGCCCCGCGCCCCCGCCGCCGCCCCCGAAGAAGGTGTCGAAGATGTCGCTGAATCCGCCGAACCCCGCGCCGCCGCCGAAGCCCTGGCCGTCTCCGCCCATGTCGTAACGGCGCCGCTGCTCCGGATCGCTCAGCACGTCGTACGCGTGCGTGACGAGCTTGAACCGCTCGGCGGCGTCCTCCCCCGGGTTCACATCGGGGTGCAGCTGACGGGCGAGACGCCGATACGCCTTCTTGATCTCGTCGGTCGTCGCTTCGCGCGACACGCCCAGTACTTCGTAGTGGTCAGCCACTTTCGCCTTCCCGTCCGCGCCGAGCGCGGGATCGTCTGGGGGCGCGCTCAGCGCGCCCGGTCGTCCTCGTCGAGCAGTCGGCTCAGGTAATGGGCCACGGCGCGGACCGCGCCGAGGTTGCTCGAGTAATCCATGCGCATGGGACCCAGCACGCCGACGCGCGCCTGCCCCACCGTCGCCTCGTAGTCGCTCGCGACCACCGATGCCTCGGTCAGCCCGAACGGCGCGTTCTCGCGCCCGATGGATGCGGCGAGCCCCTGCCCGTCCGCGACCATCTCGCTCATCAGCCGCAACAGGGTCACCTGCTCCTCGATCGCCTCGAGAAGTGGATAGATGCTGCCGCGGAAGTCGCCCTCGGATCGCGCCAGGGTGGCCGCCCCCGCCATGACCAACCGGTCCTGCCGGAACCCCTCGAGCTCCTCCGCCACGACCCGGAGCATCGCGTGCAGCGCGGCATCCGAGCGGGACGGCGACGGCTGCTGGGCGAGTGCCTCGTCGACCCGCGCCGCCCCCTCGCGGACCGACTGACCCGTCACGAGCACCGACAGCCGGGCCCGCAGCTGCGCGACATCGGTCTCGTCGAGCTCGTCAGGGGCCACCGCGATGCGCTGCGAGACGCGTCCCGTGTCGGTGACGACGATCACGACCAGACGGGCTCCGCCGAGATGGACGAGTTCGACGTGGGTGACGTTGGCCCGCTCGAACGAGGGGTACTGCACGAGCGCCACCTGACCGGTGAGCTGCGAGAGCGCCCGCACGGTGCGGGCGAGCAGGTCGTCGAGGTCCGCCGGGCCGTCGAGGAAGGCCGTGATCGCGGTGCGCTGCGCGGTGGTGAGGGGGCGCAGCTCCGCGAGGTGGTTCACGAAGACGCGGTAGCCCTTGTCGGTCGGCACCCGGCCGGACGACGTGTGGGGCGCCGCGATGAGGTCCTCGTCCTCGAGCAGCGCCATGTCGTTGCGGATCGTGGCCGCCGAGACGCCGAACGAATGGCGCTCCACGATCGACTTGCTCCCGACCGGCTCCCGCGTCTCGACGTAGTCCTGCACGATCGCACGGAGGACGTCCAGTCCACGTTCGCTGACCATGCACCCCTCCTGGCACTCGTGTTGCGGGAGTGCCAATTCTAACCGCTCGATGCGCGCACCGGCGGCGGGCAGGTCCGGGCGTGTTACTCGGTCAGCGCGCGGACGACCGCATCCGCCAGCAACCGGCCCTTGCGCGTGAGCACCACGCGTCCGCGCAGGGCGTCCGGGCCCTCGATGAGCCGGTCGGCGATGAGGCCGGCGACGGCCGTGCGCCGGGCGCCGGGGACGACCTCGATCGGCAGCCCCTCGCGGATGCGGGACTCGAGCAGCACGCGCTCGAGGGTGCGGGCCTCCGCATCCGGGACCTCCCGCGCCGCCGCGGGCGACACGCCCTGCGCGAGCCGCTGGGCGTACGCGGCCGGATGCTTCACGTTCCACCACCGGACACCGGCGACATGGCTGTGGGCGCCGGGACCGAATCCCCACCAGTCGGTGCCGCGCCAGTAGGCGAGATTGTGCCGGGAACGCTGCGCGTCGGTGCGCGCCCAGTTCGACACCTCGTACCACGCGAACCCGGCCGCCGCCGCCTCGTCGTCGACGAGCTCGTACATCTCCGCCTGCAGGTCGTCGTCGGGCGCGGGCACGTCACCGCGGCGGATGCGGCGGGCCAGCTGCGTGCCGTCCTCGATGATCAGCGCATACGCCGACAGGTGATCGGGCTCGAGCGCGAGTGCCGTGCGCACGGACGTCCGCCAGTCCTCGAGACTCTCCCCCGGCGCCCCGTAGATGAGATCGAGGCTCACCGCGAGTCCCGCCGCGCGCGCGGCGGCCACGGCCGTCGCGACGTTCGCGGGATCGTGGGTGCGGTCGAGGGCGGCGAGTACGTGCGGCACGGCCGACTGCATCCCGATCGAGACGCGCGTCACACCCGCATCCGCGAGCACGCGCAGCGACTCCTCGGTCACGGTGTCGGGGTTCGCCTCGACCGTCACCTCGGCGCCGGGCGCGATCCCGAACGCCGCGCGGACATCGTCGAGCATGCGCGTGAGCGCCGCCGCCGGCAGCAGGGTGGG
>JAVBUN010000283.1:0-11436 GCA_031555335.1 Microbacterium sp.
TCGAGCTCGACGTGCCGCACCGGCGCCCCGACGCGAAGGGGACGCGGCGGCCGTTCAGCATCCTGTCGGCGCCCGAGGACCTGCCGATCGTCCGGGTCGCCTATCGCGACGGGGTCGGGGCGCAGAGCAGCTACAAGCGCGCCCTGGGAGCCGCCGAGAGCGGCGACGCGCTCGCGGTGACGGGTGTCTGGGGCGACTTCCTGCTGCCGGCCGATCCGGCGCGGCCGCTCCTGATGGTGGCCGCGGGCATCGGCGTGACGCCGTTCGTATCGCAGCTGCGGCACCTCACCGCCGCGGGAGAGCAGCGCGACATCGTGCTCGTGCTGGTGGCGTCGGATGCGTCGCAGCTCGCGTTCCGCGCGGAGCTCACCGCATCCGGGGTGCCGGTCGTGGTCTTCACCCGCGACGAGCCGGACGGCCTCCCGTCGAACTGGACGTGGGCGGGCGGCGTCCGGATCAATGCGGAGGCGCTGTCGCGGGCGGTGCCCGACCTCGCCGCTCGCCACGCGTACGTGTCGGGGCCGCCCGGACTGATCGCTGACCTCGCGCCCGCGCTGCGCTCCGCCCGCTCGATCACGACGGACGCCTTCGCGGGGTACTGAGCCCCGCGCGGCGTGACGTGCCGCGGCGCGGGGTGGGATGGGGAATCGATGTGTGGGGCGCGAATCGCGCTTCGGGGCGCGATGAGTGCGCCCCGACGCGCGGATCGCGCCCCGAACCCGGCCTGGGTGTGAGGACCGCGCCCCGAGCCCGACCTGCGCGCCGAGTGAACCGCGGAGGCGGCTACGCGCGGTGAGTGCGGTAGTACTCCAGCAGTGCGCGGGTCGAGGCATCCTGCGCGGCGAAGGCGTCCTCGTCGCCCTCGATGGCGGGCGCGATCTGCAGCGCGAGCTGCTTGCCGAGCTCGACACCCCACTGGTCGAACGAGTTGATGCCCCACACGGCGCCCTGGGTGAAGGTGATGTGCTCGTAGAGCGCGACGAGCTGGCCGAGCACCGCCGGAGTCAACGCCGGCGCGAAGATCGACGTCGTCGGCCGGTTGCCCGCGAAGGTGCGGGCCGCGACGAGCGCGCCGCTCGTGCCCTCGGCCTCGACCTCGGCCGCGGTCTTGCCGAACGCGAGCGCCTTGGTCTGCGCGAGGAAGTTCGCGAGGAACAGCCCGTGCACGTCGCGATCGCCGTCGGCGAGCGGGTAGGCCGGGTTCGCGAACGCGATGAAGTCCGCGGGGATGAGGCGCGTGCCCTGGTGGATCAGCTGGTAGAACGCGTGCTGGCCGTTGGTGCCGGGCTCGCCCCAGAAGATCTCTCCGGTCTCGGTGGTGACGGGGGAGCCGTCCCAGCGCACGGACTTGCCGTTGGACTCCATGGTGAGCTGCTGCAGGTACGCCGGGAAGCGGCTCAGCTGCTGCGCATAGGGCAGCACGGCGTGCGATTGTGCGCCGAGGAAGTTGTTGTACCAGACGTTCAGCAGGCCCATGAGGACCGGCACGTTCTGCGCGAGCGGGGTCGTGCGCACGTGCTCGTCGACCGTGTGGAAGCCGCTCAGCAGCTCGCGGAACGCCTCCGGGCCGAACGCGATCGCGAGCGACAGGCCGATCGCCGAGTCGACCGAGTAGCGGCCGCCGACCCAGTCCCAGAAGCCGAACGCGTTCTGCGGGTCGATGCCGAACGCCGCCACCTTGTCGAGCGCCGTCGACACGGCGACGAAGTGGTGCGCGACCGCGTCGGTGCGCGACGTCTCGTCGTCGGCGATGGCACCGGATGCGGTGAGTCCCGCCCAGAGCCAGTCCCGGGCGAGCCGCGCGTTGGTCAGAGTCTCCAGCGTCGTGAACGTCTTCGACGCGACGATGAACAGGGTGGTCGCGGGGTCGAGGTCCGCGGTCTTCTCGGCGATGTCGGTCGGGTCGATGTTCGAGACGAATCGGGCCTGGATGCCGGCATCCGCCAGCGGCTTCAGGGCCTCGTAGATCATCACGGGACCGAGGTCGGACCCGCCGATGCCGATGTTGACGACGTGCGTGACCTTTTTGCCGGTGACGCCCGCCCACTCTCCCGAACGCACCCGGTCGGCGAACGCGGAGAGCTTCGCGAGGACCTCCTGCACGTCGTCGTCGATCTGCTGACCGTCGACGACGAGCGCCGGCGTCGCGCCCGCGGGGCGGCGGAGCGCGGTGTGGAGCACGGCGCGGTCCTCGGTCGTGTTGATGTGCGCGCCGCTCAGCATCTCGGCGTACCGCTCGGCGACGCCGGTCTGCTCGGCGAGACGCACGAGGGAGGCGAGGATGTCGTCGGTCAGCAGGTTCTTCGACAGATCGACGTGCAGATCGCCCACCGGCAGACTCAGCCGATCGACGCGACCGGGATCGGTCGCGAACCACTCCCGCAGGTCGGGGGCGAAGCCCGCACGATGCGCGTCGAGCTCCTTCCAGGCGGAGGTGGTGGTGGCGTCGATGGGAGTGCTGGTCACCCCTCCACGCTACTCGTTCACGGGCCCGCCGAGGCGGCTTGCACGGGGTCGGCGGGCTTCGCGGGCAGCCGCACCGTGAAGGTCGTGTCGCCGGGGCGGGAGTCCACCGTGATCTCGCCGCCGTGCGCCTGCACGATGGCGCGGACGATCGAGAGGCCGAGACCCGTGCCGCCGGTCTTGCGGGCGCGCGAGCGGTCGGCGCGGGAGAAGCGTTCGAACAGCTCACCGGCGATCGCGGGGTCGACACCCGGTCCGTCGTCATGCACGCGCAGCACCGCCTCCGAGCCCTCCTGTGCGACGCCGACCGTGACGGTCGTGCCCGCGGGGGTGTGGGTGCGGGCGTTCGCGAGCAGGTTCGCCACGACCTGCGTGAGCCGCGACGTGTCGCCGGCGAGGATCACCGGGTCCTCGCCGAGGTCCAGCTCCCAGCGATGATCGGGACCGGCCGCCTGCGCGTCGCCCACCGACTCGATGACGAGGCGGGAGAGATCCACGGCGCCGTGCACGAGTTCCTGCCCCTCTTCGAGCCGGGCCAGCAGCAGCAGGTCCTCGACGAGGGTCGTCATGCGGATGGACTGCGCCTCGATGCGTTCGAGGGCGGATGCGGTGTGCTCGGGGAGCGAGGGGTCCCGCAGCGACAGCTCGGAGTACCCCCGGATCGATGCCAGCGGTGTGCGCAGCTCATGGCTCGCGTCGGCGACGAAGCGCCGCATCCGTTCCTCATTGCGCTGACGGGCGTCGAGGGATGCGCCGACGTGGTCGAGGAGGGTGTTGAGCGCGGCCCCGACGCGGCCGATCTCGGTGCGGTCGTCGGCCTCGGATGCGGGCACGCGCTCGGCGATCGTGACCTCGCCCTCGGCGAGCGGCTGCGTCGCCACGCGCTCGGCCGTCGCGGCGACCGCGCGGAGGGGCCGGAGGCTGCGCCGGATGATGATCGCGAGGACGACTCCGAGGATGAGCAGGCCGCCGACGGTGACGAGCGCCACGGTGGTGAGGATCTGCGCGAGCGTTCCGGTGACCTCCGAGGTCGGCAGGCCGATGAGGGCGAACGGCCCGCCGGTGCCCCCGCTCGTGTAGATCCGGTATTCGCCGACCCCGGCGATCGAGACGGTGTCGAAGCCGCCGTGGTCGAGGCTGCCGACGATGTCGTACACCTGCTGCGAGGTGAGGGGCTCGACCGCGTCCTCCGCGGCGACGTACGCGCCGGTCGCGTCCCCGAACTGGGACCGGTAGATGAGCAGCGTCCCCTCGGACTGCCGCCCGTTGCGGAGGATGTCCGCCGCGGTGTTCGTGGGGTACGCCGAGAGCTGGCTGAGCGACGACTGCACGCGGACGTCCAGTCCCTGCTGCATGATCGAGCTCAGGATGGTGCCGGTGGCGAGGCCGACCGCACCCAGGATGATCGCGACCATGCCGATGACGGCGGTCATGAGCCGTGCCTGGAGGGTCATCCGCTGTGCGGGGCGCCCCGCGGTCGGCGCAGCGCGCCCCGTGGGGGCCTCGGTCACTGCGGAGCCTTGATCATGTAGCCGACGCCGCGCACCGTGTGGATGAGCGGCTCGCGGCCCTGGTCGATCTTCTTGCGGAGGTACGAGATGTACAGCTCGACGACGCTGGAGCGCCCGCCGAAGTCGTAGTTCCACACGCGGTCGAGGATCTGCGCCTTCGAGACCACCCGGCGCTGGTTGCGCATGAGGTAGCGCAGCAGCTCGAACTCGGTGGCGGTGAGCTCGATCTCGGTGCCGGCCCGCTCGACCTCGTGACTGTCCTCGTTGAGGCTCAGGTCGCCGACGCGCAGGATGGGCTCGGCATCGCCCGCCTGCGCGGTGCCCGCGCGGCGCATGAGGCCACGGAGCCGCGCGACGACCTCCTCGAGGCTGAACGGCTGCGTCACGTAGTCGTCGCCGCCCGCGGTGAGCCCGGCGACGCGGTCGCCGACCGCATCCTTCGCCGTCAGGAACAGCACCGGTACGTCGTTGCCGGACTGGCGCAGTCGCTGCAGCACCGCCATGCCGTCGAGGTCCGGCATCATGATGTCGAGCACCATCGCGTCGGGGTCGAAGTCGCGCGCCGCCTGCAGCGCCTGGAACCCGGATGCGGCCGCACGCACGTCCCAGCCCTCCATCCGCAGCGCCATCGACAGCAGGTCGGTGAGCATCTGCTCGTCGTCGACGACGAGCACGCGCGGGGGAGTGCCGTCGGCGCGCTGCAGGGCGGTGGCGGTGGCGATCGTGGTCATGCCTCCGATTGTGCGCGGCCAGCTATGGGATTCCTATGGCGCAGCCTATGCCCTTGCTGTGAGCCGGCGAGGAGGCGCGCATAGCTCCCGCATATCCCGCGCTTGTCGTCCGCATGACCGGCTTTCCTAGCGTCCCGGTGAGGGCACCCCGCCCGAGAGGAGACCCATGTACGCCACGTACCTGCGCCGGGAGCTGGCCGGCCGCAAGAAACAGACCATCATCGTCGCCGCGGGACTCGCGATCGCGATCGCGCTCGTGATCGTCGTCAACGCGCTCGCCGCGGGCGTGCGCGACGCGCAGACCGAGGCGCTCGCGTCCGTCTACGGCGTCGGCACCGACCTGACCGTGACGGGCGCCCAGGTGGAGCCCGGCGAGGCCGGCGCGGGCGGTCCGCGGTTCGAGTTCGACGAGGAGGGCGGAGAGACCGGCGAGGACGGCACGACCTCCCTCAGCCAGTCCCGACTCATGACCGACATGATGCGAGGCACGCTGGCGGCATCGACCCTCGACACGGTCTCGGCCGTCTCGGGCGTCTCCGCCGTCTCGGGCGCGCTGAGCCTCACCAACACGACCTTCGACGGCGAGCTCCCCGAGGCGCCCGCCGAGGGCGACGCGGGCACGACCGATGCCCAGGGCGCACCGCCGAGCGGCGGCGGTGGCGGGTTCGGGGGCGGATCGTTCGACGTCGCCTCGTTCACGGTGCTCGGCATCGAATCCGCCGACACGACCGTCGGCCCGCTGTCCTCGGTGGAGCTCTCGGACGGCCGTCTGCTCACCGCCGACGACGCCGGCCAGAACGTCGCCGTCGTCGACGCGACGTACGCGACCACGAATGCGCTCACGGTCGGCGGCACGATCGACGTGGGCGGCACCGAGATGGAGATCGTCGGGATCGTGGCCTCCGCATCGGATGAGGCGGACACCGCGGCGAACGTCTACGTCCCGCTGGATGTCGCGCAGACGCTCGCGGGCGTCGAGGACGTGGTCTCCACGATCTACGTCCAGGCCGCGTCCGCGGACGCCATCGCGTCGATCCAGTCCGCGCTCCAGGACGAGCTGCCCGACGCCACCGTCAGCTCGCAGTCCGACCTGGCCGCCACCGTCTCGGGGTCGCTGTCGAGCGCATCCTCGCTCATCACGAGCCTCGGCACCTGGCTGTCGATCATCGTGCTGGCGGTCGCGGTCGCGCTCGCCGTGCTCTTCACGATCTCCGGCGTCTCGCGACGCACGCGGGAGTTCGGCACGCTCAAGGCGATCGGCTGGTCGAACGGCCGCGTCGTGCGACAGGTGGCCGGCGAGTCCATGGTGCAGGGACTGATCGGCGGTGTCGCGGGGCTCGTCCTCGGCCTCGCGGGGGTGATCACGATCAACCTGATCTCCCCGACGGTCTCGACGGCGGCCGCCACCGACACGCAGGCCGGCCCCGGCGGGATGCCGGGCGGCCCGGGCAGCGGTTTCGGCAGCAGCGCCGACGCGACGGCGGACATCGTCCTGAGCGCTCCGGTGTCGGTCACCGTCGTGCTCGCCGCGGTCGGGCTCGCGGTCGCGGCGGGCCTCGTGGCGGGAGCGTTCGGCGGATGGCGCGCCGCGCGGCTGAGCCCCGCCGAGGCGCTCCGCTCCGTCGGGTGAACCGCATCCGCATCCGCAACTGCAACCGCATCCGCGACCGCATCCGCATCCGTAGAAGGAGAACGACATGACCATCACCGAAACCGCGCCCGGAGGCGCGGCCACCGAGAGCGCCCCGGCCTACCGCATCGCCGGCGTGACGAAGACGTACCGGCAGAAGGGACGCGTCGTGACGGCGCTGACCGGTGTCGACCTCGAGATCGCCCGGGGCGAGTTCGTCACCATCCAGGGACCGACGGGCGGCGGCAAGTCCACGTTCCTGCAGCTGCTCGGCGCGCTCGACCGCCCGACGAAGGGGGCGGTGATGCTCGGCGGCACCGACATGGCGACCGCCTCCGATGCCGCCCTCGGGCGCCTGCGCGCCCACCAGATCGGCTTCGTGTTCCAGGGGTTCAACCTCATCCCGACCCTCACGGCGGCCGAGAACGTCGACATGGGGCTCGAGCCCCTCGGGCTGCCGAAGCCGGAGCGCGCGACGCGCGTCGCCGAGGCGCTCGCGCACGTCGGTCTCGCCGAGCGGGGGGATCATCGCCCCGGCGAGCTCTCGGGCGGACAGCAGCAGCGCGTGGCGATCGCGCGGGCGATCGCGAAGCGCCCGACGGTGCTGCTCGCCGACGAGCCGACGGGCAACCTCGACGAGAGCATGCGCGACGAGATCCTGGAGCTGCTGCAGGGCCTGAACGCGGAGGGGCTCACGCTGATCGTGGTCACGCACGATTCCGCGGTGGCCCGCCGGGCCTCGCGGCGCCTGCGGCTCGATCGCGGCACCGTGCAGGACATCACGCGCTGACGCGGCCACCCCTGTCCGTCGGCCCGAACGGCGCCGACGGACAGGGGTGACGCGTGTCGGCGGTGATCGCTACCCTGGGCGCGTGAATGCGAGCGAGCTCGAGTCCGTGCTTCCCGGTCGCGTCGTCCGACCCGGCGACGAGGGGTGGGACGCGGCGCGCCGGTTCCATTCCGGTGTCGGGGAGCCCGCGCTCGTCGTGCGACCGGGCACGATCGCCGATGTCGTCGCAGCGGTGCGGTACGCGGCCGTCGAGGCCCTCCCGATCATGGTGCGCGGCGGCGGGCACAGCGCCTGGGGCGAGTTGCCCGGGGGCATGACGATCAGCCTGTCGGAGATCGCGGGGATCACGATCGACGGCGACATCGTGCGCGTCGGCGGCGGCGCGACCTGGGGCGCCGTCGCGACCGCGGCGGCCGCGCATGGTCTCGGCATCAGCTCGGGGGACACCGCATCCGTCGGGGTCGGCGGGCTCACCCTCGGCGGCGGCATCGGGTGGATGGTGCGGGCCTGGGGGCTCGCCGCCGATCAGCTGGTGGGGGCGCAGGTCGTCACGGCGGCGGGCGAGGTCGTGGAGGCCACGGATGCCACGGAGCCCGACCTCATGTGGGCGCTGCGCGGCGGCGGCGGCAACTTCGGGGTCGTCACCCGGTTCGACTTCCGCGCCGGCCCGCTCCCCGCCGTGGTCTTCGCGACGTTCTCGCTCGAGGGCGATGCCCGCCCGGCGCTCCGGACGCTCCGGGACCTCATGCACGATGCACCCCGCGCGCTCACGACGACGTACATGGATGTGCCGCCCATGGACCCGAGCGCTCCGGCCGGGGCGACGATCACCGCGCTGTGGATCGGTGACGACGAGGATGCGGCGCGGGCTGCGCTCGCGCCGCTCGATGCCCTCGACGGTGTCACGCGCACCGAGATCGGCGTCCGGGCGTATCCCGACATCCTGCTCGAGGCGCCCGAGGCCGACCCGGATCAGCCGATGCCGGGCTTCGTGGGCGGAAACACCCTCGTGCGCGACCTCACCGACGATCTCATCGACCGGCTCGCCGCCTTCCGCGAGCACAACGAGGCCTCGGTGCTCTTCCTCCGCTCGCTCGGCGGCGCCTACGGCGACGTGCCCGCGGAGGCGACCGCCTTCGGTGCGCGTGCGGCGACCTGGTTCGCGATGGCGGGCGCGTTCGATCTCCCGGGGCTCCTCCCGGACGCCCAGCGGGCGGCGGCGGTCGCGGCCTGGGACGACATCGCGCGGCACGGCGACGCGGTCTACGGCAATTTCACGACGTCGACGGATGCCTCCTGGCCGCCGCTGATGTATGCGCCGCCCACCCTGGCGCGGCTCGCGGCGGTGAAGCGACGCTGGGACCCGCAGAACCTCTTCTCCCGCAACCACAACGTGACCCCCGCGTGAACGACGATGGCGACGACCCCGTGGGGGACGTCGCCATCGTGTCGAACCGGGATCAGTGCGTGTCTTCGGCCTCGATCTCGGTGCGGTCGGCCGACCACAGCGTGTGGAAGGTGCCGTCCTTGTCGACCCGCTTGTAGGTGTGCGCGCCGAAGAAGTCGCGCTGGCCCTGGATGAGGGCGGCGGGCAGGCGCTCGGCGCGCAGCCCGTCGTAGTACGAGAGCGACGACGAGAACGCGGGAGAGGGGATGCCGGCGGCCGCCGCCGTCGCGACGACGTCGCGCCACGCGGCCTGAGCCGGTGCGAACACGTCGACGAAGAAGGGCGCCGTGAGGAGCACCGGGAGGTCCGGGGTCTCGGCGTAGGCGTCGGTGATGCGGTTCAGGAACCGGGCGCGGATGATGCAGCCGCCGCGCCAGATCGACGCGATCGCGCCGAGGTCGATGTTCCAGTCGTACTTCGCGGCGCCCGCACGGATCTCGTCGAAGCCCTGCGAGTACGCGACGATCTTCGAGGCGTAGAGCGCGAGGCGCACCTTCTCGATGAAGGCGTCGGGGTCATCGACCGAGAACGCTTCGCTCGGGCCGGGCAGGCCGCCGGTCGTCGCACGCTGCTCGGGGTGGCTCGAGAGCGAACGGGCGAACACGGCCTCGGCGATGCCGGAGACGGGCACACCCAGGTCGATCGCCGTCTGGACGGTCCAGCCGCCCGTGCCCTTCGCGCCCGCCTGGTCGACGATCACATCGACGAGCGGCTTGCCGGTCTCGGCGTCGACCTGGCGGAGCACCTCGGCCGTGATCTCGATGAGGTACGACTCGAGCTCGCCGCGGTTCCACTCGGCGAAGACGTCCGCGATCTCGGCGGGGGACTTGCCCGTGCCGCGGCGGATGAGGTCGTAGGCCTCGGCGATCAGCTGCATGTCGGCGTACTCGATGCCGTTGTGCACCATCTTGACGAAGTGGCCGGCGCCGTCGTGTCCGACGTGGGTGACGCAGGGCTCGCCCTCGGCGACCGCAGCGATCGACCGCAGGATCGGGCCGAGCGTGGTCCACGACTCGTCCGAGCCGCCCGGCATCAGTGACGGGCCGAGCAGTGCGCCCTCCTCGCCGCCCGAGACACCCATGCCGACGAAGTTGATGCCCGTGGCGCGGACGGACTTCTCGCGGCGGATGGTGTCGGTGAACAGGGCGTTGCCGCCGTCCACGATGATGTCGCCCGGCTCGAAGACCTTGACGAGCTCGTCGATGACGTAGTCGGTCGGGGCGCCCGCCTTGACCATGATGATCGCGGTGCGGGGCTTCTGCAGGGCCGCCGCGAACTCCTCGTACGAGGCGGTGGCCACGAAGCCTGCTTCGGGGTGCTCCGCCACCAGGTGCTCGGTCTTGTCGTGGCTGCGGTTGAAGATCGCCACGGTGTTGCCCTCGCGGGAGGCGAGGTTGCGGGCCAGGTTTGACCCCATGACGGCGAGTCCGACGACTCCGATATTGGCTGATGCCTCGGTCACGAATACTCCTCGAGGAACGATTGGGACAGCAAAAAGCCTAGCCCTCGGGGGTGGGGGCCCGGCCGGCGCGGCGCCCCGGCGGGGCGCCGGACGATCAGTTCTTGCGGTAGTTGGCGCGACCCATCGACCAGAACGCCCCCACGATCCCGATCGCGGACAGGGCCGCCAGGACGCCGATCACGGCGAGCACGATGTCGGAGGAGAGCTGGGCGTCCACGGGGGTCCTTTCGACGCGGGCAAGAGCGTTTCTCATGCTAGCGGCCCCGCTGATAGACTCAGGTCGAACTTCGGCGAGGGATGCGGCGCTCCGGCGTGCAGCATCCGTGATCGACGGGGAGTGTGCAGGCTCACGGTATTCCTCACGCGCTCGCGTTCGAGTCGAATCCGCTTACCCATATCGGGGCCCGTGGGCCCGCAAGGAGAATCACCATGTCGGAAGACAACAAGGTCGCAGCCGAGCTGCGCACGCAGTTCGGCAAGGGCTTCGCCCGCCGCCTCCGCGCCGCCGGCCAGATCCCCGCCGTGCTCTACGGCCACGGCACCGACCCGGTGCACGTCGCCCTGCCCGGCCACCAGATGCTGCTGATCCTGCGCCGCGCGAACGCGCTGCTCGAGCTGTCGATCGACGGCAAGGACCACCTCGCGCTCGTCAAGGACGTGCAGAAGGACCCGGTGCGCCAGATCATCGAGCACGTCGACCTGCTCGTCGTCCGCAAGGGCGAGAAGCTCTCGGTGGACATCCCCGTCGTCGTCGTGGGCGAGCCCTTCGCCGGCACGATCGCCAACCTCGACGCGACCACCGTGTCGCTCGAGGTCGAGGCCACCCACATCCCCGAGAACATCGAGGTCGACGTCGAGGGCCTCGAGGACGGCACGCACATCACCGCGGCCGACCTGAAGCTGCCGCAGGGTGCGTCGCTCAGCGTCGACCCCGAGACGCTCATCGTCGCGATCTCCGTTCCCGCGGCGACCCTCGCCGCCGAGGACGAGATCGCGGAGGCCGACGCCGAGGCTGCCGCCGAGCAGTCCGAGGCTTCGGAAGAGGCCGCCGCGGAGTAATCCCGTCACGAAGGCCCGTCGCGACCGTCAGGTCGAGGCGGGCCTTCGTCGTTCCCGCGAGGATCAGTCGCCGAACAGGACGCGGGATGCCTCGGGCTCGAGCCGCTCGGCGATGCCGTGCAGTGCGTCCTGCAGCAGGCCGACCAGCTCGTCGTCGCTCAGCTGCTCGCCGATCGCGGCGTCGACGAGCGCCTGCTCGGTGAACGCGAGCCAGCCGCGCAGCCCGATCCGCAGCCGCTGCGACGGTTCGGCGCCCAGTTCCTGGAAGAGCGCGACGACGCGCTCCGTCTGCAGCAGCCGTGCCTGCTCGACGACCTCGCGGATCTCGGTGTCGCCGCTCGCC
>JAVBUN010000157.1:0-11547 GCA_031555335.1 Microbacterium sp.
CGCCGGTCCTTTAGCATCGCGGTATGAGTGAGGCATCCTCCGCGCCCGCGGTCTACATCCTGCACGAGAACCCGGAGTGGATCCCGCCGCTCGCGGCGGCGTTCGACGCCGCCGGGGTGACGTATCGCGAATGGTCGCTCGGTGACGGGTCGATCGACCTGGGCGTGGCCCCTCCCGAGGGCGTCTTCTGGTCGCGGCTGAGCGCCTCGTCGCACACCCGCGGTCACGCCTACGCCAAGGACCACGCGCGTGCGGTGTTCCGTTGGCTGGAGGCGTGGGGTCGCCGGGTCGTCAACGGCAGCCCGGTCATCGAGCTCGAGGTCAGCAAGGCCGCCCAGTACGCGGCGCTGCAGGCCGCCGGCTTCGACGTGCCCCGCACGGTCGTCGTGTTCGGCACGCAGGACCTGAAGTCCCGTGCCCGCGAACTGCCGACGCCGTTCATCACCAAGCACAACCAGGGCGGCAAGGGCCTCGGGGTGCGCCGGTTCGACAGCCTGGCCGAGTTCGACGCGTATGTCGACGGCCCGGACTTCGAGGAGCCGATCGACGGCATCACGCTGCTGCAGGAGCTCATCGTCACGGCCGAGCCCTTCATCACCCGCGCCGAGTTCGTCGGCGGCCGCTTCGTCTACGCCGTCAAGGTCGACACCTCGGCCGGCTCGTTCGAGCTGTGCCCCGCCGACGCGTGCGCCGTGCCGGTGCAGGGTTTCGCTCCCGCCGCGTGCGAGGTGCCCGGAGTCGCGGGGGAGACGGCGACGGATGCGGCCCCGTCGCTGTTCACGCAGCGGTCCGACGTGGACGCCACGCATCCGCTCATCGTGAAGCTCGAGGCCTTCCTCGCGGCGCAGGGCATCGAGATCGCGGGGGTCGAGTTCTTCGAGACCGCGGACGGCCGGGTCGTGCCGTACGACATCAACACGAACACGAACTACAACGCGGATGTCGAGGCGGTCGCCGCGCAGCCCGCCGCCGCCGCGGTCGCCCGCTTCCTCGGCGACGAGCTGGCCCACCGTTACGCGCTGGCCACGGCATGAGGTTCGGATACTGGAGCCCGCTGTACGGCGGGTGGCTGCGCAACGTCGACATGCGCGAGGAGCGCACGCCCGCCGAGTTCTCCCACGTCGCCGAGGTGGCGCGTGCGGCGGAACGGCTCGGGTTCGACGTCACCCTCCTGCCGGAGCTGAACCTCAACGACATCCGCGGGTTCGAGGGGCCGGCGCTCGACGCGTGGACCACGGCCGCGGGGGTCGCCGCGGTGACGGAGCGGCTCGAGATCATGGCCGCGGTGCGGCCCAGCTACCACTCGCCGGCGCTTGCGGCGAAGCAGGCGGCGACGATCCAGGGGATCGCGGGCGGGCGCTTCACCCTCAACGTCGTCTCGGCGTGGTGGGAGGAGGAGGCGCGTCAGTACGGTGTGGAGTTCCGCGCCCACGACGACCGGTACGCCGTCACGACCGAGTACGTCGACGTGCTCCGCGGACTCTGGACGCAGACGCCCTTCAGCCACGCCGGCGCCGCGTACACGCTCGAGAACACCTACCTCGAGCCGAAGCCGACGCCGCTGCCGACGATTTACGCGGGCGGCGAGAGCGAGGCGGGCCGTGCGGCCATCGCCGGATTCGCCGACGCCTACCTCACCCACGGCGGCACCGTCGAGGAGCTCGCCGCCAAGATCGCCGACATGCGCCGCCGGCGCGAGGAGCGCGGTCACGCGCCGTTCCGTCACTTCGGGATGGCGGCCTTCGCGATCGTGCGGGACACCGAGGACGAGGCGCTCGCCGAACTCGATCGCATCACGAACGTCCGCGAGGGTGCCGCGTACACCTCGTACCAGCAGTTCGTCAGCAAGTCGCAGCTCGACACCAGCGTCAGCCTGCGCGATTACTCCGTGTCGAACCGCGGACTGCGGCCGAACTTCGTGGGAACGCCCGAGCAGGTGGCCGACCGCATCCGCGAATTCGAGGCCGTCGGCGTCGACACCCTGCTGCTGCAGTTCTCGCCCGCGCTCAGCGAGATGGAGCGCTTCGGCGCGCAGGTCATCCCGCTCGTGACCGCCGCCGCGGAGCGCGAGACCGTCACCGCATAAAGCGGCCGACGGCCTCGCGGCTCACGTCTCGGTCAGTGCGCGGCGTCGTACGCGTCGAGCACGGTGGACGGAACGCGGCCACGCTCCGACACCTGGTGCCCGTTGGCCTTCGCCCACGCGCGGATCTCGGTGTAGTCGCGGTCGCTGGTGGCGCGGCGGGCGCGCCCCGATGAACCGTTGCCGCTCGAGCGACCACCGCCGGCGACCCGGCGCCCCGCGCTGACGTACGGGGCGAGGGCGTCGCGCAGCTCTGCCGCGTGGTCGCTGGACAGGTCGATTTCGTATGCGGTGCCGTCGAGAGAGAAAAGAACCGTTTCTCCCTCGCCGACTTCGAGGACCGAGCCGTCGATGTCGTCGACGATCTGATGAACAATTTTGCGAGCCATAACGCCACTTTAGTCATCTCCGCTTTCCCGGGGGACTTCACGTGACGAAATTTCGCGAGAATTCGGGATGGAATGCGCGTTCCGATATCGCGTCGCGAATTCGGATTCGATGAATTCGGGCGGCGTGGCCCGTTGCGCGGGCGCTCGTCCGGCGGGCGGCCTACACGCCCGCCGGACGATGCGTGCCCTCGTGATCGAGCAGATAGCGCTTGATCTCGGGGTGCCCGCCGTACTCGCCGATCGAACCGTCCGCTCGCACCACGCGATGGACGGGGACGACGAGCGATATGGGAGTGACGCGGCACGCGGTCCCCACCGCGCGGTGCGCACGTGCTGCTCCCGCCGAGGCGGCGACCTCCCCATAGGTCGCCGTCTCGCCGTACGGGATCCGACGCACGGCCTCGAGGGCCGCGCGGGTGAATCCCGTGACGATCGACAGGTCCACCGGCACGTCGAATTCGCGCCGGTCGCCGTCGAAGTATTCATCCAGCTGCTCCGTCACCCGCGCGCCCTGCTCGTCGTCGTGCTCGGGCACCGCGTGCAGGACGCGCGACCACGGTTCGAGCGCCATCCCGAGCGGGAGGTCGAGGACCTCGAGCCCCAGGAGCCCGGCGGGCGAGGAGAGCAGCAGAACATCGCCGACGGGCGTCGGGTGGATGCGGAACGTCGCGGTCGTCATGGCACCATCCTCGCGCCGCACTCCCGCCCGAGCGTGCGCGGGACCGGGCGGTTGGGGATGGATCCCGGGCTCGCGCGGGTGGGGAGGAAGGGCAGATCAGCGCGGCGAGCCGTCGATTCGCGCGAAACCCCCGCGGAATGAGCGTTCTGCGCGGTGCCCGCGCCTAAGGTGACTCGTGTGTGGCGTGGAGAAGGTACGGCGACGGCCGGTGAGCAAGACGTCGAGGCGACGGTCCCTGTCCGCCCCGGCGATCTCGACGTCGCCGAGCCGGGAGTTGCCGTGACGCACGTCGCCGAACCCGAACGGGCACGACTGCGGGCGCAGGCGGCGCTGCTGGGCGGTCGGTCCACACTCCTCTTCTATGAAGACAATCCCGAGCACGGGATCGACATCAACAAGGCGCACCCCGGGAGCCTCCCGCAGTTCCTGACCGGTCGGTCGACTTTGCTGTCGAACCTGTATCGCGACGAGGTCGCCCTGCGCACCGCACGACTTGCGGCCGAGCGCATCACGGCGAAGAACGTGGAGCTGCGCACGGCCCGGGGCCTCGAGACCGTCGCCCTCGCCGTCGGCATGGCGTCGTGGCGGATCGGCGGGATCGTCTGCACGGCCCCGGTGCTGCTGCGTCCGCTCGCGATCCGCCGGCACCACACCGACTTCGAGCTGAAGCTCCGCGGCGCGTTCACGGTCAATCCCGAACTCGTCCGCGCCCTCGGCACGCACTTCGGCATCCACCTGGATTCGGCGGCGCTCGCCTCGCTCGCGCACGACGGCAACGTGTTCCGCCCCCAGCCGGTCATCGACCACCTGCGGGCGCTCACCACCCACATCCCGACGTTCACGGTCACCCCGCGCCTCGCGGTGTCGAACTTCGTCGACGTCGGGTCGGGGATGGCGCGGGACACCGCGAACCTCGACCACCCCGTGCTCAACGCGCTCGCCGGACACCCGGCCGACCGGGAGCGGCTGTCGCTGCGCCGCGCGCTTCCCACGGTCACGAGCCCCGACGACCGCACCCCGGCCGCCGATACCCTGCTGCTCGACGCGGATGCGGAGCAGGAGGCCGTCCTCGCGAGGATCGCGGCGGGCCACTCGCTCGCGGTGCACACCCTGCCCGGCACGGGGGGCACGCAGACGGTCATCAACGCCGTCGGCGCCCTCGTGCACAGCGGCAAACGCGTGCTCGTCGTCAGTGCGCGCCGGTCCACCCTGGACGGGGTGCGCCACCGGCTCGCCGGCATCGGCCTCGACGGCCTCGCGGTGACCCCGCGTCAGCTCCACCGCGACCTCATCCGGGCGATCGGGCGCAACGAGAAGGCCGCGCAGCCGAAGGTCTCCGAGATCGATGACGCGCTGGTGCGGCTGCGCACCGTGCTCCGCGACTACCGCTCGGCGCTGACCGTGCCGCATCCGAGTCTCGGGGCGACCGTGCTCGATGTCGTGCGACGGCTCACCGAGCTCGCGACGCTCGCGCCGGCCCCCTCGACCTCCGCGCGATTCGACGTCGCCACCCTGCAGAAGCTGCGAGACGGCAGGCAGGAGGCCGCGCACAAGCTCGTGGCCGCCGCGAAGCTCGGCGAGTTCCGCTTCGGGCCCGACGATTCGCCCTGGTACGGCGTCACCTTCGAGACGACCGCCGACGCGCGCGCCGCCCACGCGGTGGCGGGCAAGCTCAGCGGCCAGGACGTCCCCCACCTGCTCGAGCGCGGTTACGAGCTCATCGCCCAGACCCGCATGCGGCCGTTCCGGACGGTCGACGAGCTGGGCGAGTACCTGCGGCTGCTGCAGGGGATCCGCGAGACGCTCGACAAGTTCTCGCCCTCGGTCTTCGAGCGCCCGCTGATCGAACTGATCCAGGCGCACGCGCCCAAGCGCGACGCGCCGCAGATGAGCAGCGCCAACCGGCGTCGGCTCAAGCGCCTCTCGCGGGAGTACGTGCGCGCCGGCGTGCACGTCGGCGACATGTACGAGGCGCTCGTGCGCATCCAGCAGCAGCGCGCCGATTGGCAGCGGCTCGTCGAGGCGGGCGTCATGCCCGAGGTGCCGGTGGGTCTCGCCGACGTGCACGTCGCCTGGCAGCGGGTGCACGCGCAGCTCGGGGAGCTCGACGTCATCCTGCGCCGTGGCGAATCCAGCCGCCTCGCCGCGCTTCCCGTCGCCCACCTCGTGCGGACGCTGGCGGGGCTCGCCGCCGAGTCGGCGTACTTCGAGAACCTCGTCGAGCGGGCGACGCTCCGCGGCGAACTCGACCGGATGGGACTCGCGCCGCTGCTCATGGAGCTCTCGGTGCGCCACGTCCCCGAGGAGCAGGTCTCGGCCGAGCTGGAGTTCGCGTGGTGGCAGTCCGCGCTGGAGCACCTGCTGCGCACCGACCGTGCGCTGCTGGGCGCCAACACCGCCGTCCTCGACCGGCTCGAACGCGACTTCCGACTCGTCGACGAGGCGCATGCCGCCGCATCCGGCCCCCTGCTCGCCGCGCAGCTCGCGACGCAGTGGAAGGTCGGCATCGTCGATCACGCCGGTGAGGCGGTCGCGCTGAAGCAGGCGCTGAAGGACGGCGTCTCCGATCCCGATCAGCTCGTGCGGGCCGCCCCGAGTCTGCTGAAGGTGCTCGCACCGGTCTGGCTCGCCTCGCCGTACGAAGTGCCCGAGATCCCGGACGCCCCCGAGTTCGACGTCGTGATCATCGCGGATGCGGCGGCCCTGTGCCTCGCGGAGGCCGCGCCCGCGCTGCGCCGCGCGCGCCAGGTCGTGGTCTTCGGCGACCCGGTCACCCAGAAGCCCACGCCGTTCGCGGTCGGGGCGGGGGAGCGGGCCGAGGCCGACGAGTTCGACGAGCCCTTCGACGAGACATCCGTCTTCGAGCGGCTCGCGGCGCTCATCGACGTTGCGACCCTCACCCGCAGCTACCGCGCCGGCGGCGAGGATCTCGCCCGCCTCGTGAACGACGCGTTCTACGGCGGCGAGATCGTCTCCCTGCCGTGGGCGGGGTCCTACCTCGGCCGGGGGAGCCTCAGCATCGACTACGTCGAGGGCGGCACCGGCACACCCGATCCGATCTCGGGCGCGGTCGAGAGCCCGGATGCGGAGGTGGCGCGGCTCGTCACGCTCGTCATCGAGCACGCCGTCAACCGCGGCAGCGAGTCGCTCATGGTCATCACCGCGAGCCGGCGGCACGCGGAGCGCATCCGTGCGGCGGTGGATGCGGCGTTCGCGGGACGCTCCGACGTCGCCGACTTCGTCTCCCGCGAGACGGCCGAGCCGTTCGCGGTACTGACCCTCGAAGAGTCCGTGGCCGAGAGCCGCGACCGCGTGATCCTGTCGCTCGGTTTCGGGCTGACCAAGCACGGCCGCGTCCTCAGCGACTTCGGCGACCTGTCCACGCCCGACGGCGAGCGTCTGCTGACGGTCGGGATGACCCGTGCGCGGCGTTCGATGGTCATCGTCTCCTCGATCCGTCCGACCGCCTTCGAGGACGGCCGGCTCGAGCACGGCGCGGCGACGCTCATGAGCATCCTCGGAGGCGTGGCGGCGTACGACCGGGAGCCGCGACTCGAAGACCTCGCCGACCCGATGACCCGTGCGCTCGCGCGCGAACTGCGGGCGCTCGGCGTGACGGTGGAGGTGAACTACCGGGGGCTGCTGCCGCTCGTCGCGCATCACGAGGGCAAGGCCGTCGTCGTCGAGAGCGACCCCGAGACGCGTGCCGAGTCGCTCCGCGAGTCGCTGCGGCTGCGGCCGCAGATCCTGCGGCGTCTCGGGTGGCACTACGTGCGGGTGCACTCCTTCGATCTGTACAGCGACCCCGCCGCGGTGGCGGCCCGCGTGGCCGCCACGCTCGGCATCTCCGGGGGCGACGGGCTCGCCCACGCGTCCACGCAGCCGCTCGATGTCATCGAATGAGCCGCGCCAGCGGGTCGAGCGGGTCACCGGTTCCCGTCGCGCGAAGCTGACACCCGCGCCCGGCGCGGGCGACGAACCCCCGGCCGACGACGACGAGAACGCCGCATCCGCACCATCGAACGGCGGACCGAACGACGAGCGGATGCGGCGGGACGTGCCGCCGCATTACTGAGGCTGCGGCACGGACAGCGCGAGCGGACTCAGAGCTGCGGCTTGTCCTGCTTCTCCAGCAGATCGCGGATCTGAACGAGGAGCTCCTGCTCGGTGGGGAGCTTCGCCTCTGCGGGGTCGGGCACGCCGGCGCGGGCGGCCTGACGCTCCTTCCACTTGTTCATCGGGAAGACGAACACGAAGTAGACGATCGCGGCGACCGCGAGGAAATTGATGATGGCGGTCACGATCGCGCCGATCGCGAAGGTCGAGACGCCGCCGGAGAGGGTCGGCACGGCCCACACCCAGCCCGACAGGTCGCCGAGCTGGAAGATCACGCCGATGAGCGGGTTGATGAACCCCTCGACGAGCGCGCCGATGATCGCGGTGAACGCAGCACCGATGACCACCGCCACGGCAAGGTCGATGACATTGCCGCGCATGATGAATTCTTTGAAGCCCTTGATCACCGGTTTCTCCTCTGGGGTCGCCGGCCGGGGCCGGTCAGGATGCCGCGGGGGCGGCGGGCGACGAGGTCGTCCCTGCGCTCGATGATGTCGAAGATGACCCCGAGTCTCCACTCGCCGCGCTCGTAGACTCGGACTTCGGCGACGCCGCGCCGGTCGCCGCCCGGGAGTCGGTGCGGTAGAAGCCGGATCCGTTGAACGTCACGCCGATCGAGCCGTACTCCTTGCGCAGCACGCCGCCGCACTGCGGGCACTCGGTGAGCGCCGGCTCGGAGAAGGACTGCACGGTGTCGAAGCGGTGCCCGCAGTTCTTGCAGGCATAGGCGTAGGTGGGCATGGGGCTCCTGGATGCGGGTCAGCCGGCGAGCGGCAGGTCGAGGGTACGAGTGGGGGTCACGATGCCGGTGACCGGTTGGTCGTGCTTGTCGCGGGGGACGTCGTCGATGAGCTCGGAGTCGAAGATCACGGCGTAGACGGGCGGGCAGCCCTCCATCGAGCCGATCGTCTTGTCGAAGTATCCGCGTCCCCAGCCGAGGCGCATGCCGCTGCGGTCGACGGCGGCCGCGGGGATGATCATGAGGTCGACGTCGTTGACGGCGATCGGGCCGAGGAGGTCCCCGACGGGTTCCGGCAGCCCGAACAGGCCCTCCGCGATCTCGCCGTCGGCCGTGGCGACCGCCCAGTCCAACAGCCCGTCCACACGGGTGACCGGCAGAAGGACCCGGATGCCGCGGGCGACGGCGTCACGGACGAACCGACGGGTGTCCGGTTCGGTGCTCGTGGAGAGGAAGCACGACACCGAGGTCGCTCCGTGACGCTCGACCAGGGCGTCGAGCTGCTGCGTGATGCCCGCCGCCGCCTGCTCCCGTGCGGCCTCGGTGACGAACTGGCGGCGCTCACGCAGGTCCGCGCGCAGCGCTCGTTTCGCCTGATCTATCACGTCCGCCATGCAGATGAGTCTAAGTTCCGCAGCCCGATAGGATCGGCGCATGTCGCACAAGCCCTTCAAAGCTGTCATCCCCGCTGCCGGTCTCGGCACCCGGTTCCTGCCGGCGACCAAGGCCATGCCCAAAGAGATGCTGCCGGTGGTCGACAAGCCGGCCATCCAGTACGTCGTCGAGGAGGCCGCGCACGCGGGCATCGAAGACGTCCTGATCATCATCGGGCGCAACAAGAACAACATCGCCAACCACTTCGACGCCATGCCGGAGCTCGAGGCGAAGCTGCGCGAGAAGGGCGACGAGGACAAGCTCGCCAAGGTGGTGCACTCGTCGGACCTCGCGGATGTGCACATGGTGCGACAGGGAGAGCCCAAGGGCCTCGGCCACGCGGTGCTGCGAGCCCAGGCTCACGTCGGCGACCACCCGTTCGCGGTGCTGCTCGGCGACGACCTGATCGATGAGCGGGACCCGCTGCTGTCGACGATGCTGACCGAGTACGACAAGCGCGGCGCCAGCATCATCGCGCTCATGGAGGTCGACCCCGAGAGCATCCACCTCTACGGCGTCGCGGCCGTCGAGGCGACGGAGGACGACGGCGTCGTCAAGGTCACCGGTCTCGTCGAGAAGCCGAAGAAGGAGGACGCCCCCTCGAATCTCGCGATCATCGGGCGCTACGTGCTCGGATCGGACGTCTTCGAAGTGCTCGAGCACACCCAGCCCGGCAAGGGCGGCGAGATCCAGCTGACCGATGCGCTGCAGGAGCTGGCCGCCGACCCGGCGAAGGGCGTGTACGGCGTCGTGTTCCGAGGCCGCCGCTACGACACGGGCGACAAGCTGGACTACATCAAGGCGATCGTGCAGCTCGCCTCCGACCGCGACGACCTCGGGCCCGAGCTTCGCCCCTGGCTGAAGGACTTCGCCGCGGGTCTCTGACCCGCCCGAGCGAGGCGCGCCGTGGATCTGTCGGTTTCGCGGGCGCACGGGCCGGTGTCGATCCGGCTCGTCCGCCATCGAGACGCTCGGGTGCTGCAGGACCACTTGATGTCGAATCGGGCCTGGCTCGGCCCGTGGGAGGCGACGAGCCCCGACGGCGCCGTGTCGCTCGACATGAAGATCGGCATCCGGCGGCTCCTGCAGCAGTACCGCGACGGTGCGGGCGTGCCGTTGGTCATGGAGTACGACGGCCAGGTTGCGGGCCAGCTGAACGTGTGGGGGATCGCTCGCGGTTCGCTCGCCTCGGCGACGATCGGCTACTGGGTCGCCCGGGAGTACGCGGGCCGGGACATCACGCCGATCTCGGTGGCCATGGCCACCGATCTCTGCTTCACCGAGCTGCGGCTGCATCGGATGGAGATCTGCATCCGTCCGGAGAACCTCGCGAGCCTCAGGGTCGTGCAGAAGCTCGGCTTCCGTTACGAAGGACTGCGCCGCCGTTACATCCATATCGATGGGGACTGGCGCGACCATTACACCTTCGCGCTCGTGCGGGAGGACGTGCCCGAGGGCGTGCTGCGTCGGTGGGCCGAGAACCGGGTGCCGCGTGGCGCGGCGGAGATCCCGCCGGCGGATCGCGCCGCCGCCGAAGAATGACCGCCGCGACACGCGCAAGGGTGCGGGGCGCGGGGTGCCGCGTCACCTACCGTTGACCGCATGGGCGGACAGGTGCTGGGCGGCGGGGTGATCTTCCTCGTCGCGGTCGCGCTCTGGATGCTGTACCTGCTGCCGAGCTGGCACAGCCGTCACCAGTACAACGCCGCCGAGCGCAATGCGGTGCGGCTGAGTCAGGCGCTGCGCGTGCTGGCCGAGACCAGCGAGACGCCGCAGGAGGTGCGGCTGGAGTTGTCGGCCCGCACGGCCTCCGCGCAGCAGAAGCTCGCCCGGCGCGCACTCGCCGAGAAGGAGCGCGCCGAACTCGCCGTCGCTCAGGCGGAGCTCGAGGAGGCGCGCACGCAGGCGCGCGTGGCCCGAGCCCAACCGGCGGTGCGGCTTGCCCGCGCCCGGCGGCGGACCCGGCTCGCGGCGACGTTCGTCGGCATCGGATCCCTCGCGGCGGCGGGGGCGGGGATCTGGACGTTCCTGGCGTACTCGTCGGCCGCGCTGTTGTGGGTCGGCGGCATCGGCGCCGTGCTGAGCCTCGTCGTCCTTCACCGGATGTCGCGGGTCGCCGCACGTGCCGTCCAGCGACGGGTCGTGGTCGCGTCGCCCGAGGTGCGCACGGCAGAGGTCCAGGACGTCGCCCTTCCCGAGAGCCGGCCGACCTGGCAGCCGCGCCGGCTGCCGCGCCCCCTCGTCTCGTCCGCCGGGTCTGCGGCCGCGGCGGTGCAGGATGCGGCGGACGCGCGTGAGGCGCTGCGCCGTGCGGCGCTCGACGAGGCCAAGCGGCAGCGTGCCGAACGGGCCGCGCCGCCCTCGATCGACACCGCCCGCGTCGCTGCGGCGACGGCATCCGAGTCCCCGTTCTCGCGGATGGGGTACGTCGACGACGCGGAGATCGAAGCCCACGTGCGCCGGCTGCTGCAGGACCGTGCCGCCGGCTGACCGGTCGGACGGATGCCCCTTTCGAGCGTGCTAACGTAGTTGAGGTTCTTGGGCCTATGGCGCAGTTGGTAGCGCGCCTCGTTCGCATCGAGGAGGTCAGGGGTTCGAATCCCCTTAGGTCCACCAACAGAAGAAAGCCCCCGCTTGTCGGGGGCTTTCTTGCGTTATGCGGCGGTGCGGTGCGGGCCGCGAGGTGGCCCCCGCGCCGAGGGTCCGGCAAAGCCGAGCGCGCACCGGTCCGCAGATGCACCGCCGACCTACGGATGCACCGCCGGCCGGCACTGTCGGCGTGATGATCATGCTCTCGCCGGTGCACAGGGGAGCGATCCGCGGAATCACGGGCGACACGCCCGGGATGCGGCGCTGACTTGGCAGGTCCCCGGAACCCACGTAATCT
>JAVBUN010000318.1:0-7151 GCA_031555335.1 Microbacterium sp.
CACGTCGTGCACATCGACGACGCCGGGCGTGCCGAGGATGTGCTCGCGGATCTCCTGCACGTGCATGCCCTGCGGTGTCGCCTCGCTCAGCACCGACGCGACCTCGCGGAGGAGGCCGATGGCGCGCGGCACGATCATCGCGGCGATGAGGAGCGATGCGATCGCGTCGGCCGGCAGCCATCCGGTCGTGAGGATGACGACGGCCGCGACGATCACCGCGACCGACCCGAGCATGTCGCCGAGCACCTCGAGATACGCCCCGCGCACGTTGATGCTCGTGCGCTGGGCCGCACTGAGCAGCCACATCGCCACGGCGTTGGCGACGAGCCCGACAACCGCGACCCCGAGCATCAGCCCGCCGGCGACCTCCGCCTCCTCGGGTCGCACGAGCCGCATGACCGCCTCGAACGCCACCCAGAGCGACAGCCCGATGAGGATCACGCCGTTCAGCAGTGCCCCGAACACCTCGGCGCGCTGATAACCGAAGGTGCGACGGTCGTTGGCGGGACGGGCGGCGACGATGCTCGCCACCAGGGCGATCACGAGGGCCGCCGCATCGGTGAGCATGTGCACGGCGTCGGCCAGCAGGGCGAGCGATCCCGAGAGGATCGCCCCGACGACCTGCACGACGAACACCAGCGACGTGATGCCCAGCGACACCGCGAGCAGGCGTCGGTTGCCGGCGCCTCGCAGCCCCCCGGGCGCCGGTGCGTGATCGTGCATGTCTCCAGGCTAGAGCGGCGACGGCCGTCGCGTGCCGGTTCGCGCTAATCGGGAACGAGAGTGATTCTCACCCGCGCGATGCTCTCGCGAACGGCGGGAGTCGCGTCAGAGGCCGGCGAGCAACGGGGTCAGCGCAACGAAGGCACGGGCACGGTGCGACGCGGCGTTCTTCTCCTCCGCCGTCCACTCGCCCACCGTGCGTTCGGCGGCGGCGGGCTGACCGTCGGGGATGAAGATCGGGTCGTAGCCGAACCCGCCCGGGCCGGCGGCGGATGCGGCGAGCCGCCCCGGCCAGACGCCCTCGACGACGTGCTCCGCACCGCCCGGCACCACCAGGGCGATCGTCGAGACGAACTGCGCACCGCGGTGCGGGTCGGCCACATCCGACAACTGGTCGAGCAGCAGTGTCAGGTTGGCGCCGGCATCCTTGCGGTGTCCCGCCCAGTAGGCCGAGAACACACCCGGCGACCCGCCCAGTACGTCGACGCAGATGCCGGAGTCGTCGGCCAGCGCCGTGAGCCCGGTGTGGGATGCGGCAGCCCGCGCCTTGATCAACGCGTTGGCGGCGAAGGTCACGCCGTCCTCGACCGGTTCGGGGCCGTCGTAGCCGACGACCTCGATGTCCGGCCGGGTCGCCGCGACGATCGCCTGGAACTCCTCGACCTTGTGCGGGTTGTGCGTCGCGAGGACGATCCGCGTGGTCACGCCGCGTCGCCACCGAGCGCGGCGAGCTGAGCCTCGCGCAGATCACCGCAGCCCTGCACACCGAGCTCGAGCAGTGCGTCGAGCTCGCGCTTGTCGAACGGCGCGCCCTCCGCGGTGCCCTGCACCTCGACGAACAGACCGCGACCGGTGACGACGACGTTCATGTCGGTCTCGGCGCGCACGTCCTCCACGTAGGCGAGATCGAGCATCGGCTCGCCGTCGATGATGCCGACCGAGACCGCGGCGACCGAGTCGAGCAGCACCGTGGACTTCTGACCGATGAACTTCTTGCCGCGACCCCACTCGATCGCATCCGCCAGCGCGACGTACGCCCCCGTGATCGCCGCCGTGCGCGTACCTCCGTCGGCCTGCAGCACGTCGCAGTCGATGACGATCGTGTTCTCGCCGAGCGCCTTGGTGTCGACGACCGCGCGCAGCGCCCGGCCGATGAGGCGCGAGATCTCGTGCGTGCGACCGCCGACCTTGCCCTTGATGCTCTCGCGGTCGTTGCGGCTGTTCGTCGCGCGCGGCAGCATCGCGTACTCCGCGGTCACCCAGCCCTTGCCCTTGCCGGTGAGCCAGCGGGGCACGCCGTTCGTGAAGGATGCGGTGCACAGCACCTTGGTGCCGCCGAACGAGATGAGCGCGGAGCCTTCCGCGTGCGCGCTCCAGCCGCGCTCGATCGTGACGGTGCGCAGCTGGTCGACGGCCCGGCCGTCGGCCCGGATGATCTCGGTCATTTCTCTCCTTCGCCGCGTCGCGGCTCGTGGGACATGGCGGGGGGTCGGTGCGGCAGGTCGATCGCGCCGGTCTGCACGAGCTGGACGGCGCGCACCTCGCGGCCCATCAGCCGGTGCGCGAGCTGGATGAAGTCGTCGGCGGACGAGCCGGTCGCCTCGTAGACGTGGTGCGCCACCGCATCCGGCCCGGCGAGCAGGTCGCGCGAGACCAGCTGCCGGTAGACGTCCTTGGCGGTCTCGGTGTCGCTCGAGACGAGGCTCACGCCCTGCCCCATCACATAGCTGATCGCGCCCTCGAGGAACGGGTAGTGCGTGCAGCCGAGCACGAGCGTGTCGACGCCCGCGTGACGCAGCGGCGCGAGGTACTGCTCGGCGACACCGAGCACCTCCGGGGTGTCCGTCACGCCCGCCTCGACGAACTCGACGAACCGGGGGCACGCCTCGGCGAACACGGTCAGGTTGGCGTTCACCTCGAGCATGTCCTGGTAGACGCCCGATCCGATCGTGCCGGCCGTGCCGATCACACCGATGCGGCCGTTGCGGGTGGTCGAGATGGCGGTGCGGACGGCGGGCCCGATGACCTCGACGACGGGCACGTCGTAACGCTCCCTCGCGTCGCGCAGCATGGCGGCGGATGCAGTGTTGCAGGCGATCACCAGCATCTTCACGCCCTGCTCGACCAGCGTGTCGAGGATCTCGAGCGAGTAGCGACGGACATCGGCGATGGGCTTCGGGCCGTACGGCGACCGCGCGGTGTCGCCCACGTAGAGCAACGACTCCCGCGGCAGCAACTGGGAGATCGCGCGGGCCACGGTGAGCCCACCGACCCCGGAGTCGAAGATCCCGATCGGCGCGTCGTCCACGAGCATCCACCCTACCCGCGCTCGGTAGAGTGACCGCCATGCCCCCCGCATCCACGGCCCTGCTCACCGACCGGTACGAACTGACGATGATCGAGGCGGCGCTGCGCGACGGCACCGCCGACCGTCCGAGCGTCTTCGAGCTGTTCGCGCGGCGGCTGCCCGGCGGGCGCCGGTTCGGCGTCGTCGCCGGCACGGGGCGACTGCTGTCGCTCATCGCGGACTTCCGCTTCGGCGATGACGAGCTGCGCTTCCTGCGCGACCGCGACGTCGTGGATGCGGACACCCTGGCGCGTCTCGCGTCGTTCCGGTTCGGCGGCACCGTCACGGGCTACCGCGAGGGCGAGCTGTACTTCCCCGGCTCCCCCGTGCTCACGGTGGAGGGCACGTTCCTCGAGGCCGTGGTCCTGGAGACCCTGGCGCTCAGCGTGCTCAACCACGACTCCGCCGTCGCCACCGCCGCCGCCCGCATGTCGATCGCCGCGGGCGACCGGCCGCTGGCGGAGATGGGCTCCCGCCGTGCCGGCGAGCAGTCCGCGGTCGCCGCCGCGCGCGCGGCCTACATCGCGGGCTTCGGCTCCACCAGCAACCTCGAGGCCGGCCGGAGGTGGGAGGTACCGACGATGGGCACCGCCGCCCACGCCTGGACGCTGCTGCACGACACCGAGGAGGATGCGTTCCGCGCCCAGATCGCGGCGCAGGGGCTGGGCACGACACTGCTCGTGGACACCTACGACATCCGCACCGGCGTCGAGACCGCGGTCAGGGTGGCGGGCCCCGACCTCGGCGGCGTCCGCATCGACTCCGGCGACCTGCCGGTGGTCGCGGCGGAAGTGCGCGCCCTGCTCGACGAACTCGGCGCGACCCGCACCCGCATCACGGTCACGAGCGATCTCGACGAGTATTCGCTCGCCGCGCTCGCGGCCTCCCCCGTCGACGCGTACGGCGTCGGCACGTCGGTCGTCACCGGGTCGGGATCCCCGACGGCCGGCATGGTCTACAAACTCGTCGCGCGGCAGGATGCGGCGGGCTCCTGGGTGTCCGTCGCCAAGGCGTCCGCCGAGAAGGCGACCACGGGCGGGCGGAAGGCGGCGTTCCGGCGCCTCGATCGGGGCGTGGCGGATGCCGAGATCATCGCGGTCTCCGACGGATTCGAGCCGCTCGAGACCGCGGTGCAGCATCCGGACTCCCGGCCGCTGCAGGTGGAGCTCATCCGCGCGGGCGTCATCGACGAGACCGCGACGGGACCCGTCGGCGTCCGGGCGGCGCGCGCCCACCACGCGGCGGCGCGCGCCGAACTGCCGGTGACGGCGCTCGGATTGAGTCGTTCCGAGCCGGCCATCCCGACCCGGTACGTCTGACCGAGGGTCGGGTGGGACCGCGGGGTCAGGTCTGCAGGGACTCGTAGATCTCTTTGCACGACGGGCAGACGGGGAACTTCTCCGGATCGCGGCCCGGTGTCCACTTCTTTCCGCACAACGCGCGCACCGGCTTGCCGGTCAACGCGGACTCGAGGATCTTGTCCTTCTTCACGTAGTGCGAGAAGCGCTCGTGGTCTCCGGGTTCGATGTTCTCCTCGCGCGTGAGTTCTTCGAGCTCACGGTCGAGGGTGGCGAGTCCGCCCTGGTCGGGGGTGTCGAGAGGCGTGCTCATGGTGTGCCAGTGTAGCCCGGTCCGCGGCACGCGAGGCGGACGCCGCCGGATCCGAGGGACGCCCTCGTCACCGGGTCAGTACACCGCTTCGACGAACTCCATGAGGGCCCCGGATCGGCGCTCGAACAGGGTGGAGCCGACGGCGAGCCCGATGGCGAGCACGAGCGCGCCGGTGACGAGACCCGCGAGCAGCGCCGCGACGCCGAAGCTCGGATCGACCGTCACCGCGAGCCAGCCCCACCACAGCGTCGGGATGCTGACGATCAGCGTTCCGACCATCACGAGCGCCTGCCCCGCGATGCCCGCGGACCCGGTGCGCTGCGGTTGCTGGAACGGACTGTCCCCCGGCCGCGACACGGCGTAGGGAGCGGCGACCGACGCAACCGAGGACAGCCCGAGCCCGGCCAGGAACAGGCTCGCGGTCACGCCGACGAGCGCCGGCAGGTGCGCCCACCGGCCGTTGACGGCGATCGCGAGCGGCACGGCCACAGCGAATGTCGGCAGACCGATCAGGAGGATGGGCACGAGCCGCCCCACCCGGTCGGAGATCCCCCGCACGCCGGAGGCGATGTGGAGCCACACCGCGGTCGAGTCGTAGGCGACGTCGTTGTGCGGCAGCCAGCCGAAGAACAGCGCGATGATGGGCACGGGAATGAGCGCCACGAGCTCCAGCGGCACGCCAGCGATGACGAGCGGCACCGTGGTCAGCAGGGCGGCGACGGGCACGACCAGGATGTTGACGCCGTAGCGCCGGTCCCGCAGCCAGTAGGTGAGGCTGCGCGCGGCGATCGCGCCGCCCGGTGTGCCCGGGGTGACGGCGAACCATCCCATCCCGCCGCGCTCCCGACCGGTGGTCGGACGGTCGATCGTCCGCAGCGACCGCTCGACCAGCGCGTACCAGGCGGCGAGGAGAGCCCCGACCGTGACCACCGCCACCGCCGCGGGAACCCACAGCCCCACGGCGTCCCCCGCGAGCGCGGCGCCCGGCAGCGCCCACGCCGCCCCCACCGGGGTGTACGAAAGGATCCGCGCCGCGGCATCCAGCTGCGAGGGCACCCGGTCGCCCCAATCCAGAGAGGCGAAGAACACTCCCACGGGCACCACGACGACCAGGAGCGCCAGGATGAACAGGCCGGTCAGCTCGCGCGAGCGTCGTTGCCCACCGATCGCGGAGGTCACCGCCGCTCCGACACGCGCCAGGAGCAGACAGGTCGCGAACGCGAGGGCGGGCCCGACGACCGCGGCGACGCCTGCGCCGCGCTCGGCCCACATCACCCCGACCGCGATGGTCACCGCGGCGAGCGCGAGCATCGGGATGCTGATGACGCCCGCGAGCAGGATCGCACCCGCGAGTGGACGGGGCGCGAGCCCGAGGGTGGCGAAGCGCCGCGGATCCAGCTGGTCGGGCGTGCCGGAGACCGGCGAGGCGAGTCCGTACCCGATGGCGACGGCTGCTCCCCCGAGCACGGTCACGACGAACGCCGCCATCGCGGAGACCGCGCCGAGCGCGGCGATGCCCACGCAGACCACGACGACTCCTGCGACGACCGCCAGCACACCCGCGATGATCCGGGCCCGTTCCCCGGGGTGCGCACGGAAGGCGCCGAGAAGGAGGGCCAGCCTCAGTCGGAGAACGTGTGCAACCACTCCAGGCCCCCCAGATCGGTCGCGCCGCCGGTCAGCTCCAGATAACGCTGCTCCAGTGTCCGTTCGCCGCGGACGTCCTCGACGGCGCCTTCGGCGAGCACCTGGCCCGAGACGATCACCGCGACGCGGCTGCAGACCCGCTCGACCAGTTCCATCCCATGACTCGTCAGCAGCACGGTCCCCCCGTGGGAGACGTAGGTCGTGAGGATGTCGAGGATGACGTTGCTCGAGACCGGATCCACCGCTTCGAACGGTTCGTCGAGGACGAGGAGCCGCGGCGAGTGGATCATGGCCCCCGCCAGCATGACCTTCTTGGTCATGCCCGCGGAGTAGTCCGACACCGGCCGGCCGAGCGCCTGGGTGAGGTCGAAGGCGCGGCCGAGATCGGTCACCCGGCTCTCGACGGCGGCGGGGCTGAGCCCGCGCAGCAGACCGCTGTAGGACAGCAGCTGGCGTCCGGTGAGGCGATCGAAGGTCCGCAGCCGGTCCGGGAGCACCCCCACCATCCGCTTCGCCTGCCGGGACTTGGTGCGCGCGTCGAGCCCGGCGATCCGGATGGTTCCGGCGTCGGGTCGGAGCAGCCCGGCGATCATCGACAGCGTGGTGGTCTTGCCGGCACCGTTCGGGCCCACGAGCCCGTAGAACGATCCTGCCGGGACGACGAGATCGATGCCCGCGACGGCGGTGGTGGCGCCGAACGACTTGCGCAGTCCGGTGATGCGCAGCGCCGGCTCGGGTCGGTCGGCGTCCGCGGACTCGGGGGCAGGGGCGAGCTCCGTGACCGTGGCCGGAATCGCCGCCGCGGGCTCGGTTTCGGGCTCGG
>JAVBUN010000287.1:0-3236 GCA_031555335.1 Microbacterium sp.
TCGAGATCGATCCGGTCCCGAACGACACACGACGCCCGCGTATGGTCGATCGAAGCGGGGCCTTTCATGCATCCGGCCCCGCGTGTACGGCAATCGTCGACACGAAGACGTGACGACAGCTCGCCTCATTCCAAAGGAGAAATGACGTGGCAGAAGACAGCGGCAGCTCGCCCCTCGGACCCCGCACGCGAATCCACCACTATGCGATCTCGGTCGCCGATCTTGACGGCATGACCCGGTGGTACGAGGAGAAGCTGGGCGGCGTGGTCGTCGACGGCTGGGACGCGCTGGACGAGTTCGGCGCACGGTTCCGCTTCGTCGACATCAACGGCCTCACGCTGGAACTCATCGACTTCAACGGCTCTCGCAAGTCGAGCCGCCAGTTCCACGAGCCGACGGTGCAGGCCACGGTCCAGGGCCCGATCCACCTCGCGTTCGCGGTCGACGACTGCGAGGCCGTCGCTGCGGAACTCAAGAGCCGTGGGGTGCAGTTCGCCTGGGACGTCAACTACTTTCCCGAACTGAAGCTGAAGGCCGCATACTTCTACGACTTGGAGGGGAACAACCTCGAGATCGTGGAGGCCGATCGCTGAGGAGCGCACAGCGGCGGCGGCCGCACGAGCACGGCACGAGAGTCACGTGCCCTCCTCCCCAGGCGGAAACTCGCGCGACTTATCCACAGGATTGCACCGCTGATCTGGGATTGTCCGCGGTCCGATGTCGGAACCCCCTCGGATAATCGAGGGCATGACGACGATCGCCCCGCCCCCGACGCTCCCCGAGCTGAGCGATATTCTGCGCGGCGCGCTCGAACGGTTCACCGACCCCGTGGCGCTGGCCGGGTTCCCCGACGAGGCGCTCCTGGCTGCGGTCCGCGAGGTCGAGCAGCTCGGTCGACTCGTCGACGGTGCGCGAGTGCTCGTCGCCGGTGAGATCGCCGACCGTTCCCGTCCCGAGCTCGGCAGCGAGCGGCTCTCCGCCCGCCTCGGCTGCCGCACCCCGAGCGAAGTCATCGAGCGGGCGACGCACGTGCACGGCCAGACGGCCCGTGCACGGCTACGTCTGGCCGAACGGCTGCGTCCGACGTTCTCACTCGCCGGTGCCGCGCTCAGCGAGGCCTTTCCTGCCGTGCGCGGCGCGCTCTGCGCGGGCACCCTTTCGATCGATGCCGCCACCACCATCGTCGGTGAGCTGAGTCCGATCCTCGACCGGGGCACGATCGTCGACGCCGTGACCGGCACCGACCCCGTGCGCGCGGCAGAAGAAGAGCTCGTCGCGGCGGCCGTGGCCGGCGATTCCGCAGACGGGGTGCGGATCATGGCGCAGACGTGGGCGCTCTTCCTCGACCCGGACGGCTCCCTGCCCGATGACGCGCGCGGGCTTCGCGACCGGGGGCTCACGCTCGGACGCGTCCGCAACGGCACCGTCCCGCTCCGCGGGGCGCTTCTTCCCGAGGTCGCTGCGCAGCTGCAGCGGCTTCTCGACGCGTATCTCAATCCCAAGGTCGCGGACGGCCCTCGGTTCGCCCCCGAACCGTCCGGCGGCCATGTCGGCGACGCGAACCTCTTCGTGTCCGACCCCGAGCGTCGCACCTCGACGCAGAAGCGCCACGATGCGTTGGCCGGCATCCTGAGCGTGACGGCCGCGACCGAGAGTGTGCCGCACCTCGGCGGAGCCGCCCCCACTCTCGTGGTCGCCGTGACCGCCGACGAGCTCGAGAAGCCGCAGGGTGTCGCGTTCATCCAAGGAGGCCCTGCGGACGGCAGCGCCGTCTCGTCGCGGATCGCGCGCCAGATCGGCTGTTCCGGGGCGCTGCAGCTGCTTCGTTTCGGCGAGGACGGGCGCATCCTCGAGCTCGGCGGCCGGCAGCGGATATTCACCGGGCATCAGCGACGCGCCATCACCGTGCGCGACGGTGAATGCATCATCCTCGGATGCCACGTCCCCGCCGCATGGTGCGAGATCCATCACGTCGACGGACATGCGCGGGGCGGTGGAACGCACACCGACAACGGAGTGCCGCTCTGCTGGTTCCACCATCGAAACATCGAGGTCGGCGGCTGGGACATCCAGATGCGCCGCGGCGTGCCCTGGGTGAGGCCGCCGGGGTGGATCGACGCGCAGCGAAGATGGCGACCGGCCGGACGGTCCGGGCTTCGCTCGTGGATGGCGCTGCGGGAGGCGGCTGACCGCGCCGATCCCGATGACCCCTCGGGCTGAGCACGAGAACGCGCGGCAGCGAACCCCGGTGCACGACCTCGGGGCTACTCCCCCAGGCGGTTCTTCGTGCGCATCGCGCGTTCCGCCTCGCGCTTGTCCTGCCGTTCGCGCAGCGTCTGACGCTTGTCGAACTCGCGCTTGCCCTTGGCGACCGCGATCTCGACCTTCGCGCGCCCATCCGAGAAGTAGAGCTTCAGCGGCACGAGCGTGTAGCCGCCGGCGGAGACCGCGTGCGACAGCTTGACGATCTCCTCCTTGTGGAGCAGCAGCTTCCGGGTGCGCTTGGCGGAGTGGTTCGTCCAGTGACCCTGCGAGTACTCCGGGATGTGCACCGCGTCGAGATACGCCTGCCCGTTGTCGATGTAGGCGTAGCCGTCGGTGAGGTTGGCGCGCCCCTGACGCAGTGACTTGACCTCGGTGCCGGTCAGCACGAGCCCCGCCTCGTACGTCTTCTCCACCGTGTAGTCGTGACGCGCGCGGCGGTTGGTCGCGACGACCTTCTCTCCGCGTTCCCTGGGCATGATGCTCTCCTGTTGCCGTGATGAGCTCGATCGATCGTTCCGACCGAGCAGCCTTTCAGGATATCAGGTACGGAGCCAGCGTCTGATCGCGAAGCCTGCCGAGAGGGCGGCCAGCAGCACGCCGATGCCGATCAGCACAGGGACGACGAACGCGGCATCCTGCATCGTCACCCAGGTCGTGATGAAAGGCACCCGCCCTCGCAGGTAGCCGTTCACTCCGAAGTGCACACCCGCCACGACCGCAGCGCTCGCCAACGCCGAGCCGAGGAATGCCGCGAACACGCCCTCGAGGACGAACGGCGTCTGGATGAAGCGGTTGGAGGCTCCGACCAGGCGCATGATGCCGATCTCCTTGCGTCTCGCATACGCAGACAACCGGATCGGCGTGGCGATCAGCCGGAAGGCGGCGATGAGCATGAGCACCGCGATGCCCACGGCGATATCGGTCGCGACCGTGAGCGCGGAGAACAGCGGATCGAGGTACAGAATCTGGTC
>JAVBUN010000144.1:0-3738 GCA_031555335.1 Microbacterium sp.
GGCGGTCGTCGTGCCGATGACGACACCGGGCGACTGGCGGATCGCGATGTGCGACGTGGGACAGGGCGATGCGGTGCTCGTGCGCTCGGGCGGAGACACGATGCTCGTCGATACGGGCCCGGAGCCGGCCCCGACCGCCGCGTGCCTCGAGAGGCTGGGCATCGACCGCGTGGATGTGCTCGTGATCACGCACTTCGACGCCGACCACGTCGGTGGCATCGATGCGCTCGTCGGACGCGCCGGCCTCGTGCTCCACGGGCCGGTGGGCGACGCGCACGATGACCGGGACCTGCGGAGCGTGGGAGCGGGGTCGCTCGTCGAGGCGCGCGCCGGCATGCGCGGGATGCTGGGCGATGCGGTGTGGCGTGTGCTCTGGCCCGCCGCATCCGCCGATCGGGCTGTTCCACCGGGCAACGACGCGAGCGTCGTGGTGGAGGTGACCGGGCCTGATCTCCCGCGCACGCTGCTGCTCGGGGATCTCGGTGCCGACGCCCAGCGCGCCCTGCGGGTCAGCGGTGCGCTGCGGCCGCCGTACGGCGTCGTCAAGCTCGCTCACCACGGGTCCGCGGATCAGGACGGCGCGCTCTACGACGCGATCGGTGCCGACCTGGCCCTGATCCCGGTGGGCGCCGGGAACGATTACGGCCATCCGCGAGACGAGGCGCTGGCGATCGTGGCCGCGACCGGCGCCGTCGTCGCCCGCACCGATCGCGACGGCATGGTGCTCGTCGGTGTCGCCGACGATGCCGCGCGGATCACGCTCTGGCGCGAACGTGCGCCGCCCGGCGTCGACGGCGCTCGTTAGGCTGGGGGGATGGCAGCACGTCGACCCTCCGCGCCGCGCAGCGCCATCCCGCAGGTCTCGTGGCGCGAGCCGCGGCCCGCGCCCGTCGTGCTGATCTCGGGCCCCGAAGACGTCTGCGCCGAGCGCGCGACGGCTCGGCTGCGCGAGTACCTGCGCGCCGAGGATCCGAGCCTCGAGATCTCGGACATCGACGCCGCCGACTACACGGCGGGCACGCTGCTCGCCGTGAGCGCGCCGTCGCTGTTCGGCGAACCGAGGCTCGTGCGGGTGGGGAGCGTCGAGAAGTGCTCCGATGCGTTCCTGGCCGAGGCGATCTCGTACCTCGCGGGCCCGCAGGAGGGCGCGACGATCGTGCTGCGCCACACCGGCGCGAGCGTGCGCGGCAAGAAGCTGCTCGAGGCGATCCGGGCGGGGCAGGGGGGCGGCATCGAGATCGCCTGCCCGGCGATCAAACGCGACGCCGACCGGTACGACTTCGCGGCGGGCGAGTTCCGTGAGGCCGGGCGGCGCATCGTTCCTGCGGCGCTCCGGTCGCTCGTCGCCGCGTTCACCGATGACCTCACCGAGCTCGCCGCCGCGTGCCAGCAGCTCATCGCCGATGTCGAGGGCGACATCGGCGAGCAGATCGTGGAGCGCTACTACGGCGGGCGCGTCGAGACCTCCGCGTTCACCGTCGCCGACACGGCGATCGCCGGGCGCTACGGCGATGCGCTGGTCAGTCTGCGTCAGGCGCTGGCGTCGGGTGCCGACCCGGTGCCGATGGTCGCGGCGATCGCGATGAAGCTGCGGACGATGGCGCGGGTGGCCGGAAGTCGCGAACCGTCCGGCGCCCTCGCGGCCCGGCTCGGCATGAAGGACTGGCAGGTGGACCGCGCCCGCCGCGACCTCGCGGGCTGGAATCAGGACTCGCTCGGGCTCGCGATCCAGGCCGCGGCCCGTGCCGACGCCGAGGTCAAGGGCGCCTCGCGCGATCCGGTGTTCGCGCTCGAGCGTCTCGTCACGGTGATCGCGACGCGGGCCCCGTTCGCCGCCGCCTGACCGCGAGACAGCATCCGTCCCACGAGACAGCGCGTGATCCGTGCTGTCTCGTGGCGCGGATGCTGTTTCGCGGGGCGCGGGGCGCGGGGCGCGGGGCGGGGGCGCGGGGCGCGGCGCAGGGGTGCGGGGGTGCGGGGGCGGGAACGACGAAAGCCCGTCGCGAACGACGGGCTTTCGGGGGAGCGGGGCTCAGAGCGCCGCGACCTGCTTCGCGATGGCCGACTTGCGGTTCGCCGCCTGGTTCTCGTGGATGACGCCCTTGCTGACGGCCTTGTCGAGCTTCTTGGTCGCCGTGACGAGGGCCGTCTCTGCAGCGGCCTTGTCGCCGGCGGCGACGGCCTCGCGGGTGCGACGCACCGCGCTGCGCAGCTCGCTCTTCACGGCCTTGTTGCGCGCGTTGGCCTTCTCGTTGGTCTTGTTGCGCTTGATCTGCGACTTGATGTTTGCCACGTGTGTCGTCGGACTTTCGTTTGAGAGTGTTCTGGGATTGTGCCGGTCGGCGAAGAGGGCGCTTTCCGGCGGTCATGAGGGACGGGGAATCCCTGCATGCAAGCCAATCACCGAGTCTATCAGGTCGGCGGCCGTTGTCCCGCGTCGATCCGGGCCGCGGCGAGTGCGACCACCGCATCGAACACCTCCGGCCGCATGGCGCTGACCAGGTGCGAGGTCTTCGGCACGACGATCAGCTCGGCCTCCGGGGCGAGCCGGGTGAAGAGTCGTTCGTTGACCCGCAGCTGGTCGAACTGTCCGTTCACGAACCACAGGGGCACGCGGATGCGGGGGAGCGCGGTCGCGATGTCGAGCGTGGAGAGCAGCCCCAGCGCGACATCCTGCGTGTCGAAGGCGTAGCCGCCGGCGCCGAAGTCCTCGCGGGTGTCGTCGGGCAGCGTCGCTGCCAGCATCCGCTTCGTCAGCCACATCCCGCGGTCGGGCAACGCATCGAACCCCCGCGCGAGGAGCCGGTAGGTGCGAAGCCCCACCCCGCGCGGACTCGCGGTGCAGGAGGCGGCGACGAGGCCCGCGAGCGGCGGGGGAGACGCCGCGCCGGCGTATTCGAGGCACAGCAACCCGCCCATGGAGTGGCCGACCAGCAGCACGGGCCCGCGCTCCGCGGCATCCCGCACCGCGCCGTCGATGGTGGCGAACGCCGCTTCGAGCGTGAACGGCTCGGCCATCCGCGATCCGTGCCCGGGAAGGTCGACGGCGACGCCCGGCATCCCGCGCGCGGCGAGCGTCGCCAGCTGCGCCCGCCACATGGATGCGGACGTGCGGATCCCATGCACGAACACCACCTGCACGGTCACGGTTCCAGGGTAGGCGGCGTGGGCGCGCGCACCCCCGTAGAATCGACGGAACATGTCACCGCGCGCCTCTCAGCCTCTCGAGCCCTCCGCGACCCCGCCCGAGCTGCTCCGCAACTTCTGCATCATCGCCCACATCGACCACGGCAAGTCCACCTTGGCCGATCGCATGCTGCAGATCACCGGCGTGGTCTCGGACCGGGACATGCGCGCGCAATACCTCGACCGCATGGACATCGAGCGCGAGCGCGGCATCACGATCAAGAGCCAGGCGGTGCGGATGCCGTGGGCCTCCGGCGACGGGACCTATGCGCTCAACATGATCGACACGCCGGGGCACGTCGACTTCACCTACGAGGTCAGTCGTTCGCTCGCCGCGTGCGAGGGCGCCGTGCTGCTCGTCGACGCGGCACAGGGCATCGAGGCGCAGACCCTCGCGAACCTCTACCTCGCCCTGGAGAACGACCTCACGATCATCCCGGTGCTGAACAAGATCGACCTGCCGGCCGCCGACCCCGACAAGTTCGCGGCCGAGCTCGCGGGGCTCATCGGCGGCAGGCCCGAGGACGTGCTGCGGGTGAGCGGCAAGACCGG
>JAVBUN010000211.1:0-5469 GCA_031555335.1 Microbacterium sp.
CCGAGAGGCGTAACACGGTCCGCACCGCCGCGATACACGGCGGAAACAGACCGTTTCTAGAGTTGAACTAATCAATTCAACTCGCGGCGAACCGCTCGCCCCGAGGAGCCGGATCCCACCCCCGAACTCGGAACGGAGTCGCCGCCATGTCCCAGGCACTCACCGCGACCGCCCCCGTCGACACGACCCTCGTCCCGCCCGCCCCGCGCGCCGCGGTGTCGATCCGCGGCGCGGACAAGTCCTTCACGCTGGGTCGGGGGCGCACCCTCCATGCCCTGGATGCCGTCGACATCGAGGTCGAAGAGGGCGAGTTCGTCGCGATCATCGGCCCCTCCGGGTGCGGCAAGTCCACCGTCCTCCGCCTGGCCGCCGGGCTCGACACCGCCACGCACGGCGATGTCGAGGTGTTCGGCGCCGCCCCGAAGGAGCTCGCCGCGCAGCACCGCCTCGGCGTGGCCTTCCAGGAGCATGCGCTGCTGCCCTGGGCATCCGTTCGTTCCAACATCGCACTTCCCTACAAGGTGTCCGGCCGCAAGGTGGACGACGCCCGGGTCGACGGGCTGATCGAACTCGTCGGTCTCGCGGGCTTCGAGAAGGCACGCCCCAAGCAGCTCTCCGGCGGCATGCGACAGCGCGTGTCGATCGCGCGGGCGCTGGCGCTCAGCCCCGACCTGCTCCTGCTCGACGAGCCCTTCGGGGCACTGGATGCGGTCACGCGCCGCCGGATGAACGCCGAGCTCGCCCGGATCTGGGGCGAGGAGAAGATCACGACGATCCTCGTCACGCACGACGTGGACGAGGCCCTCATCCTCGCCGACCGCGTCATCGTGATGACGGGACGCCCGGGGCGCGTCCGCACCGTGAAGAAGATCGACTTCGAACGCCCCCGGGACCACGCGGTCACCCGTTCGCCGGAGTTCCACGACCTCGTCGACGAGCTCACCTCCCTCCTCGACGAGAGCGCCGAGGCGTGAGGCCCGCCATGCGGGCGTCCACGAAGGTCGCCTACGGCGTCGCCGGCACCATCCTGCTCGTGCTCGCGGCGGAGCTCATCGGTCAGTTCCAGCTCGCGGGTCGCGCGTGGCCCCCGCTCACCGACGTCGTCGCCTACGTCTCCGCGCCGAACGGGGCGAGCCTGCTGTGGCGCAACAGCCTGGTGACCCTGACCGCCGCCGCCCAGGGGTTCGCACTCGGCGTGGTCGTCTCCGTCCTCGGAGCCGCCCTCGCCCTCGTCGTGCCGCTGCTGCGACCGGGCTTCGACCGGTTCGCCGCGATCCTGCACGCCGTTCCGACGATCGCGCTGGCGCCGCTGCTCATCACGACCGTGGGCCGCGAGGACACCCCCATGGTGATCGCGGCGCTCAGCGTCGGCTTCGTGATGTTCGTCACGATGACCTCCGGCTTCTCGAACGTGCCGCCCGCGCAGGAGGACGTGTTCTCGGTGTTCGGATCGAGCCGGGCGCAGCGGCTGCTGCGCTTGGAGCTCCCCCGCGCCGTTCCCGCCTTCTTCGACGGCCTGACCCTCTGCGCACCCGCCGCGATCCTCGGCGCCACGATCGGCGAGTGGTTCGGTGCCCCGATGGGGCTGGGGCTCCTGCTGGTGAGCTCCATGCAGAACTACCAGATGGCGCTGCTGTGGTCCGCCGCCCTGGCCGCGACGATCATGTCGCTCGCCGCATATCTCCTCTTCGTCCAGTTGCAGCGGGTGGCCTCGAGGAGGTTCGCATGAAACGTCTTCGTGCTGTCGGATGGGGAATCGTCCACCTGTGGCCGATCGCCCTCATCCTCGTCGCGTGGGATCTCTGGGTGATCCTCAACGGGTACACCGCGACGGTCGCCCCCCGACCGTGGTCGGTCATCGACGACGTCGTGAGCGGCTTCGCCGAGTACGTGCCCTCCATCGGGTACACCCTCGGGATGTCGCTGGCGGGCCTGGTCGGCGGGACGCTGATCGGCTACGTGGGCGCCGTCCTCGTGTGGTGGTCGGCGGCCCTGTCCGGCGTCGTCACCCCCACCGCGCTGATCATCCGTTCGGTGCCGATCACCGCCCTCATTCCGATCATCGCGCGGATCGTGGGGTACGGCGACCCCGCCGTCCTCACCTCGACCTCGCTGATCTGCTTCTTCCCGGCGTTCGTGTTCACCCTCTCCGGTCTCGCGAGCATCCCCGATGCGGGGCGGGATCTGTTCCAGGTCCTGGGCGCGAACAAGGCACAGCTGCTGGGACGACTCGGGGTGCTCTACGCCCTGCCGAACCTGATGATCTCGATCCGGATCACCGCGCCGGGCGCCGTGCTCGCCGCGATGCTCGCCGAGTTCCTGATGGGAGCCGACGGTCTCGGCGCCCTCTTCTCGAAGGCCCGCAGCTACGCCGAGACCGACCGCGCCTGGGGAACCGCGCTCGTCGCGACGATCGTCTCCGTGCTGGTGTTCCTCGCCGCGCGCGCCCTCGAGCGCCGCGTCAACGCCCGCGTGACCTGACAGACGTCCGTCCACGACCGCATCCGGGTGCGGCGAGGGCGGAGCCATGCCCATTTCCCGGGGACCTGTCCCACCATCACCATGAAGGAGCACCATGTTCGGCACCACACACCGCCGCGGCGTACGACTCGCCGCCGGCGCGGGCCTCGCGCTCACCGCGGCACTCGCGCTCTCCGCCTGCGCGGGCGGCTCGTCCGAGCCGGCCGCGGAGGGAGAGCAGGAGCTCACCTCCCTCCGGGTCTCGCTCGGCTGGATCACCAATGTCGAGTGGGCGGGATTCTGGATCGCCGACCACAACGGGTACTACGAGGACGAGGGACTCGACATCGAGTGGATCGGCGGCGGCCCCAACGCCCCGACCACCATGGCGACGGTGGCAGCCGGCGACGCCGACCTCGGCATCGTCCCGAGCGGCCAGCAGTGGCTGCGCAGCTTCGCCGAGGGCAACGACTGGACCGCCATCGGCGCGCTCTTCCAGGAGAGCCCCGGAGCGCTGGTGTCGCTCGCCGACAACCCCGTCCACTCGGCCGAGGACCTCGTCGGACAGACGGTGCTCGGTCAGGAGAACACGCGGATCTCCTACGACGCGGCGTTCGCCATCGCGGGTCTCGAGCCGGACTACGAGTTCATCCCGGTCGGATTCGACATCGCGCCCCTGGTCGAGGGTCAGGGCATCGCCTACACCGCGTACGCCACCAACCAGCCGATCACGCTCGAGGAGCAGTACGGGCTCTCCCCCGACGATTACGTCGTCACGCTGTACTCCGACCTCGGCCTGCCGCTGTACGGCAACATCATCTACGGCGACGCCTCGTACGTGTCGGAGAACGCGGAGGCGATGGAGAAGTTCCTGCGCGCCTCGATCCGCGGCTGGGAGGAGAACGGGGAGGACCCCGCCGTCGGAGCCCAGCTCGCCCTCGACGAGTACGGCGCGGACCTCGGTCTGGATCTGAAGCAGCAGACGCGCGAGAACGAGCTGCAGCAGGACCTCGTGGTCGGCAGCTACGGCGACCCGTTGTTCTGGATGGACACCGAGCTCATGAACGAGATCATGTACCCCGGTCTCGAGGCCGCCGGGTACACCGATCTTCCGGCTCCCGAGGACTATGTCGACATGACGTACCTCGAAGCCGCCATGGCCGGACTCGAGTGACCCCCGGGCGGGGGCCGGTGCGCCGGCCCCCGTCCTCCTCCCCTCCCCCTCCCCGAAAGGAACGCCGTCATGACCCTCGCCGCCTCGGCCCCCGCAGATGTGACCACGGCGCGCGACCTGCGCGCGCTGCCCAAAGGTCACCTGCACCTCCACATGGAGGCGGCCATGCGACCCGCGACCCTCGCACAGCTCGCCGACGGGCTCGGCATCCCCGCCCCGGACACATCGAACTTCTCCGGGTTCACCCAGTTCTCGCAGGTGTACCGCACCCTCCTCGCGGTCCTGCGCGAGCCCGCCGCGCTGGAACTGCTCATCGACCAGATCTTCGAGGACCAGGCGGCACAGGGCGTCGTCTATCTCGAGCTCGGTGTGAACTCGACCTTCTACAGTCAGATCTACGGATCGGACCGCGCGGCGCTCGAGACGATCGTGGGCTTCGCTCGCGCCGCATCCGCGCGGCACGACCTGGCGTTCGGGGTGATGGCGTCCATCGACCGGACGGCGCCGATCGAGCGCTCGCTGACGATCGCGACCGCGGCCGCGTCACTCGCCGGCGAGGGCATCGTCTCGCTGGGACTTGCGAGCGACGAGCGCGGCTTCCCGTGCAGCCTCTTCGCCGAGGCGTTCGCGATCGCGAAGCAGGCGGGCCTGCGGGCGACGCCGCACGCGGGCGAGCTCGTCGGCCCCGAGTCAGTGCGGGAGGCGATCGATGTCCTCCACGCCGACCGCGTCCAGCACGGCGTCCGCGCCATCGAGGACCCCGCCCTGGTGACCGAGCTGACGGAGCGGGGCATCGTCCTCGACGTGTGCCCCACCTCGAACGTGCTGCTCGATGTCGTGACGGATATCGCCTCCCACCCGCTTCCGCGCCTGCTCGAGGCGGGCGTGCGGTGCTCGATCAACGCGGACGACCCGCTCATCTTCGGGCCCGACATCCTCGCGGAGTACGAGCTGTGCCGGACGACGCTCGGCCTGACGGACGAGCAGCTCGCGGAGTGCGCCTGGACCTCCATCGACGCGACCGCCGCGCCCGCGCAGACGAAGGCCGCCGCCCGGGCGCGGATCGACGCCTGGCTCGCCTGACCGCGCGCCGGGTGCCCTCGCCCTCCGCGACGAGCGCACCCGGCGGACGGCGCCGTAGGATGATCCCCGTGATCGGCTCCCCGGAACGCGAGCGCCTGCTCGGTCTCGTCGTCGACCTCATTCTTCGCGACGGCATGATCGACATCAGTCTCAGCGCGGTCGCGAGGAGGATCGGCTCCAACAACAGGATGCTGTTGTACTACTTCGGGTCCAAGGAGGCGCTCCTGGACGAGGCCGCGATGCGCGCGTACGAGCGGTTCCCGAAGCTCCGCGCGCTCTTCGAGCGGCTCGGCGAGCCGGGCGACATCGAGGAGCGCCTGCAGCGGGCATGGGAGGACCTGTCCACCCCCGAGAACCACTCCTACCTCCGCCTCTTCTTCCAGCGATTCGGGATCGCCATGCGCGAGAGCGCGGAATGGGGAGACTTCATCGAACGCGCCGGGGTCTCGTGGGTGGAGCGGGTCGAAGCGCGACTGCGAGAGGCCGGCTTCGCCGAGGCCGCCTGCACGCGCGGGGCGCAGTCGATCGTCGCCCTCTGGCGGGGGCTCGAGATCCTCCTGCTCGCCGGCACGCCCGCCGACCAGCTCGCGGAGTCCTACCGGATCAGCATCCACAGTCTGATCGGGCAGCTGCAGGCGGACGGGATCGCCCGGGTCTGACGGCGCGCACACCTGCGCTAGTTTGAATCGATCGATTCAAACCCTCCCGGAGCAGTCCATGGCGCGTCAGCTGTCCTTCATCCGCACCGTCCC
>JAVBUN010000128.1:0-13935 GCA_031555335.1 Microbacterium sp.
AACCCCGAGATGCCGACCGCGACCCTCTCCCCCGTGAGCGATGCGGCCGGCGACGATGTCGCCCCGGCCGTGGCTCCGGACCCCGTCGCGACGGTGAGCGAGATCTCCTCGCGTCGCAGCGACTCGCGCCTCAACCCGAAGTACAACTTCGACAACTTCGTCATCGGCGGATCGAACCGCTTCGCCCATGCCGCGGCGGTCGCCGTGGCCGAGGCGCCGGCCAAGGCCTACAACCCGCTCTTCATCTACGGCGACTCGGGACTCGGCAAGACACACCTCCTCCACGCGATCGGCGACTACGCCCAGTCCCTCTATGCCGGCGTCAAAGTCCGGTACGTCTCGAGCGAGGAGTTCACGAACGACTTCATCAACTCGATCGCCAACAACCGGGCGTCGGTCTTCCAGTCGCGCTACCGCGAGATCGACATCCTCCTCATCGACGACATCCAGTTCCTGCAGGGCAGGGCGGAGACGCAGGAGGCGTTCTTCCACACCTTCAACACGCTGCACGATCACGACAAGCAGGTCGTGATCACGAGCGATGTGCCGCCCAAGCACCTCACCGGGTTCGAAGACCGGATGCGGAGCCGCTTCGAGTGGGGTCTCATCACCGACGTGCAGGCACCCGACCTCGAGACCCGCATCGCGATCCTCCGCAAGAAGGCGCAGAACGAGCGGCTGCAGATCCCCGACGAGGTGCTGGAGTACATCGCCACCGTCGTCTCCAGCAACATCCGCGAGCTCGAGGGAGCGCTCATCCGGGTGTCGGCGTTCGCCAGCCTCAACCGCTCCACCCTCGACATGTCGCTCGCGCAGCAGGTGCTCCGCGACATCATCGATCAGGACGACGCGAACGTCATCTCGCCGACCGACATCATCACCGCGACGGCGCAGTACTTCAAACTGTCGGTCGACGACCTCTACGGCTCGAGCAGATCGCAGGCCGTGGCCACCGCGCGTCAGATCGCCATGTACCTCTGCCGCGAGCGCACGAACCTCTCGCTGCCGAAGATCGGACAGCTCTTCGGCAACCGCGATCACACCACCGTGATGTACGCCTACAAGAAGATCAGCGACCTCATGAAGGAGCGTCGCTCCATCTACAACCAGGTCTCCGAGATCACCACCCAGCTCGGCCGCGCCGGTCGCTGAGCCCGCCGGACGGCCGTTCCCGGCGGCCCGTCGCACACGCCGCACCGCGTCGACTTGACACGTGCCCCCGGCGCGCCCCACAATCCGCTTTGCACAGTGTGGAAAACCTGTGGATAACTGTGAGCCACGCCGCACCAGATGTGCACGACACGCCCCCGCCCTGTGGAGAGAGCATCGTCCGGGCCTCGGGGACCTCACCCCCTTTGACAGCGGATTCCTCAGGGCTTGCACAACTCACACGCGTGTAGTTCCCGCTCGACGACAGCAATCCACCGAGTTATCCACAGTTCCCACAGTTGTTAACAAGATGAATGTCATTTCCCTTTGAGAACCCCTGCGATCACCTTTACGGCGACGGCGGACCCGGTCTTCGTCCGGTCGTGTCGCAGCACTAGCATGGGAAGGCCCAGCCCGACACCGAGGGAGCGTCCGTGAAGTTCCACGTCAATCGCGATGTGTTCAGCGAAGCTGTGTCCTTCGTCGTCAAGCTCCTCCCGCAGCGGAACCCGCAGCCGATCCTGGCGGGCGTTCTCATCGAGGCGAGCGAAGCGGGCCTGTCCCTCTCCGCCTTCGACTACGAGGCCTCGGCCCGCACGACGATCGAGGCGACCGTCGACGAGCCGGGGACGATCCTCGTTCACGGCCGCCTGCTCTCCGACATCGCCAGCCGGCTGCCCAATGCGCCGATCCAGATCGCGGTCGAGGACGACGGCATCCTGCTGACCTGCGGTTCGGCACGCTTCACGCTGGCCTCGATGCCGGTGCAGGAATATCCCGCCATCCCGGAGGTCACCGGCGAGTCCGGGCTCGTCCCGGCGGAGGATTTCGCGACCGCCATCGCGCAGGTGGCGTTCGCGGCATCGCGCGACGACGTCACCCCCGTGCTCACCGGCGTGCAGCTCGAGGTCAGCGGATCCCAGCTGAGCCTCGTCGCGACCGACCGCTACCGGGTTGCCCTGCGGCAGATCCCGTGGGACGGTCCGGCGAGCGAGGGCGACACGACGACGGCGCTCGTTCCGGCGCGCACCCTGCAGGAGGTCGGCAAGACCTTCTCGCACGGCGAGAACATCTCCATCGCGTTCTCGGGTTCGGGCGATCGCGAGATCATCGCGTTCACGTCGGGCAACAAGACCGTCACCTCGCTACTGATCAAGGGGAACTTCCCGCCCGTCCGGCGCCTGTTCCCGGAGCAGACCGAGCACCACGCCGTCGTCAACACGGCGGAGCTCGCAGAGGCCGTGCGCCGCGTCGCGCTCGTGCTCGATCGCTCCGCGCCGCTCCGGTTCACGTTCGGAACCGAAGGCGTCGCGATGGAGGCGTCGGGCACCGAGCAGGCGCGCGCATCGGAGTCGGTCGATGCGACGCTCACCGGGGACGACGTGACGCTGGGGCTCAACCCGCAGTACCTCCTCGAGGCGCTCGCGGCCGTGCGCAGCGAGTTCACGCGCGTGACGTTCACCTCGAGCGACAACGCGAACAAGCTCAGCCCGATCCTCGTCACGCCGCAGACATCGGTCGACCGCGACGGCGAGGGCTCGTTCAAGTACCTGCTCCAGCCGAACCTGCTGCTGCGCTGACCACCTCGGATGACCGAGGTCACGGGTAGTCTGACCCGGTGATCGTGGAGCAGTTGAGTCTCGTCGACTTCCGCAACTACGAGCATGCGGATCTGGCCTTCGTCGCCGGCGCGAATCTGCTCGTCGGCAGCAACGGACAGGGCAAGACGAATCTCGCCGAAGCGATCACCTACCTCGCGACGCTCGGTTCGCACCGGGTGTCCGCGGACGCACCGCTCGTGCGGGCGGGGGCCGATGCGGCGATCGTCCGGGTGCGGCTCGCCCACGGCGAGCGGCACATGATGCTCGAGATGCAGATCAACAAGCAGGGCTCGAACAAGGCGCGGGTGGGTGGCGCGCCGGTGCGCACCGCCGAATTGCCGCGCTACGCGCAGGTCGTGCTGTTCGCCCCGGAGGATCTGCAGATCGTGCGGGGAGACCCGTCGGCACGGCGCCGATTCGCGGATCAGCTGCTCGTGCAGCGCATCCCGCGGATGGCGGGAGTGCTCGCGGACTACGAACGGGTGCTCCGTCAGCGCACCGCGCTGCTGAAGTCCGCGCGTGCGCGGGGCCTGCGCGCGGAGTCGCTGCCGACGCTCGATGTCTGGGACGACAAGCTCGTGACGCTCGGCTCGGAGATCATCGACGCGCGGACCCGGCTCGCCGATGAGCTGCATCCGCCGCTCGTCGCGGCCTACGCCGCCATCGCCGGCGCCGACCACTCGCCCGAACTCGCGTGGGCCTCCTCTCTCGCGGGCGCGGATCCCGAAGAGGACGCGGATGCGGCGGCAGCCCTCGCCACCGGTGACACCGCCGCGGCCTTCCGCACGGCCCTCGCGGCTCGGCGCTCGGCCGAACTCGAGCGCGGTGTGACGCTCGTGGGGCCGCATCGCGACGATCTGCTCGTCCGCATCCGATCGCTCCCGGTCAAGGGATACGCCTCACACGGCGAATCCTGGTCGGTCGCGCTCGCATTGCGGCTGGCATCGGCCCAGCTGCTGCGCGCCGACTCGGCGCTCGGGGACCCGATCGTCATCCTCGACGACGTCTTCGCGGAGCTCGACGCCGACCGCCGTGCCCGTCTCGCGACTCTGGTGGCGGATTTCGAGCAGGTCATCGTCACCGCTGCGGTCGAGGCGGATGTCCCGCCGGGCCTGCGCGGTCGGACCGTCCGCATCCGTTCCGGTCGGATCGAGGACGTCGACGATGACTGACGACGACCTGCCCGAGACCCTCTCGACCTACCTGCGGCTGCGGGGGCTCGAGCCGACCGTCCGTCGCGGCGCGCGTCGTCGCCGGCGCACCCCCGGCGATGATGAGAGCATTCCGTTCGCCCCGGGGCGCGACCCGCACGGACTCGGCGACGTGCTCGCGGGATGGACGAAGCAGGCCGGGTGGAACCCGGCCCTCGCCCGTGAGGACCTGATCCTGCAGTGGCAGCAGGTGGCGGGCGAGGAGACGGCGCAGCACACCCGCCCGGTGGGACTGGATGCCGGAGTTCTCACGGTGCAGTGCGACTCGTCCGCCTGGGCGAAGCAGCTGCGACTGATGCGCACGCACATCGTGACCCAGATCGCCCAGCGGTTCCCGGAGGCCGGGGTCGAGAACGTGCGCTTCGTCGGACCGGACGTCCCGTCGTGGAAATGGGGTCCCAGAGCCGTTCCAGGGCGCGGTCCTCGGGATACCTATGGATGACCCACGTCCTCACGTACCTGCGCGAGATTCATCCCGCCACACGGGCGTACACGCCCCGCGATCGGGGTCGAGTTGATAGAATCGATTCGTCCCGTCTACTGAACCGGAGCGCTCGAAACCTATGACGTCCCCCACACCCCCCAGCGTTCCCGAAGACAGCGGTACGACCCCGGAGCAGAACCGGAACGATTACGGGGCGGACGCCATCCAGGTGCTGGAGGGTCTCGAGGCGGTTCGCAAGCGCCCCGGCATGTACATCGGCTCCACCGGCCCCCGCGGACTCCACCATCTCGTCTACGAGATCGTCGACAACTCCGTCGACGAGGCCCTGGCGGGCTACTGCGATCGCATCGAGGTCACCATCCTCCCCGATGGCGGTGTGCGCGTCGTCGACAACGGCCGTGGCATCCCCGTGGACATCCACAAGACCGAGGGCAAGTCCACCGTCGAGGTCGTGCTCACTGTCCTCCACGCCGGCGGCAAGTTCGGCGGCGGCGGCTACGCCGTGTCGGGCGGTCTGCACGGCGTCGGCTCGTCGGTCGTGAACGCGCTCTCCACCCGTCTCGAGGTCGAGGTCAAGCGCCAGGGTTCCGTGTGGCGCCAGTCCTACCGCTCGGGCGGCGTGCCTCAGGCCCCCCTCGAGCAGGGCGAGGACAGCACGCAGACCGGCACGACCATCACCTTCTGGCCGGACCCCGAGATCTTCGAGTCCGTCGAGTTCGACTACGACACGCTCCGCACGCGCTTCCAGCAGATGGCATTCCTCAACAAGGGTCTGGCCATCTCGGTGAGCGACGAGCGCGCCGACCGCGCCACCGATGAAGAGGTCGACGGCACGCTCGTGGTGGTGCAGCCGCACGACGAGTTCCTCTACGAGCGCGGTCTCGTCGACTACGTCGAGTACCTCAACCGGGTGCGCAAGGCCGAGGCCGTCAACGATCAGATCATCGACTTCGAGACCGAGGACACCGAGCGCAAGATCGCGCTCGAGCTGGCCATGCAGTGGACGACCTCGTACACGGAGAACGTGTTCACGTACGCGAACACGATTAACACCCACGAGGGCGGCACTCACGAAGAGGGCTTCCGTGCGGCGCTCACGACTCTGGTGAACAAATACGCCCGCGCGCAGAACATGCTCAAGGAGAAGGACGACAACCTCTCCGGCGAGGACGTGCGCGAGGGCCTCACCGCGGTCATCTCGGTCAAGCTCTCGGAGCCGCAGTTCGAGGGTCAGACCAAGACCAAGCTCGGCAACACCGAGGCGAAGGCCTTCGTGCAGAAGGTCGTCGGCGACCAGCTGGGCGATTGGTTCGATCGCAACCCGCAGCAGGCGAAGAACATCGTCCGGAAGGCGATGGATGCGAACACCGCGCGTCTGGCTGCTCGGAAGGCCCGCGAGACCGCACGCCGCAAGAGCGTCTTCGAGTCCGCATCCATGCCCGACAAGCTGAAGGATTGCACGAGCAAGGACGCCTCGATCAGCGAGATCTTCCTCGTCGAGGGCGACTCGGCCGGTGGTTCCGCGGTGCAGGGTCGCGACCCGCACACGCAGGCGATCCTGGCGCTGCGCGGCAAGATCCTGAACGTGGAGCGCGCGCGCCTCGATCGCGCCCTCGGCAACAACGAGGTGCAGGCCATGATCCAGGCCTTCGGCACCGGCATCGGCGAGGACTTCTCCATCGAGAAGGCCCGGTATCACAAGATCGTCCTGATGGCGGATGCCGACGTCGACGGCCAGCACATCACGACCCTCCTGCTGACCCTGCTGTTCCGCTACATGCGCGGACTGATCGAGGCCGGCTACGTCTACCTCGCGCAGCCCCCGCTGTACCGCCTGAAGTGGTCGAACTCCCCCCACGAGTACGTCTACAGCGACATCGAGCGCGACGCGTTGCTCGCGTCGGGTGTGGCGAACAACAAGCGCATCCCCAAGGACAACGGCATCCAGCGTTACAAGGGTCTCGGTGAGATGAACGCCAAGGAGCTGTGGGAGACGACGATGAACCCCGCGACCCGCACGCTCCTGCAGGTCACGATCGACGACGCGGCCGCCGCGGACGAGATCTTCTCCACCCTGATGGGCGAGGACGTCGAGTCCCGTCGCCACTTCATCCAGCGCAACGCCAAGGACGTCCGCTTCCTCGACATCTGATACTTCGTCTCGGCGCTGTGCGCCTCGTTCAGCATCCGGTCCCTGAACGAGCGAAGCGAGACGAAGGGCCCACGGGAGAATACACAGACACATGACTGACGAAGAGCGCCCCAACGAGGCACCCGAGCACGACCACGGCAAGATCGACCAGGTCGATCTGCAGTCGGAGATGCAGCGCAGCTACCTCGATTACGCGATGAGCGTCATCGTCGGTCGTGCGCTGCCGCGCGTCGAGGACGGCCTGAAGCCGGTTCATCGCCGCGTGATCTACGGCATGTACGACGGCGGCTTCCGCCCCGACAAGTCGTTCTCGAAGTGCGCCCGCGTCGTGGGCGAGGTGATGGGTCAGTACCACCCGCACGGTGACTCGCCGATCTACGACGCCCTCGTGCGCCTCGTGCAGCCGTGGTCGCTGCGTTATCCGCTGGCGCTCGGTCAGGGAAACTTCGGATCGCCCGGCAACCAGGGCGCCGCGGCCCCGCGGTACAGCGAGACGAAGATGGCTCCCCTCGCGCTCGAGATGGTGCGCGACATCGAAGAGGAGACCGTCGACTTCGTCGACAACTACGACGGCCAGACCCAGGAGCCGGTCGTGCTGCCCGCGCGCTTCCCGAACCTCCTGGTGAACGGTTCCGTGGGTATCGCCGTCGGCATGGCGACCAACATCCCCCCGCACAACCTCCGTGAGGTCTCGGACGGTGTGCTCTGGGCCCTCGACCACCCCGAGGCGACGCGCGAGGAGCTGCTCGAAGCACTCCTCCAGCGCATCAAGGGCCCGGACTTCCCCACGGCCGCCCAGATCCTCGGAACCCGCGGCATCCAGGATGCGTACCGCACCGGCCGCGGCTCGATCACGATGCGCGCCGTCGTGAACATCGAGGAGATCCAGGGGCGCACCTGCCTCGTCGTGACCGAGCTGCCGTACCAGGTGAACCCCGACAACGTCGCGGTGAAGATCCGCGACCTCGCGCGGGACGGCAAGATCACCGGCATCGCCGACATCCGGGACGAGTCGAGCGACCGCACCGGCCAGCGTCTGGTCGTCGTCCTCAAGCGGGATGCGGTCGCGAAGGTCGTCCTGAACAACCTGTACAAGCACACCCAGCTGCAGGACAACTTCGGTGCGAACATGCTCGCGATCGTCGACGGCGTGCCGCGCACGCTCTCGCTCGACGGTTTCGTGACGTACTGGGTCGCGCACCAGATCGACGTGATCGTGCGCCGCACCGCGTTCCGCCTCCGCAAGGCGGAGGAGCGCATGCACATCCTGCGCGGATACCTGAAGGCGCTCGACGCGCTGGACGAGGTCATCGCGCTCATCCGTGCGTCGGCCACGGTCGACGACGCCCGCGGCGGCCTGAAGAGCCTGCTCGAGATCGACGACGTGCAGGCCGACGCCATCCTCGCGATGCAGCTGCGTCGCCTCGCGGCGCTCGAACGTCAGAAGATCATCGACGAGGCCGAGGAACTGCAGTCGCAGATCACGGACTACCAGGACATCCTGGCCTCGCCGCAGCGACAGCGCACCATCGTCCGCGACGAGCTCACCGAGATCGTCGCGAAGTACGGCGACGAGCGGCGCACCCAGATCCTCTTCGGCTTCGACGGCGACATGTCCGTCGAGGACCTCATCCCCGAGGAGGAGATGGTCGTCACCATCACGCGCGCCGGCTACATCAAGCGCACCCGCAGCGACAACTATCGTTCGCAGCACCGCGGGGGCAAGGGCGTCAAGGGAGCCCAGCTGCGTGCGGACGATGTGGTCGAGCACTTCTTCGTGACCACCACTCACCACTGGCTGCTGTTCTTCACCACGAAGGGCCGCGTCTACCGCGCCAAGGCGTACGAGGTCCCGGAGGCGGGACGCGATGCCAAGGGTCAGCACGTGGCCAACCTCCTCGCGCTGCAGCCCGACGAGGAGATCGCGCAGATTCTCGACATCCGCGACTACGCCGCGGCGCCCTACCTGGTGCTCGCGACGCGCGGCGGTCTCGTCAAGAAGACACGACTCACCGAGTACGACACGAACCGCCAGGGCGGAGTCATCGCCATCCGGCTGCGCGAGGAGGACGAGCTCGTCAGCGCGCTGCTCGTCGACGAGAGCGATGACATCCTGCTCGTCAGCAGGCTGGGGATGTCGCTGCGGTTCACCGCCACCGACTCGTCGCTGCGTCCGATGGGCCGGTCGACCGAGGGCGTGAAGGGCATGTCGTTCCGGGATGCCGACAGCCTGCTGTCCGCATCCGTCGCGCGCAGTGACGGGGACGTCTTCATCGTCACCGAGGGCGGGTACGCCAAGCGCACGGACGTGGACCAGTACCGCGTGCAGAGCCGCGGCGGACTCGGCATCAAGGTGGCGAAACTCAACGAGGATCGGGGAGTTCTCGCGGGTGCCCTGATGGTCGGCGACGACGACGAGGTCCTCGTGGTTCTTGCCAGCGGCAAGGTGGTACGCTCTGCCGTGGCCGAGGTGCCCGCCAAGGGTCGTGACACGATGGGCGTGGTCTTCGCCCGTCCGGACGACGATGACCGGATCATCGCGATCGCTCGTAATTCCGAGCGGCGCTTGGCCGAGGCATCGGAAGATGTCCCGGATGCAGAGGATGCGTCCGCCCCCGTTCCCGACGAAAGTACTGAGGCATGAGCACGGTAGCCGACAAGCTCGCCAAGAAGTCGAGCAGCAAGACCAGCGCGAAGCAGGTGCGACTGCGCCTGGTGTACGTGGACTTCTGGTCCGCGGTGAAGCTGTCGTTCCTCGCCGCGGTGGCGCTCGCGATCGTGACGGTGGTGTCGTTCTTCCTGGTGTTCATGATCGTGCAGACCACGGGCCTCATCGGCAAGGCCGATGAGTTCTTCGCGTCGTTCTCGGACGGATCGCTCTCGCTCAGCCAGTTCGTCGGGCTGCCGCAGGTGATGGCCTTCGCGGCCGTCGTCGCGATCCTGAATCTCATCGTCGTCACGGTGCTCGGCGCGGTCGTCGCCGGTATCTACAACCTGGCCGTCAAGGTCACCGGTGGCCTGCTCGTCGGGTTCACCTCCAACTGACCCGCGATTCGTCAAATCGCGCCGCTTCCGGTAAAGTCTTGGAGGTTGGCGACGCGAGTCGGCAGCGGTTCGGGGCTATAGCTCAGGCGGTTAGAGCGCTTCACTGATAATGAAGAGGTCCCAGGTTCAAGTCCTGGTAGCCCCACCAACAGCCCCGGGGCCTTAGCTCAGTTGGTAGAGCGCCTGCTTTGCAAGCAGGATGTCAGGAGTTCGAATCTCCTAGGCTCCACAACGCGAGAAGGACCGGCCCGAAGGGCTGGTCCTTCTCGCATTATCGGGTTCAGTGATTCGAACCGCGAGCGCAGCGAGCGTTCGATGGGCCCCCGCGCGGAGGCTCCACGCGCCGCGAAGCGGCGGGTGGAGGGCGCGGGGACTCCTAGGCTCCACAACGCGAGAAGGACCGGCCCGATAGGTCGGTCCTTCTCGCGTTGGTCCGGGGAATGCACAGCTCAGGCCTCCTCGTCGTCCTCCCGCGCCTCGATGACCACCGTGAGGGGGGCTCGTCGCACTCCGAGTCCGGAGCGGCGTCCGTCGTCCCGGGACCCGGCCATCGCACCCGGCGGCATGAACCGCCCGGTGCCGGCTCCGCCCATGCCCCCGCCTCCCGAGGCGGCCGAGCTCACCGCAGCCCCGGCCAGAAGCCCGCCGCCGATTCCCGTCCCGGTCGCGATGCCGCCCGCCGAGCCGGCGCCGGCGAGTCCCGACGACGGGCCGAGGGTCACCCCGCCCGCTCCCCCGCCGCCGGGCGATCCGCCGTCGGGGGCCATCGAGGCATCCGCGACGAGGACATCGTCCATCCCGGGGACGACGGTGACACCGGTGCCGCTGTGGTGCCAGGCATCCGCGGTCGCCCCGGCGCGGACCAGGGCGTCGTGACCGGACGCACCGAGCGCGGTTGCGGCGGAGGCGTCCACCACCGTGCCGGCGGTGACGGTGACGGCGTCGGGACGCCCGCCCAGCAGGGTCGACATCATTGTGGAGGTGCGGCCGAAGAGCGAGCGCAGCTGCTGCACCAGTCCGGTGAGCGCCTTCACCGACTTCAGGACCTGGGTGATCGGGCGCACGACCTTGTTGACGAGCTGATTGACCTTGGTGACGACCCGGGCGATGGCGTATCCCATTCCGAGACCCATGGATGCGGCGACCACGGCCATGGCCTCGATGGCCGTCGCGACGACCTGCGAGATGGCGGACTTCACGATTCCCCGCATCCGGGTGACGAGGGAGGACGCGGTGAGGAGTCCGCTCGCGGCGGACTCGGCCCAGCCCCCCGACGCGCCGAGATGCTGCGCGGTGTCCTCCGCGAACCGGATGTAGGTCGTCACCGTGTTGCCCGAGAGACCGTCGAGATCGCGGAGCCGTGAGGTGAGTGCCGCCCCCGTCTCGCGCAGGGAGGATCCCGCCGAGGTCCACTGACCCGCGACCGCGGCCACGTTCGACTCGCTGCCGGCGAGTTGGGCGAGCCAGGTGCTCAGCGGCTTCAGGTGCTGCATGACCCATCCGAGGCCGCAACTGGCGAGCGTGCCGATCGGATCCGAGAGCGCCGCCGCCCCGTCGCCGAGCATGTCGAGGAAGGCGATGCCGCCGTCGAGCCAGTTGCCGTCGCGGACGGCCTGCGACAGGGCGTTGCCGTCGGCGATGAGCCGGCTGCCGTTGTAGGGCGAGACGAACGCGGACCCCGCCGCGACCGCGGTCACAGGCCCAGGCCGTTCTCGAGATCGCGCAGCGTGGTCATCGTGTCGTCCTCGAACTGCTCCCATTGCGCCGCAGTTCCGCGCAGCTCTCCCGCGGTGCGCAGGAGCAGCGACTCGTCCGCGCCGAGCAGCCCGCTGGCGGCAGCCGAGAGGGCCAGACTCGGCGGCACGAGGAAGGCGCACAGTATGCCGAACGCCCCGGTCGCCAGATCGCCGCCGCGGAAGACCGACAGCGCGGACGTCACATCGTCGGCAAGGGAGTCGACCAACGCGGCATGCTGTCGCAGTCGGTCGAAATCGAGGGCGATGTCGTCGGTCATCACGGTCTCCTCCGCTGAATCATCCGGCGGTGCCGGTGGATCTGAGTTGTTCGGTGATCGGGTCCTCAGCGCCGAGGAGGTCGGAGACCGCCTCGAGGGCGGCGTTCTGGGCGGATCTCTCCGCGGCGCGGATCACCGTGAGGATGTCGGCCGACAACCGGCGCGACCCGCGGGACACCGCTGTCTCGCTCAATCGCAGCCCCACGACGCGCCCGGTCGCATCGACCTGTACGTGGATGTCCCGTCCGGGCGACGACGCGTCGCCGCGGACCCGCGACAGCGCGGCCTCGAAAGCCGGCATGCGCGCCGCCCGCTCGTCGCTGCGACGGACGTCGGCCTCGACCTGTGCGAGCGACTCGTCCGGATCCAGCGACACGCTCACACGCTAGCCACGGCGCGTCCCGGCGGGAGGTTTTCCACAGCAGTATGAGTGCACTCTCATGCGGGGGTCATCTCGGCATCACCCGTGCGGATAGAGTCACCCGCATGGAAACGCGCGTCGCGGCCTACGCCATCATCACCGACGAGGACGGCCGCATCCTGCTCGCGCATTGGAACGAGGGTCGCCACAGCGCGTGGACGCTTCCCGGCGGAGGACTCGAGCCGGGCGAGGATCCCGAGCACGCGGTACGGCGGGAGATCCGCGAGGAGACCGGTTACCGTGCCGCGGTGGGGCAGCTCCTCGGCATCCACTCGCGGGTGATCCCGGCGAATCGGCGCATCGCCGAGTCCGACGAGGCCCTCCATACGCTGAGGATCGTCTACCGCGCGCGGATCCTCGGGGGGAAGCTGCGTGACGAGAAGGACGGATCGACCGACCAGGCGGCGTGGTTCCGGTCCGACCAGCTGTCCGCGATCCGTCGCGTGAAGCTGGTCGACATCGGGATGCGGATGGCGGGCCTTCGCGACTAGCGCGAGGGCATCGGGCCCGAGATGTCCGCGACGGTCGCCGACAGTGCGTCGATCAGCTCGTCGGCATCGACGAACATGCTGTACCCGTGCGCGCCGGCTCCCAGCGCTACGCGCCGACCGCGGATGCTCTCGTCGGCGTAGACGGGCCACGCGGTGGTGCTGCCGAGAGGGACGATCGTGCCGCGCTCGTAACCGGTTGCGGCCAGCGCGACGTCCGCCTCGGGGAGGCGGAGCTTGTTGACACCGACGACGGCGCGGAGCTTCGGCCATGCGATGGCGCGATCGCCCGGGATCAGGGCGAAGAGGAACGTGTCGTCGCTGCGACCCACGACGAGTGTCTTCACGATGTCGTCCGGAGCGATGCCGAGCAGACTCGCCGCCTCGGGGAGGCTCCGAGCCTCGGCGCGCTCGCGGATCTCGACGGACAGACCGAGGGCGGATGCGGCTTCCCGCACCCGCCCCGTCGGATCTTCTGTCACGCGTCGGGTGCGCGCAGCGGGTCGTCCGCCACCCACAGCTCGTCGTCGGCGCGCAGCGTCTGCCATGCGGCGTAGAGCACACCGCCCGCGGCGATGACTCCGAGGATGATGGCGATCACGCCACCGGCGCCGATCCCCTTCTTCTTCGGCTCCAGCACGGACAGCTTTCCGGCGAGCGCACGCGTCGCCTTCTTGCCGTACTTCGCCGCATTCTTCTGGTAGCTCGCGGCATCGATCGAGATGCCGCGGCCCGAGGCGATCCGCGAGCGGGTGTCGTTGGCGGCATCCCACACGGACAGGGCGCTGCCGACCAGGGCACCGGCGGCCGGGACCACCTTGTCGGAGAGGACCTTCTTCGTCACCGTCACGCCGCGATCGACGTAGGGAGCCGCATACCGCTCGTATCCGGTCTGCACGGCGGGCACGAGTTGCTCGCGGTTGTAGTGGCCGAGCTGTCGACCGGCTTCGCGGGCGACGTTCGCCGCCTCACCGACGAGCACCTGCTGGGATTCCCACACCTTCGTGGCGTGGTTCTGGAGCTTGCGGAGCTCCTTCTTCCGTTTGCGGCTGAGGCTCACGTGAGATCCCCCTATTCCTGGGTTGTCGTGTGCCCCATCCTGCCAGAGGAAAGCCCGCGCGACGGCAGGGTTGCAGGGAACTCTGAGAGAATGTAGCCATGCCTCAGCACTCTGCCGTTGCCACCATCCACACCAACCACGGCGACATCGTCGTCAACCTGTTCGGGGACCACGCGCCGCGAACCGTTCAGAACTTCATCGGGCTCTCCGACGGCTCGCAGGAATGGACCGACCCCGCGACCGGCAAGCCCGGCGCCGGCCCGCTCTACACCGACGTCGTGTTCCACCGCATCATCCCCGGCTTCATGATCCAGGGCGGCGACCCGCTCGGCCAGGGCACCGGCGGACC
>JAVBUN010000187.1:0-3852 GCA_031555335.1 Microbacterium sp.
CGCCCGCTCGTACGCACCCACGCGCCGTCCGATGCGACGATGCGCGCCCCCGCCGCGCGGGCGGCCTCGACGAGCCGCACATCCTCGTGCTCGGGCACGGCCGCGAAGCCGCCGACCGTGTCGAGGACGGTGGCCCGCACACCCAGGTTCGCGCCGTGCACGTGGCCGTTCGCCACCCCGGGCGAGTAGCGGGCCCACCAGGCGGCGGTGCGTTGCGCGTCGAGGTCGCGGAAGTCGGGTCGCACCGTGCCGACCACGACATCCGCGCCGTCGTCGGCGAGGTCGACCTGGTGCGAGAGCCAGTGCGACGGCACATCGGAATCCGCATCCGTGTGCGCCGTCCACAGCCCCTCCGGCGGGATGCGTGCGAACCGGGTGCGGGCCGCCGCGAGTCCCGCCGCACGGGCGGCGCCGACGTTGCGTTGCTCGATCCGGATGGCGCGCACCCCCGCCGCGTCGGCGACGGCCGCGCTGGCGTCGCGGCATGCGTCGAGCACGACCCATGCACGGCACGTCACCCCCGGGTGCGTCGTCGAGAGCTGCGCGATCGCGGCGGCCACCGAGGCGAGACAGGCGCCGAGCAGCGCCTCCTCGTCGTGCGCGGGGATGACGACGGCGACGGCGCGGATCACGCCAGCCCGCCCTCTGTCGCGACCGACGCCATGCCGGGACGCACGAGCACGTCGAGCAGGAAGTCCTCCTCGGTGTGCCGCGCGAGGAAGCGCCAGCCCCGGCGCGTGCCGAGCACCGCATGCACGTCGTCGCCGCTCTGCGAGGCCCCCTCGATCGGCCGGCGCCAGTGGCAGACCACGAGCACGGCGTCGTCGGTCGTGCACGCGTCGATCCGGTCGAGCGCCCGCGCCAGCCGCTCGGGCGACCAGTAGTAGGCCAGCTCCGACAGCACGATGAGGTCGAACTCGCCGTCGGGCCAGTCGTCGGGCAGCTCGCGCTGTTGATACGCCACGCCGTCCGGCACCCCGCGGCGACGGGCGCGCTCGATCGCGACGGCCGAGGCGTCGACGCCGATGACCGAGACCGACCGTTCCGCGAGCTCGCGGGTCGTCGCCCCCGATGCGCTCCCGAGCTCGAGAGCGCGCTCGAACCGCTCGCGGGGGAGCGACGCGAGCAGCAGCTGGCGCTTCCGGCGCTCGTACCAGCGGGACTCGAGGCCCCACGGGTCGTCGTGGCGGGCGTGGAAGGCGTCGAAGTCCGCGATCGTGCGGTCCGCGGCGGTCGCCGCATCCGCCATCACGAAGATCTCGATGTCGCGGGCGAAGTGGGCGAGGGTCTCGCGGTGCAGCAGCGCGCCGTCCCGCGGCCGCCGTGGATCGGGCTCGAGCTGGCTGCGGTACGCGGCGATCGCCCGCTGCTTGCGCTCGTGGTCGGCCTCGCTCATCGAGAGCACGTGCCACGACGACGTGTCGACGACGTCCGGATCCGCCCAGTGCCACATCCAGATCGGGTAGCCGGCGACCCGTACGCCCCCGCCCCGGAGTGCGAGCGCGACCTCGCCGAGCACCCGGTGGTCGCGATGCCCGTCTCCCCACCAGGGTGCGGCGATGAGCGTACGACGCGCGCTGCCTCGCCGAACGATCGCCACGACGGACTCGGTGACCTCCGCCCGCGCCTCCCGGATGCCGCCGTCCGCGACCCCCAGCAGGACGAGCGACGCGCGGGGCGCGAGCACACTCATCGCGGCGATGAACTCGGCGCGGCGCTGCTCGGCGAGGTGCGCCGGATCGGGGTGCGTCGGATGCGAGCGCTCGCCGTCGGTCACGAGGACCACGGTGGTCGGGATGCCGGCGGCCGCTGCCTGCGTGAGGAGTCCGCCGGCGCCGAGGGTCTCATCGTCCGGGTGCGCGGCCAGCACGATCAGCCGATCGGCCGCGAGCGCGAAATCGGGGGCACCGCGCCAGGGCGAGGCGGCCGCCCAGTCGGCCTCGAGCGTGCCGGGCTCACGGTGATCGAACGCGGCGCTCACGACCCCACCGCCGCTCGTCGCCCGAGGCGCGCGAGGTCGCGGTCGCCGTGGTCCTGGCGGACGTACAACTCGAGGTCCGCGACCCGCCGCGCGTGCGCCGCGTCGCTCACGACCGGTCCGGGGCCGAGCTCCCGCGCCTCCACGGCGAGCACCTCGCGCACGGCGGCCGCCACGACCGCCCGCACCCGTGCCGCGAGGAGCGTCGCGGCGGCACCGGTGATCCGCGCGTCCACGGCGCGGGAGGCCTCGGCGAGAGCGAGGGACGCGGTCCACGCGGCGGCATCCGCACGCCCCGCCGACACCTGCGCCAGCGGGTCCGGGGCACCCGTGTCCGCGCGCGCCACGAGGCTGTCGACGAGCGGTGTCATCGCGCCGTGCCAGACGGCGGCCACGCCCATGCCGCCCCAGGCGAACCCGGGTCGGCGCAGGTACCACCCCGACGCGCCGACCGGGACGGCCGGGGCGTCGTGCAGGTCGACCGGGGCACTGACCACCCCGGTGAGGCCCCGTGCGTGCCAGGGGCCGGACCGGGCGACGACCCGCGGGTCGCGCAGATCCACGGCGAACAGCCCGCGCTCGTCGCCCGTCCACGCGGTGATCAGCGCGCGATCCAGGTGGGCGGCGAGCGAGCACCACGGCTTCGTGCCCGTGAGGCGCCACGTCCCGTCCGCGTCGCGTTCGCCCCGCACCGGGTCGTCCCCGCCCTCCGCGGCGAACACCCCCCACGTCTCGGCGTCGTCCCGGCCGAGATCGGTGAGCACGCCGGCCTCTCGTGCCTGCGCCAGGATCGCGCGCGCGTCGAGGTGGGGCTCCAGCATCCGCGCCGCCGCCACATCGAGCCGCGCGGTGGCGGCCAGCAGCTGCCACAGGGCGGCGGTGTCGTCGCCCGGAAGGGGTGCGATCGCGCCGACCGCGGCGACCCAGGGAAGGGTCGACGCGGGGTCGAGGCCGAATCCGTCGATCCGTTGCGATGCCGCGAGCAGACCCGCGACCGTGGCGGATGCGGCGCCGCCGTGTGGCGCGTCGATGAGAGCGTGCGCCGGTTCCATGCACAGACCGTACGGCCGCAGCGGCGCCCCTTCCGGGGTCTTGACAGTCGCGCCTCTCCCGGCTTCGCGCGGCAGGGGCCGTAGTCCCGTCGCGGACGCACCACAAGGGCGTGCGGGATCCGCGGCGGCGCGACACGGTAGGACCATGGATCCGGAAGCGTCCCCGACCGCGCCCCCCGCCGCCTCTCTCGACGATGCGGCGCTCGACGCCCTCGACGGGTGGTGGCGCGCCGCGAACTACCTGAGCGTCGGGCAGATCTACCTGCTCGAGAACCCCCTGCTGCGCGAGCCCTTGCGGCGCGAGCACGTGAAGCCGCGCCTCCTCGGCCATTTCGGCACGGTCCCGGGACTCACCCTCGTCTACGCGCACGCGAATCGCGCGATCCGCGATCGCGATCTCGACGCGCTCTACATCGCCGGCCCCGGCCACGGCGGCCCCGGAATGGTGGCGAGCGCGTGGCTCGACGGCACCTATTCCGAGCTGTACCCGGCCGTCTCCGCCGACGAACGGGGGATGCAGCGCCTGTTCCGGCAGTTCTCGTTCCCGGGCGGCATCCCGAGTCATGCGGCTCCCGAGACCCCCGGCTCGATGCACGAGGGCGGCGAGCTCGGCTACTCGCTCAGCCACGCCTACGGTGCCGCCTTCGACAACCCGGACCTCACGGTGTTCTGCGTGGTGGGCGACGGCGAGGCCGAGACCGGCCCGCTCGCGACGGCCTGGCATGCGAACAAGTTCCTCGACCCGGTCGGCGACGGCACCGTGCTGCCGATCCTGCACCTGAACGGGTGGAAGATCGCGAACCCGACCGTGCTCGCCCGCAT
>JAVBUN010000133.1:0-4322 GCA_031555335.1 Microbacterium sp.
GGTGAAGGAGTCCAGCACCCGTCGGTACGGCGCGTGCGTCACACCCAGCGCGAGGTCGGCGCGCTTCTTCCGCTGCGCCGCGCGCAGCGGCGGGAGCGCGGCGAGGTCGTCGAGGTGACGGTGCGCGTCGTTCACGCCGAAGGTGTCGATCCGAAGTCCGGGCACATCGATCGTCGCCGTGGTGTTGTCGATCGCCTGCCATCCGAGCTCGTCGGTGAGGTACCGGTCGAGCGCGTGGGTGTCCAGCGTGTCCGCATCCGGCTTCTTCTTCGACGGACCGGTGAAGTAGCGCAGGGGGTTTCGAGGCGACGGTGCGTAGAGGTCGTTCGAGCCGTGCACGTAGACGCCCGGGATGCCGCGGAACACGTCGAACGCCCGGCGGAGTCCGGCCAGCCCCTCAGGGTGACCGAGGTTGTCGCCGGTGTTCACGATGAGATCCGGATGCAGCTCCGCCAGGCCCGCCATCCACTCCTGCTTGCGATGCTGCCATGGCGCCATATGAGCGTCGCTGACGTGCAGCACCCGCAGCGGCCGGGAGCCGGGGGGCAGGATCGCCACCGAGTGCTCGCGCACCGTGAACAGGTATCGCTCGATGCCGACGCCCCATACCGCAGCTCCGAGACCCACCGCCCCCACCGCTGCGACAGCGGTGAGGGCGGTACGTGCGGGGCTTACGGTCACTGGCAGGACTTCGCCGTGTAGTCGACGGTGACCTGGCTGCTCTTGTTCGCGGCCGTGCCCCCGGCAGGATTCGTCCCGGTCGCCTTCGTGTCGTTGCCGTTCATCTTGTCGTCGGCGGTGCACGCCCCGAGCGCGACGTTGGTGAAGCCGGCCGCAGCGAGTTGCTGCGCCGCCTGCTGCACCGTCCCGCTCACATTCGGGATCGTCCCGCCCTGACCGTTGCTCGGGTTGATCGTGATCGTCGAGCCGCCGGCGGTCTGACCCGACGGGTTCTGTGCGGCGACGATGTTGGTCGCGGCATCCGAGTCGACCGCATCGCCGACGGAGACCGTGAAGCCGGCGTCCTCGAGCGTGGCCTGCGCCTGCTCGATCGTCTGCCCGACGACGTTCGGCACGGGCGTCATGACGGTCTTGGTGAGGTTCGCCGCGGGCGGCGGGAACGTGCCGCCGGGGTAGAGCGCGTCCGCCTGGCGCTGAATGGTACGGGCGAGGAGGTAGCGGGTGCTGCCGAAGCCGGCGCGCTGGACGTTCGCCTGCTGGCCCTCGACGGTGCCGACCCAGGCGGCCGTCGTCACGGCGGTGCTGGACTCGATCATCCAGGTCTGCCGCTCCTCGTGCGTGCCCGTCTTACCGATCACCTGCGTGCCGTCGCCCGGGTTCGCGGCCCCGCCGGTGCCGCCGTTCATGACGCCGCGGAGCGCGTGTGCGGCGGTCGCGGCGACCTCGGGGGCGAGCACCTGCGAGCACGTGCGGGCGGGCTTCTTGTCGGCCAGCTCGTTGCCGTCGGCGTCGGTGACCTTGTCGATGGCCTGCGGCTGGCAGTAGATCCCGTTGTTCGCGATCGTCGCGTACGCGCCCGCCATCTGCAGCGGGGACACGTCATCGGAACCGATGACGTTGTACGGCACCGACATGGTGATGGGGTTGCCGTTTCCGAGCGTCACGCCCATCTTGGTCGCGACGTTGGCGATGTCGCAGAGGTCCAGCTTCTCCGCCATCGCGAGGAATCCGGTGTTCAGCGAACCCGCGGTGAACTGCATGGGCGTGCCCGTGTAGCCGCCGGCGCGACCGAAGTTGCCGATCGGTGTCGTGTTGTTGACGATGTTGCCCGTGCAGGAGTTCGTGAAGTTCTTGAACGTCCGCATGCGACCGTTCAAGACCTCGTTGACCGAGTGACCCTGCTCGAGCCAGTCCACGAGCGTGAACAGCTTGAAGGTCGACCCGGCGTTGAACCCGGTGGATCCGCCGAACTGCAGATTGCCGGCGTAGACCAGCGAGGAGAAGCCCTCGCCCGCGTCGGCCGACTCGCTGAACTGCGTGTTCTGCGTCATGGACAGCACGCGACCCGTGGCCGTCTCGACGTTCACCGTCGCCGCACCGAGCTTCATGCTCGAGATGGAGGCAGGCACGTTTTCGGCCATGACGGCCGCGGCGGTGTTCTGCAGGTCCATGTTGAGGGTCGTGTGGATCGTGAGCCCGCCGCGACGCAGCGCCGCCTGGCGCTCCTCGGACGTCTCGCCGAAGGCCGGGTCGTTGCGGACGACCGACACCACGTACTGGCAGAAGTACGGCGCAGCGCTCGCGGCACAGCCCTGCGACGCGGCTGTGATCTGCGGCGTGATCGGCTCGGCGACCGCGGCGTCGTGCTGCTCCTGGGTGATCTTGCCGTCCTCGAGCATGCGGCCGAGCACGTACGTCTGGCGCTTCTTGGTGAGGGAGTACCCGTCGGCGGCGCCGTTGACCTCGTTGTTCGGCTGGTCGATGCGGTAGGTGTTGGGGTTCTGCACGATGCCCGCGAGGATCGCGGCCTGGGCGATGCTCAGGTCGCTCGCCGGCACGTTGAAGTAGTAGCGCGCCGCGGCGTCGATGCCGTAGTTGACGCTGCCGAAGTTCGCGATGTTGAGGTACCCGAGGAGGATGTCGTTCTTCGAGTACTCCTTCTCCAGCTGGATCGCGTAGCGCATCTCCTGGAGCTTGCGCTCGATGCCCTCGGTGCCGCTGGAGTTCGTCGCCTCGACGAAGCAGGTCTGCTTCTCCTCCTCCGTCGTGGCATCCCATTCGCACTTCTGGATGAGGATGTTCTTGACGTACTGCTGGCTGATCGAGGACCCGCCCTGCGTGCTCGCGCCGCCCTCGAGGTTCGACAGCACGGCGCGCGTCGTACCGATCAGGTCGATGCCGCCGTGCTCGTAGTAACGCGGGTCCTCGCTCGAGAGGATCGCGTCGTACATGACCGGCGCGATCTGGTCGAACGTCACCGGCGAGCGGTTCTGCTCGTAGAACTTCGCGAGTTCCTGCTGGTTTCCTGCGCCGTCGGTGTAGACGATCGTGGACGGCTGCATGCCCTCGGTGATGTCGAGATAGCTCGGCATCTTGTCGAACATCGTGATCGCGCTCGATGCGGCGGCACCCGTGACCGCGATCGCGGGGGTGACGGTGGCGGTGATGAGGACACCGGCCACGGCACTCAGTCCGACAAGGCCGACCAGTCCGGAGAGCACGCCGGTGGCCGTGCGTTTGGTAACGGGCATAGGCTGATCGTAAGCCAGGATGCTGGGGGAACACCTGATGACGCCCGGTTCGCCTGGCATCCGACCGGGCGGATCACCGCCCCCGATGCGCACTTCCGGGAGTCGCGATGACCACGTGGGAGTACCTCACCACACCCCTGTTGATCCACAACACGGCCGCCATCCTCAACAACTGGGGCAAGCAGGGCTGGGAGCTCGTGCAGGTGGTGACCGGCCCCGAGGGCGGCTTGGTGGCCTACTTCAAGCGTCCGATCGGCGGCGAATCGTCGGCGAACGCCGGACTCGCGGCGGCGGCGACGGCAGCGAAGCAGTTCGAAGGAGAGAACGCATGACCACGGTGAGCGAGCGTCTCGCAGAACTCGGCCTCGACCTGCCGGACGTCGTGCCGCCGGTCGCGGCCTACGTGCCGGCGAAGGTGCACGGGGATCTCGTCTACACGGCCGGCCAGCTGCCGTTCGTGTCGGGCGCGCTGCCCGCGACGGGAAAGGTCGGCGACGGCCACGAGCTCGTCGCCGCGGCCGACGCGTACGACTACGCGAAGCGGTGCGCGCTCAACGCGATCGCCGCCGCCGCATCCGCCGTCGGCGGCGTCGACCGCCTCACCGGCGTGCTGAAGGTCACCGGCTTCGTCGCATCGGTGCCGGCGTTCACCGGCCAGCCCGGCGTCATCAACGGTGCCAGCGAGCTGCTCGCCGAGGTGTTCGGCGAGTCCGGCCGGCACGCGCGTTCCGCCGTGGGCGTGCCCGTGCTGCCGCTCGACAGCCCCGTCGAGGTCGAGGTCGTCTTCACGTACGCCTGACCCCGGCCGCATCCGCCGGCCGCGAGTCGTGTCCCCCTTTCCGCAGAGATCGTCGGATCCTGCAGAAGGGGGACACATCGCGGAGGGGAGGACGTCACCGCACCTGGGCGGAGATCACCGACATGACCGCGGTGTCCGCGAGGGTCGTCGTGTCGCCGACCTCGCGGCCTTCGGCGACGTCTCGCAGGAGTCGTCGCATGATCTTTCCCGAGCGCGTCTTCGGTAGCTCGCCGACGATGTAGATGTCGCGGGGGCGCGCGATCGGGCCGATCTGCTCGCCGACCCAGCGTCGAAGGGTCTGCGCCAGCCCG
>JAVBUN010000213.1:0-4643 GCA_031555335.1 Microbacterium sp.
GTCGATCGGCGCCGGGTAGTACTGCTCCACCCGGACGAGCGCGATCTCGGGGTTGGGGTTCTTCTCCAGGTCCGCGCGCAGGTCCCAGTGCACCTTGCCGGAGTGCAGCAGCACCCGCTTCACGGCGCCCTTGTCGAGCGAGCGCACATCGTCGAGGACCGGCTCGAAGCGGCCCTGCGTGAACGCCTCGACCGGGCTCGTCGCATCGCGCAGCCGCAGCATGGCCTTCGGGGTGAACACCACGAGGGGCTTGCGGGGCTTCGAGTACGCCTGGCGGCGGAGCAGGTGGAAATAGGACGCCGGCGTGGACGGACGCGCCACCACCATGTTGTCCTGCGCGCACATCTGCAGGAACCGCTCGATGCGTGCCGATGAGTGGTCGGGGCCCGCCCCCTCGTAGCCGTGGGGGAGGAGCAGCACGACCGACGACTGCTGGCCCCACTTCTGGTCCGCGGACGTCAGATACGTGTCGATCACGGTCTGCGCGCCGTTCGCGAAGTCGCCGAACTGCGCCTCCCACAGCACGAGCGCGTCGGGACGCTCGACCGAGTAGCCGTACTCGAAGCCCACCGCCGCGTACTCGCTGAGCAGCGAGTCGTAGACGAAGAAGCGCCCCTGGTTGTCGGCGATGTTGACCAGCGGCAGCCACTCCTGGCCGTTCGAGCGGTCGTGGAACACGGCGTGACGCTGCACGAACGTGCCGCGGCGGGAGTCCTGCCCGGCCAGTCGCACGTGGGTTCCCTCGAGCACGAGGGAGCCGAACGCGAGCAGTTCTCCGAACGCCCAGTCGATGCCGCCCGAGCGGCTCATCGTCTTGCGCTTGTCGAGCAGCTGCTGGAGCTTCGCGTGCACCGTGAAGCCGTCGGGCTTGTTGACGAACGCGTCGCCGATCAGATGGACGATCTCGGTCGAGACGCCCGTCGTCTCCGGCTGGCCGGCCGCCGGCTCGACGGCGAGCGTCTCGGAGACGATGTCGTGCGTGCCGGTCTCGGCGGCGTGGGTGTCGGCGAACGCCACCTCGAGCCGGTCCTGGAAGTCGCGCTTGGCCTGCTCGTACTCCTCCTCGGTGATGTCACCGCGGCCGACGAGCGACTCGGTGTAGAGCCGGCGCACCGAGCGCTTCGCCTCGACGAGGTTGGTCATGAGCGGCTGGGTCATCGAGGGGTCATCGCCCTCGTTGTGACCGCGGCGGCGGTAGCAGACGAGGTCCACGACGATGTCGCGGTGGAACTCCTGGCGGTATCGGAACGCCAGCTCGGCGGCGCGGACCACGGCCTCCGGGTCGTCGCCGTTCACGTGCAGGACGGGGGCCTGGATGGTCTTCGCGACGTCCGTCGCGTAGACCGAGCTGCGGCCGTCGATCGGCAGCGTGGTGAAGCCGAGCTGGTTGTTGATGACGACGTGGATGGTGCCGCCGGTGCGGTAACCGCGCAGCTGCGACATCTGCAGCGTCTCGACGACGACGCCCTGACCGGCGAACGCGGCGTCGCCGTGCACGAGGATCGGCAGCCACGAGAAGGTGCCGATGGGCTTGCGGTCCTGCTTGGCGCGGACGATGCCCTCGAGCACACCGTCGACGGTCTCGAGGTGCGACGGGTTCGCCGCGAGCACGACCGGCAGCTCCTCGTCGCGGTCCGACTGGAAGGTGCCCTCGGTGCCGAGGTGGTACTTCACATCTCCGGAACCGCGCTTGTTGCCCGGCACGCTCGTGCCCTCGAACTCGCGGAACACCTGACCGTAGGTCTTGCCGGCGATGTTGGTGAGGACGTTGAGCCGGCCGCGGTGCGCCATGCCGATCGCGGCGCCGTCGAGGCCCGCGGATGCCGCGCCCTGCAGGATCTCGTCGAGGAGGGGGATGACCGACTCGCCGCCCTCGAGGCTGAACCGCTTCTGGCCGACGTACTTCGTCTGCAGGAAGGTCTCGAAGGCCTCGGCCTCGTTCAGCTTCGACAGGATGCGCAGCTGCTCGTCATGACCGGGCTTCTGGTACTTGACCTCGAGGTTGTCCTGGAACCACTTGCGCTGCGCCGGGTCCTGGATGTGCATGTACTCGACGCCGGTCGTGCGGCAGTACGAATCGCGCAGCACGCCGAGGATGTCGCGCAGGCGCATGACGCGCTTGCCGCCGAACCCGCCCACGACGAACTCCCGGTCGAGGTCCCAGAAGGTCAGGCCGTGATTCTCGATCTCGAGGTCGGGGTGCGTGCGCTGCACGTACTCGAGCGGGTCGATGTCGGCCATCAGGTGCCCGCGGACGCGGAACGAGTTGATGAGCTCCTGCACGCGGGCGGCCTTGTCGATGCGCTCGGCGATGTCGACGTTGATGTCGCTGGCCCAGTGGATCGGCGCGTAGGGGATGCGCAGGGCCGCGAAGATGTCCTCGTAGAAGCCGCGCTGGCCGATGAGCAGCTCGTGCACCGTCTTGAGGAACTCTCCCGAGCCGGCGCCCTGGATCACCCGGTGGTCGTAGGTGCTCGTGAGAGTGATGGTCTTGCCGATGCCGAGTTCGACCAGGGTCTTCTCGCTCGATCCCTGGAACTCGGCCGGGTACTCGAGGGCGCCGGCGCCCACGATGCATCCCTGGCCCTTCATGAGCCGCGGCACGGAGTGCACGGTGCCGATGCCGCCGGGGTTGGTGAGCGACAGGGTCGTGCCCTGGAAGTCGGCGCCGGTGAGCTTGTTCGCGCGGGCGCGCTTGACGAGATCCTCGTAGGACGCGAGGTACTCGTTGAAGGTCAGGGCCTCTGCGCGCTTGATGCTCGGCACGAGGAGGGCACGGGTGCCGTCGGGCTTCGGCAGGTCGATCGCGATGCCGAGGTTGATGTGCGCGGGCGCCACGACCGAGGGCTTGCCGTCGATCTCGGCGTAGAAGACGTTCTGGCTCGGGAACGCCTTCAGGGCCTGGATGAGCGCCCAGCCGATCAGGTGCGTGAAGCTCACCTTGCCGCCGCGGGTGCGGGCCATGTGGTTGTTGATCACGATGCGGTTGTCGATGAGGAGCTTCGCCGGCACCGTCCGCACGCTCGTCGCGGTGGGCACCGTGAGCGATTCGTCCATGTTGGCGGCGAGGGTCTTCGTCATGCCGCGCAGGACGGTGACCGTGTCCTCCTGGACGGCGCCCGCCGGGTCCGACGGCTGGGCGCTCGGCGCCTGCGCCGGGATGGGCTGGGGGGCTGCGGGCTTCGCCGTCGTGCGGGCGATCGGCTGCGTGCCGATCACGGGGATCGGCGCGGTCACCGGACGGGGCTCGGTCGCTGTGGGAGCCGGCGCGGCGCTCGGCGTCGCCAGCGCTGCCGTGGCGTCTGCGGCATCGTCGCCGAGATCGGCGGGCGTGTAGGCCTCGAGGATCGGCCACCACGACCTGTCGACCGAGTTCTTGTCGATCTTGAACTGCTCGTAGAGTTCCTCGACGAGCCATTCGTTGGCCCCGAACTCCCCGTCGTTCGACACCCCGACGCCCGTCACCTGGCTCGACACTCTCGATCGCCTGCTTTCGTGAGATTCCTGCGGCAGTGCGGGGCCTCCGTGGCCACGACGCACGACAACCAAGGGTATCCCAGTCTCGTGAGGCACACGCCGCGGCCGACCGGCCCGGGGCGAACACTTCCGACATCTTTATCGTCCCCGCAGGAATCGCCTACCGTGACAGGCATGGAGTTCTACGGCGACGCCCCGGACATAGACCTCACCTACTCGGATGTCTTCCTCATCCCGCGACGCTCGGCCGTGACCAGTCGCCTCGACGTCGACCTGTCGCCCGGCGACGGCACGACGGCGCGCCTGCCGATCGTCTCGGCGAACATGAACTCGGTCACCGGTGCGCGTCTGGCGGCGACCCTCGCGCGCCGGGGAGGGCTCGGCGTGCTCCCGCAGGACATGCCGCTGCAGGAGCTCGCCGCCGCCATCCGATGGGTGAAATCGCAGCCCGTGCGCTGGGACACGCCGCTCGTGCTGCCGCCGGAGGCGACGGTCGACGACGCCTCGCGCCTGCTCCCGGCGACCCCCGGGCACGGCATCGTCGTCGCGGATCCGGCGGCGGCCGCGCTGACGCTGGACCGCATCGACGGCGTCGTCCCGGCATCCCGGCTGGCCACGGCGCTCCCCGACGCGACGCTCGGGGACCTGGTGCGCGGACGACCGGTCGCGATCGACGCCGACGACGTCGCGGATGCGCGCGCGGCGTTCGACCTGCTCGTGGCGGCGGATGCCGAGACCGTCTGCGTCATCGAGCACGGCCGTCTCGTCGGCACCCTCTCGCAGCGGAGCGCCCTGCGATCGACGCTCTACCGGCCCGCCGTCGACGCGGACGGGCGACTCATCGTCGCCGCCGCGATCGGGATCAACGGCGATGTGGCGGGCAAGGCGCGAGCCCTCGCGGCCGCCGGTGTCGACGTGCTCGTCCTCGACACCGCCCACGGGCACCAGGACGGGATGCTGCGGGCTCTGCGCGCCGTGTCGGATCTGGGGCTCGGCCTGCCGATCGCGGCCGGCAACATCGTGACGGAAGCGGGCGTCGAGGATCTCGTGGCCGCCGGCGCGACGATCCTCAAGGTCGGCGTGGGCCCCGGCGCGATGTGCACCACGCGGATGATGACGGCCGTGGGCCGCCCGCAGTTCTCCGCCGTCCTCGAGACGGCGGCCGC
>JAVBUN010000223.1:0-3321 GCA_031555335.1 Microbacterium sp.
TTCCTGCTGCCGTTGTGGCTGTTCGTCGGGTGGGGGGTGTTCCAGGCCGGCGGCTGGGCGTTCCTCTGGGTGCTGTTCATCGCCGTGCCGTCGGTGTTCGTCGGGCAGCTCGCGCTCACCCTCATCACCCGCAGCAGACCGAGCGTCAAGGCGCTCCGTGCGGTGTCGTGGGGTGACGTGCTGGGGTACACGGTGTGGCACGGGCTCACGATCGCGCTCGGCTTCTACGTCGCCGCGTGGTGGGCTCCCGTCATGGTGCTCACCGTGATCGCCGGGATCGCGCTCGTCTGGTTCCAGCTCCGCCAGCTCTGGCGGGAGGCGCGACCCGCCGACATCGTGCTGCGCGCCGCGAACGGCGCCGCCTACATCCCGCCCGCCGCGACCCGCACCCGCATGCCGGAGTCGGCGGAGCACGAGGTGATCGTCGTCGAAGAGTCGGCGCATCGCGAGCCGTGACGTTTTGCCGCTGCCGCCCGGGCATGGCAGAATGGTTCTTTGTGCCCTGACCGGCTCTGCCTCAGGGGAGTCCGCTGCTCGCGATGCGAGCGGCACGGGCACCATCTCATCTTCGTGAACACCCATTTTCGCAGCCGACCTGTGGCGGTTGCAGGAAGAGATCCAGAATGCAGATCCTCGACGTCGTCGACGCGGCCTCGCTCCGCTCCGACATCCCCGACTTCGGCCCCGGCGACACCGTCAAGGTGCACGTGAACATCACCGAGGGCAACCGCTCCCGTATCCAGGTCTTCCAGGGCGTCGTCATCGGCCGCCAGGGCGATGGCGTGCGCGAGACCTTCACCGTCCGCAAGATCAGCTTCCAGGTCGGCGTCGAGCGCATCTTCCCGGTGCACTCGCCCATCCTCGACAAGATCGAGGTCGTCACCCGCGGTGACGTCCGCCGCGCGAAGCTCTACTACCTGCGCAACCTCCGTGGCAAGAAGGCCAAGATCAAGGAGAAGCGCGACAACTGAGTCGACCTTCCGACACCCCCGGCGCCCGGTGCGCCGGGGGTGTCGTCGTCTCCGGCGGATGCGGTCGGGTCGCCGCGCGTATTGCCGGATGCGGTGTGCGACGCTAGAGGACGGCGTGCAACGCCCCGTATCGAAGGACCCCCATGACGAGCGACAACGCGACCCCCGACGTCACCGCCCCCGAGGTCACGCGGCCGCGTCGTCGCCGGGGCGTGGCGACGTTCCTGCGGGACGTGCTGGTGATCGTGCTGATCGCGCTGGCGGTGTCGTTCCTCGTCAAGACGTTCCTCGTCCGCTCGTTCTACATCCCGTCCGCCTCGATGGAGCACACGCTCATCGAGCAGGACCGCATCCTCGTGGACGAACTCACGCCGCGGTTCGGCGGCTATTCGCGCGGTGATGTCGTGGTCTTCCGCGATCCGGGCGGCTGGCTCGGCCCGGAGGCGGCCGTCCCGTCCCGGGGGCCGGTCGTCGATGCGATCGAGTGGGTGCTGTCGCTCGTCGGTCTCGCCGCCCCCGACAGCGACGACCACCTCATCAAGCGCATCGTCGGGCTCCCGGGCGATCACGTGGTGTGCTGCAACGCGCTCGGGCAGATCACGATCAACGGGGCTCCGATCGATGAGACCTCCTACCTGCAGCTTCCCGAGTCGGGGGCGCCCGCATCCGCCGTCGAGTTCGATGTCACGGTCCCCGACGACGCGCTCTGGGTCATGGGCGACAACCGGTACCGGTCGAAGGACTCCCGTTACAACCAGGACCAGCCCGGCAAGGGCTTCGTGCCGCTCGACAATCTCGTCGGGCGCGCGTTCCTCATCACGTGGCCGTTCGACCGCTTCGGCCTGATCGACTTCCACCACGAGGTCTTCGCCGCCGTACCGGAGTCGGAGGAGGACGCGCCGTGACCCCCGCGACGCCGACGCTGCGCGTCGAGCGCGCGCTGTGGGCCGATGGCCGCGTCGTCATCGCCTGCGACGAGGTGGGCCGCGGGGCCCTCGCCGGACCCGTCGCGATCGGTGCGGCCGTGATGGCGCCGCGGTCGGGACGCCCGCGCGTGCTGTCGGGCCTGCGGGATTCCAAGCTCATCCCCGAGCCGCGACGCGCCGACATGGCACGCCGCGCGGCCGCGTGGGTCGACGCGTCGGCGATCGGCTGGGCGACCTCGACCGAGATCGACGAGGTCGGCATCATGGGGGCGCTCGGGCGGGCGGCGCACCGGGCCGTCGACGGGCTCCGCGCGCAGGGCGTGCCGCTCACCGAGGCGGTCGTGATCCTCGACGGCAACTACGACTACATCACGGCGACCGGGCCGCTCGAGTGCGATGTCCGAACGATCGTCAAGGCGGACCGCGACTGCGCGAGCGCCGCCGCCGCATCCGTGCTGGCGAAGGTCGCGCGCGACACGCTCATGGTCGAGCTCCACGACACCGCGCCGATGTATGTCTGGGACCGCAACAAGGGGTACGCGAGCGCCGCCCACCGTGCCGCGATCGCGGAGCACGGGATGAGTGCGCACCATCGGGCCTCGTGGTCGATCTCGGGGGCGCCGACCCTCTTCTGAGGGGGTGGGAACGGCGCCGAGGGGGCGCGGTCGCGGCGGTGCGATCTAGGATGAGAGCATCATGGATGACGACGCCTTCGAAGACTACGATCGCGAACTCGAGCTCGCGCTGTACCGCGAGTATCGGGATGTCGTCTCGCAGTTCCAGTACGTGATCGAGACCGAGCGACGGTTCTACCTCGCGAACGAGGTCAACGTCGTACGACGGGACACCGAGCACGACTTCTACTTCGAGATCTCGATGAACGACGTGTGGGTGTGGGACATCTACCGGGCGGACCGGTTCGTCAAGGGCGTCCGCGTGCTCACGTTCAAGGACGTGAACGTCGAGGAGCTCACCCGCCGCGACTTCCAGCTCCCCGAGGAGCTCTCGCTCGACAACTGATCGACCTCGCCTCCCCAGGCGATGATGCGGTCGATCCGTGCCGGTGGACGGGCTCGGCCGGCCGCCGGTGACCGTGCGGCCGCCAAGCTGGCGCAATGGCAGCGAAGGACGATCTCGGACGCGACGGCGAGGATGCCGTCGCGTCCTATCTGACGGCGAGCGGCTACGCCGTGCTCGACCGCAACTGGCGGTGCCCGCAGGGCGAGGTCGATCTCGTCGCCCTCGACGGCGACGAGATCGTGGTCGTCGAGGTGAAGACCCGTACCTCCGAGCGGTTCGGTCACCCGCTCGAGGCGATCGACGGGCGCAAGCGCGCACGGCTGTGGCGGCTGGCGGCCGTGTGGTGCCGGCAGCATCCGGATGCCGCGCGGGGGCGGCGGATGCGGCTGGATGCGGTGGCCATC
>JAVBUN010000010.1:0-2879 GCA_031555335.1 Microbacterium sp.
CGCCTCGCCCGGGGCGGGGATGTGGTCGTGCGCCGAATGCTCGTCGTGGTGCGTCATGTCGCGCTCCTTCGGGGGTCTCGATCCGAGGCTATCCCCCGCTGCGATGGCCATCGAGCCCACCGCGCGCCGCCCGGCCCCCTGGCGAACGACGCGGCGCGGTCCGCATCCCGCAGTACTGGATACACGTCAGAAGGCCCCCGCATTCGCGGGGGCCTTCTGACGTGCGGTGGCAGGTGAGGGATTCGAACCCCCGAAGTCTAAGACGGCTGATTTACAGTCAGATCCCTTTGGCCGCTTGGGTAACCTGCCAAACGCGCACCCGCCCGGCTTTTCCAGTCGACCAGAGGCGCGATCTACGATGTTACCCGTTCCGGCGCGCTCCTCGAAATCCGCGCGGCCGTCGCGTCACCGCCACCGTCGCGGGGTCCACCGGACCGCGTCATTCACCGAGCACGCGCCCGACGAAGGCCTCGGCGCGGTGCTTCGTGCCGTCGATGCGACGGTCGACGCTCGCCCGGATCTCGCTCGGCGCGAGCGGGGCGGCGAGGCGCACGTTCTCGTGGCACGAGAGGTCGGCGCAGATGTAGGTGCCGATGCTGTCGCCATGGGCCCCGGCGGTACCCGCCTTGCGCGCGGTGAAGAGCGACACCTGGTCACCCGGCTGCATCGTGTGGCATACGTTGCACATCGCCGAGCGCGCGCGGCTCGCCCCCTCGGCGGCGCGCAGGACGACCCCGATCGGCCTCCCCTCGCGCTCGGCGACGAGGTACGCGCGACCGCGCGCGTGCGGGTCGCGCCACGCGAAGAAGTCGAGGTGGTCCCAGTCGGTCAGGACGAGATCGTGCGGCATGGCCGCCACACGACGCTCATCGGCATCCGCGTTCACGAAGGCGGCGCGCAGCTGCTCCTCAGTCATTGCCCGCATCCGCACATTCTATGAAGCCGATTCCGAGGCGGCGACCTCCGGATGCGGCCGCCGCCCCCGCAGTAGAATCGCGGTCATGGCTGACTCTTCCTTCGACATCGTCTCCAAGATCGACCAGCAGGAGGCGGACAACGCGCTGAACCAGGCCCGCAAAGAGGTGGAGCAGCGCTACGACTTCAAGGGCACGGGATCCTCGATCGAGTGGAGCGGCGAGTCGATCCTCATCAAGGCCAACTCCGAGGAGCGAGCGAATGCGGTTCTCGACGTCTTCCAGACGAAGCTCATCAAGCGCGGCATCTCGCTGAAGAGCCTCGAGAGCGGCGAGCCCGTCGCGAGCGGCAAGGAATACCGCATCGTGTCGACCCTCAAAGAGGGCATCTCGTCGGAGAACGCGAAGAAGATCGGCAAGATCATCCGCGACGAGGGCCCCAAGTCGGTGAAGTCGCAGATCCAGGGCGACGAGTTGCGCGTGCAGTCCAAGAGCCGCGACGACCTGCAGGAGGTGCAGCGCCTGCTGAAGGCCGCCGACCTCGACGTCGACCTGCAGTTCATCAACTACCGGTAGGGCCGGGCTCAGGCGCCCGCATCCGCCTCGCTCACCGCGGCCACCTCCGCGAGCACCCGCGGGTGGGCGAGGATGCGGAAGTGCCCACCGGTGTCGAGTTCGACGTTCTTCGCGCCCGGGAGTGCGCTCCCGCCGGGGATGTGCGGGTCGAAGCGCGCGTAGACCGACACGACGCGGGCATTCGCCGCCGACGCGCCCGCAAGCCGGCGGATCGTCGCATCGCCCGGCGAGAACGTACGCAACGACCGTGACGGCATGAACCGCGCGTACGCGGATCCGCCGAACGGCGCGGCGATCGCCACCATGGCCCGCACCCGGTCGGCCCCGGCACCGAACGCCATCACGTGCTTGCCGATGAGTCCGCCCTTGCTGTGGGCGACGATCACGACGTCGATGAGATCGTTCGCGACCAGGTAGTCGACCAAGTGGGCCGCCCCCTCCGCCACCGGGCGGCGGTTGTCGCGCAACGGCTCCACGACGTGCACCGGGTGACCGCGGTCGTGCAGCGCCGCGATGAGCGGCTGCAGGAACCGCCACGTCTCGTACACACCGGGGATGACGACGACGGGTGTGCCCGTGCCCGACCGGTAGACGCCCGCATCCGTGCGGTCGACGAACGCTCGCGCCTGCCAGACCGCCGCGTACGCGTAGTCCCGCACCCACCAGCCCAGGCGCCGCACGGAGTCGATCACGCCGCACCCGCCGTCCGGCCGGCGGCGGTCGCTCGCGGGCCGTGGGAGCTCCGGACGGCGCGTGACGTCCACGGCACGGCGTATGACGTCCGCGGCACGGCGCAGGACGTCCACGGCGCGGCGCAGGTGCGACGGATGGCGCAGCATCCGTCGGATCCGGCGACCTCCGGGTACCTCATGCGCCGCATCCCTTCACTCCCGCCCCACAGATCCGACGACCGCGGTGACCTCCGCGCGCACGGGCGGGCGGGCGCGGCTACCGCCCGAGGCCGAGCATCACGATCATGCCGAACCAGAGGATGAATCCCACGTAGATGACCCGCTCCACGGCGCCGAAGTTGCGGTGCAGGAACGGCACGCCACGGCTGACCAGCACGCCCGCACTGCCGACGGCCATGATCACACCGAACACGGTGGACCATGCGGCGCTCTCCGTCCAGCCGGCGTCGTGCAGCGGACCGCCCGCGACGAACGCCGCGACGGTGATGCTCGCGAACGCCGCGAACGCGAGCACGTTGTGGAATCGCCCCACGATGGTGACCCGCGCCCCCGGCGCATCCATCGGGACGAGGGGGATGATCGCCCGCGCCGCGGCGAAGATCACCAGGAACACGATCGTGAGGGTGAGTCCCTCGCCGACGCGGCCGACGAGCACCAGGATCGCCCCGATCGCCGCGGCGGCGGCGGACTCGCCGGC
>JAVBUN010000008.1:0-5716 GCA_031555335.1 Microbacterium sp.
GCAGGTCCTCATCGACCACCGCCGCTCGGGGTCGATCGGCGGGTTCTTCGGCAACGGGCTCGGCTCGTTCCACGCCGTGCCCTTCGCGCTCGACGCGGTCACGGATGCGGACGGGCATGCCGTGGGCCTCCGCGGCGACGATCCCGACACGAGCGTCGAGCCGTTCTCTCCCGACAAGCGCGCGATGCTCACGAAGGCGGCCGACCTGGACGAGTTCCTCGCGGCGTGGCGTTGGGACGACTGGAACGAGTTCCGCATCCGCTGCGTCGGTGAGATCCCTGTGATCACGGTGTGGATCAACGGCCTCCTCGTCTCCGAGATCGATCTCGCCGCGCTGGAGGCCGAACGCTACGACGCCGCCGCCGTCTGGTCGAGGCTCGGCGCCGAGGGACGCATCGCCCTCGAGGTGCACGACAACGACCCGGCGCCGGGCATGGGCGAGGACCGCTGGGGCCGTGACGCCGCCTGTCGCTGGCGCAACGCCCGCATCGCCCGCCTCTGAGTCCGCGCGTGCCCCCGGCCGGCGAGCCGGGGGCACGGCCCCACCCCGTCCGATCCGCCACATCCGCATCGCCCCTGCACCCACCGCTTCGAGGGAGAAGCCCATGACATCATCGTCAGCCGCACCGCGTCTCAGCCGTCCGACCTTCGCGCGGCTCTCTGCCATGATGCTCCTGCAATACATGACCTACGGCTCCTGGTGGGCCACCGTCGGCCTCGTGCTCGTGTCGAACGGACTCGGTTCGATCGTCGGCCTCGCGTTCTCGCTCGCCGCGATCGCCGCGATCATCTCCCCGCTGATCACCGGCGCGATCGCGGACCGGTTCTTCTCGTCCCAGAAAGTGCTCGCCCTGCTGCACGCGGTCGGCGGATGCATCCTGCTCGCCCTGACGCCGATCATCGACGCCGGCAACGCCGGGATCCTGCTCGTCGCCCTGTTCGTGTACATGCTGTTCTTCCAGCCGACGATCGCGATGACGAACAACATCGCCTTCACCCACATCCCGGAGAAGTCGAACTCCTTCGCGTACATCCGCGCGTTCGGCACGGGCGGATGGATCGTGATGGGGCTCGTGATCGGACAGTCGGGTCTGTCGGCGAGCACATCCATCTTCCTCATCGCCGCCGTGATGTCCTTCATCCTCGCGGCGTACTCCTTGACGCTGCCGAAGACCCCCGCGCCCGCTCGCGGCGCGGCCTTCGCCTGGGCCGACGTGGTCGGGGCCGGCGCATTCCACCTCTTCCGCAACCGCAGCTTCATCATCCTGGTGATCGCGGTCCTGCTGACCTGCGTCCCCATCTCGATCTACAACTCGTACGGGTCGACGTACCTGGATGCGGCGGGAGTCCCCAACGTCGCTTCCTTCATGACGATCGGCCAAGCCTCCGAGGTGCTGTGTCTGCTGCTCGTGCCGCTCATCCTGCGGCGCTTCTCCATCAAGTGGGTGCTGTTCGTCGGACTCGTCGCCTGGGTCGTGCGCGCCGCGCTGCTGCTGAGCATGACGGAGGGGAACGTGCCCCTCGCGATCCTCGTGATCGCCCTCCACGGCGTCTGCAACGACTTCTTCCTCATGACCGCGTTCATGTACGTCGACGACGTCACCCGCATCGAGGCGCGTGCGCAGGCGCAGTCGCTCTTCGTCTTCCTCAGCCTCGGCGTCGGAAACGCGATCGGCGCGTTCGTGGCGGGCGAGCTGTACAACACGTTCGTCGGCACGTCGACGGAGCTCTCCGCGTGGAACCCCATGTGGTACCTCACCGCCGTGCTCACCGGCGTCGCCGCGCTCATGTTCCTCCTGTTCTTCCGCTCGAAGGTCGTGCGGATGCCGAGCCCCCTGTCCCATTCCGAGTCGGAGGCCCCGGCCGCCGCCCGCGTCGTCGAGGTCTGATCAATGCTTCCCGCACACTTCCCCGAGCCCGAGCTCTTCCTGCCCGGAACCGGCGAGCCCCCGCTGCGATGGGGGGTCGTCGGCGTCGGCTGGATCGCGAAGGAGTTCGTGCCGGCCGTTCGCGACCACACGGCGCAGCGCATCGTCGCGGTCGCCGCGCGGTCGATGAGTCGCGCGGCCGCTTTCGCCGCCGAGCAGGGGATCGAGCTCGCCCTCGATTCGGTCGAGCAGCTGGTGTCCCGTCCCGACATCGACGCGGTGTACGTGGCGACGCCGCAGAGCGCGCACCTCGAGGTCGGGCTGGCGGCGATCGCCGCCGGCAAGCACGTCCTCATCGAGAAGCCGCTGGCACTCGACGCGGGCGAGGCGCGCATCCTCGTCGAGGCGGCTCGCGCGGCCGGCGTCCTGCTGATGGAGGCCATGTGGAGCCGATATCTGCCGCAGGCATCGGTCATCCGCACCCTCCTCGCCGACGGCGTGCTCGGCGAGGTCCACTCGGTCGTGGCCGACCACGGCCAGGCGATCCCCGACTACCCGAACCACCGGCTCCACAAGCCGGAACTGGGCGGCGGCGCACTGCTCGACATCGGCATCTACCCGATCCAGTTCGACTCGATGGTGCTCGGCGCGCCCCGGGAGATCGTCGCGGTCGGGGCGATGACCGAATCGGGCGTCGATGCCTCCTCGTCGATCGTCCTCACCCACGACGGCGTCGCCCGGTCCACGATCACGACATCGATCCTCACGCATACGCCGAACACCGCATCCGTCTCGGGCACCGAGGCGCGCATCGAGCTGGATCCGTTCTTCTTCACGCCGACGACCTTCCGGCTGTACGAGGCCGAGATCTTCGGTGCGTCGATGGCGTGGTCGGACCCCACCGGTGTCGAGTCGTTCGCCGCGCTGTCGTGGGAGGCGACGGCCTTCGCGCGCTACGTCGGTGAGGGCCGCACGGAGTCGCCGCTGCATCCCCTCGACGAGACGGTGTCGATTCTCGCCACGATCGACGCGGTGCGCGCGCAGCTGCGGCGGTGACGGCGACCGCGCGGTGCCGCCGGGCTCGTACCCTGGAAGGGTGACGAACGCGGCGGGAGGGGTGTGGGCCGGCCTCATCCGCGTCGGTCCTCGCAGCGGCGATCACCGGGTGGCGCTCCGCGCCGCGATCAGCGTGGCCGTACCGCTCCTCGTGCTGTGGGCCCTGGGCCGACTCGACCTCAGCGTCTATGCGAGCTTCGGGGCCTTCGCCGCGCTGTACGGCCGCCACGATGCGTACCCGGACCGCATCCGGATGCAGCTGGCCGCCGGCGCGATCCAGATCACCGCGATGCTGATCGGCACCGGCGTCGCGGCGGCCGGCGCTCCGGCCATCGTCCGCGTTGTCGTGGTCGCGATCGTCGCCGCGGGGGTCACCCTCATCGCCTACGCGTGGCGCTGGCACCCGCCGGGCGGACTATTCGCCGTCTTCGCCGCCGGCACGTGCGCGACCCTGCCGGCGACGGCGGGCACGCTCGGCGACGTGCTGCTGGTCGGCGTGCCGAGCGCGGCGTTCGCGGTGGCGCTCACCGTCGTGATCGCGGCGGCACGCGGGGGACTGCACCGGATCCCCGTCCGCCGTCCCGTCCCGGTCGGCGCGGTCGCGTGGGAGATGGCCGTGACGGTGGGCACCGGGACCCTCGTGGCGGGAGTCGTAGGGGTGCTCTTGGTGGGCACCCACTGGTACTGGGCGATGGTGGGAGCGGTCGCCGCGCTCGGCGGAGCGCACGTCACGGCCCGTCTCGTCCGCGGCCTGCAGCGGTTGGGCGGCACGGTGCTCGGCGTGCTGATCGCCGCCGGGCTGCTCGTCCTCCCGCTGCCCGCCCTGGCGACCATCGCGGTCGCCGTGCTTCTGCAGGCGGGCGCGGAGCTGTTCGTCGGACGCAACTACGGCATCGCCATGATCTTCATCACACCGCTCGCGCTGCTCATGGTCGAACTCGCGGTGCCCGCCGACCCGACGCTGCTGCTGCGGGACCGCGTGATCGACACCGTCATCGGCGTCGCGATCGGCACGCTGGTCGCCATCGTGTCGGCCGCGCTCCGGCGTCGGCGACCGGCGGTCTAGGCTGAGCCGGTCACCCGACGACAGGAGCCCCATGCTGACCCGCACCCTCGGATCCACCGGCCGCGACGTCTCGGCGATCGGTCTGGGCACCTGGCAGCTCGGCGCCGACTGGGGCGCGGTCGAGGACGCGGACGCCCTCGCGGTGCTCGCCGCATCCGCCGAGGCCGGCGTGACCCTGTTCGACACCGCGGACGTCTACGGCGACGGCCGCAGCGAGCAGACCATCGGCCGGTTCCTCGCCGCCCGCCCCGGCCACAGCATCACCGTCGCCACCAAGATGGGGCGTCGCGCCGAGCAGCAGCCGTCGAACTACACGGCCGCGAACTTCCGGGCCTGGACCGACCGCTCCCGCCGCAACCTCGGCGTCGACACCCTCGACCTCGTGCAGCTGCACTGCCCGCCCACCGCCGTCATCGAGAGCGACCGCGTGTTCGACGACCTCGACACCCTCGTCTCGGAGGGGGCGATCGCCGCCTACGGCGTGTCGGTGGAGACCTGCGCGCAGGCGCTCGCTGCCATCGCGCGGCCGAACGTCAGCAATGTGCAGATCATCGTGAACCCGTTCCGGCTGAAGCCGCTCGACGAGGTGCTGCCGGCTGCCGCCGCGGCGGGAGTCGCGATCTTCGCGCGCGTGCCACTGGCTTCCGGGCTGCTCTCGGGGCGCTACACGAGCTCGACGACGTTCGCCGCCGACGATCACCGCACGTTCAATCGTCACGGCGAGGCCTTCGACCGTGGCGAGACGTTCTCGGGTGTGGACTTCGAGTCGGGTGTCGCGGCGGCAGCCGAGCTCGCGGCCGTGCTGCCCGCCGGGGTCTCGCTCGCCGCGGCGAGTCTCGCGTGGATCGCCGGGCAGGCGGGTGTGACGAGTGTGATCCCGGGTGCCCGCAATCCGGCCCAGGCACGGGCCAACGCGGATGCTGCCGCGCTGCTCGGTGCCGATCCGGATGCGTTGCGGGGATTCGACGAGGCCGTTCGCGACGTCTACGACCGTCGGCTGCGCGCGGACGTCCACCCGCACTGGTGAGCCTCCCGCGGCGCCGCAGCGGGGCGCTCGTCTCGGCCGGCGTGCTGATCGCGGGCGGTCTCGGCATCCACGTGCTGGCGCCCGACACGGCGGCGACGGATGTGGCGGGCGATCTGCTCTATGCGCTGCTCGTCTACGTGATCCTCGTCGCGGCGTGGCCGCGGCTGCATCCGGCGATGACGGGCGCGCTCGCCCTGCTCTGGTGCGGGGGAGTGGAGCTCTTCCAGCTGACAGGACTGCCCGTCGCCTGGGCCGCCGGGGTGCCTCCGCTGGTGCTGGTGCTCGGCACCGCGTTCGATCCCCGGGACCTCGCCGTCTACGCGTTGGCCGCGGTGGGAGCGACCCTCGTCGACCTGTTCTCGCGTCCGCCGACGCCGGGGACCGCTGCGTTTGCGCGACGGTCGCGCGCGGGCGACCATTGACGCATGCCCGCCGCCTCCGCTCGACCCCGCTGGGTGCCCCTCGTCGTCGCCGCTGCCGTGCTCGTCGTGGCGGCGATCGTGCTCGTGGTCGTCATCGGCACGAGCCGTGCGCCGGAACCGGCCGCGGCGCCGCCGGCCCCGAGCGTCCCGGCGCCGGCCGTCCCCTCGCCGTCGCCGACCCCGACGGAGAGCGGACCGCCCGCGGATGCCGCCGCGTACGACCTCGCCGCGCTGCCGGCCGCCGAGGTCTACTCGGTGATCCCTGCCCTGCCCGTGG
>JAVBUN010000016.1:0-8689 GCA_031555335.1 Microbacterium sp.
GGTACGCGGGAGAGGGGCGGGGCGCGACCGTAGGATGGGGAGGCTATGGATCCCGAACAGCTCTCCGCCGCCCTGCTCCTCGTCGTGCGCGCGGCCGCCGAGGCCCGACGCGCCGGTGCGGCCGCGGACCTGACGGTCGCCGACGTCGTGCTCGAGCGCCCCAAGAACCGCGACCACGGCGACTGGTCGTCGAACATCGCCCTGAAGCTCGCCAAGGCCGTGGGCACGAACCCGCGGGAGTTCGCGGCCGAGCTCGTCGGGCCCCTGGCTGAGGTCCCCGGCATCGCCGCGGTCGAGGTCGCCGGACCCGGGTTCATCAACATCCGGCTGGATGCGGCCGCCGCCGGCGCTCTCGCGAAGGTCATCGTCGAGGCCGGCGCCGCATTCGGCGCGAACACGACGCAGCGCGGCAACTCGATCAACCTCGAGTTCGTGAGCGCCAACCCCACCGGTCCGCTCCACATCGGCCACACCCGCTGGGCGGCTCTCGGCGACGCGATCGCCCGTCTGCTGCTCGCCTCCGGGGCGACGCTCGTGCGCGAGTTCTACATCAACGACGCCGGTGCGCAGATGGATCGCTTCGGCCGGTCGGTGCTCGCGGCGGTCGAGGGCGTGCCGGGGCCGGAGGACGGCTACGCCGGCTCGTACATCCAAGAACTCGCCGCCCGCGTGCGCGCCGAGCTGCCCAGCCTCGACGCCCTGGAGGGCGACGAGAAGCTGCACGAGGTACGTGAGCTCGCTTACCGCCTGCAGCTCGGCGACATCCAGGCATCCCTCTCGCAGTTCAATGTGCACTTCGACGAGTGGTTCTCGGAGCGGGTGCTGCACGCCCACGTGGACGGCGCGCCGAGCCTCGTCGACGAGGCCGTCGACCGCCTGCGCGTGCAGGGTCACGTCTTCGACCAGGACGACGCCGTGTGGGTGCGCACGACCGATTTCGGCGACGACAAGGATCGCGTCATCCGACGCTCCAACGGCGAGTACACCTACTTCGCGGCGGATGCGGCCTACTACCTCAACAAAGGCGACCGCGGCTACGCGCACAAGATCTACCTCCTGGGTGCCGATCACCACGGCTACGTGCACCGGCTGAAGGCGCTCGCCGGCGCGGCGGGAGACGACCCCGACAAGGACATCGAGGTGCTCATCGGGCAGCTCGTGTCGATCAACGGTGCGCGGCTGAGCAAGCGGGCGGGCAACATCATCGAGCTCGACGACCTGCGCGAGTGGCTCGGGACGGACGCCCTGCGCTACTCCCTCGCGCGTTACCCCGCGGACTCCCCGCTGACGCTCGATCCCGAGATCCTGCAGAAGCGCACGAACGACAACCCGGTGTTCTACGTGCAGTACGCGCACGCCCGCACCCACAACGTGGCCCGGAACGCCTCCGCATCCGGCATCGATCGTTCGGCGTTCGCGCCGGAGCTGCTCACGCACGAGACCGAATCGGCCCTTCTCGGTGCGCTGCAGGAGTTCCCGCGGCTGGTCGCGTTCGCCGCCGAGGTGCGCGAGCCCCACCGCATCGCGCGCTATCTCGAGGAGCTCGCCGGGCTGTACCACCGGTGGTACGACAACTGCCGTGTCATCCCGCTCGGCGACGAGCCGGCCACCGACCTGCACCGCACGCGGCTGTGGCTGAACGACGCCACCGGCCAGGTGCTGCGCAACGGACTCGACCTGCTGGGCGTCAGCGCCCCCGAGCGGATGTGACCACGCGATGAGCGCCGACACCCAGCCGACCGTGCCGTTCCCGGAGGAGTGGCAGCAGGCGGATGCGGCGCCGCGGCGTCGTCGGCGGGTCTGGCCGTGGCTCGTCGCCGTGGCCGTCGTGCTGGCGCTCATCGTCGCCGCGTTCTTCGCGGGGGAGTGGGTGGCGCGCGATCTCGTGACCAAGACTGTGCGGCAGCAGATCGTGTCCCGGCTCGACCTGCCGGCCGATCACCCGGTCGACATCGAGATCGGCGACCCGTCGCTGCTGCTGAGCCTGCTCGGCGGGAACGTGGGAGAGGTGCGCCTCGCTTCCGACGACGTGACGCTCGGCGGGGTCACGGGTGACGTCGAGGTCGACCTGCGGGACCTCGCCATCCGTCCGCCGTTCACCATCGGCGCCGGCAACGCGCGCGTCGCACTCGACACCCCGCAGTTGCAGGCGCTGCTCGCCACGGTGGAGGGCTTCCCCGCGCAGACCGTCGGCATCGCCGAGCCGAACGTCACGGCCTCGACGGAGCTGTCGCTGTTCGGTGCGGCGATCCCGCTCGCGCTGGCGTTGACGCCGTCCGCCGCGGACGGGGACCTCGTGCTCACGCCCGCCGCGCTGCAGCTCGGAGGCGCCGACATCACCGCGGACGGACTGCGCCAACGCTTCGGCGGCCTCGCGGACACCGTGCTGCAGGGGTGGCGCGTGTGCATCGCGGACGAGCTGCCGGCCGGCATCCCGCTTCGCGCGATCGCCGTCGACGGCGACGTGCTGGTCGCCGACTTCGACATCAGCCCCGACCTGCTGACCGACAGCGCCCAGCTCGCGAAGGGGTCCTGCGCCTGAGCGTCCCGCATCCCGTGTCGGATGCGGTGTTCGGGGCGCGATCGAGACCCGAACCCGAAAGCGGGGCCGGGCGAGCGGGCCACGGAGCGGGGATCGGCCCGGACGGGGGAGCCGTGCACGCGCATAGGGTGGCCGCGTGAGCGACTTCCACTTCTCGAGCGACCCGGACCTCATCGATCGCGAACGCGTGCACCGGTGGCTGAGCGAGGAGTCGTACTGGGCGCAGGGCCGGTCGCGTGCGACCCAGGATGCGGCGATCGACGCCTCGCGCAACTTCGGGGTCTACCGCACCGAGACCGGCGCGCAGGTCGCGTACGCGCGCGTGGTCACGGACGGCGTGACCTTCGCGTGGCTGTGCGACGTGTTCGTGGATGCGGGCGAGCGCGGTCAGGGCCTCGGCAAGATGCTCGTGCGCGGTGTGACCGGGCACCTCGCCCCGCTCGGGCTGCGCCGCACGCTCCTCGCGACGGCCGATGCGCACGGGCTGTACGCCGCGTACGGGTTCGCGCCGCTGGCGGCGCCCGAGCGGATGATGGCGATCGCCGACGGGTCCACCCTCCACGCCTGAGCACGCCGGCGCGCCGCACCGCACCGCCGCGCCGCACCGCACCGCCGCGCCGCACCGCCGCACCACCCCGACGCATGGCGGGTGCGGCATGGGCCGTGCCCTAGACTCGGTGTCACCGCGTCGGCGTGTCGTGGGGGCCCTCGGCCCGACCCGATCGCCGCCCTGCAGCCACCACCGATTGGGTTCCCTCGTGTCCGCTTCGATGTCCCGGCCCGCTGTGCCGGAGTGGCTCACGGTGCCCGCCGACGCGAACGATCTGGCCGACGACGTATGGCCGGCGTCCGCCAGACGCACGGCGGACGGCGCGCTCGAAGTCGCCGGCGTGGGCGTCGGCGAGCTCGCCGAGCGCTTCGGCACCCCGCTCTACGTGCTCGACGAGGACGAGGTGCGCGCCCGAGCGCGCCGCACTCTGGCGGCGTTCCGTGCCGCCGCCGCGCGTCACGGCGGCGCGGCCCGCGTCTACTACGCGGGCAAGGCGTTCCTGTCCACCGAGATCGTGCGGTGGGTCACCGAGGAGGGGCTGAACGTCGACGTCGCGAGCCCCGGCGAACTCGCCGTCGCGCTGGCCGGCGGTGCGGAGCCCGCGCGGCTCGGCTATCACGGCAACAACAAGTCCGCTGCGGCGCTGCGTCGGGCCGTCGAGATCGGCATCGGGTCGATCATCGTCGACAGCCTCGACGAGGTTGCGCGTCTCGCCGAGATCACGGCCGGTCGCGCCACGCCGCAGCCGGTCCTCATCCGGGTGAACACCGGCATCCATGCCGAGACGCACGATTTCCTCGCGACCGCCCACGAGGACCAGAAGTTCGGTTTCTCGCCGGATGCGGCCGTCGCCGCCGCCGAGCGGATCCGCGCGATCCCGGGGCTCGAGCTCCTCGGCCTGCACTGCCACATCGGATCGCAGATCTTCGGCGCCGACGGATTCGCCGCATCCGCCGAGCGTCTCGTGGCGCTGCACGCCGACCTCCGTGCCGGCGGTGAGCTTCCGGTCATGAACCTCGGCGGAGGCTTCGGCATCGCCTACACGCGCGTCGATGAACCCGCCGACGTCGGGGACCTCGCGGATCGGATCGTGGATGCGGTCGCCGCCGCCTGCGCCGCGCACGGCGTGCCCCTGCCCGCCCTGGCATTCGAGCCCGGTCGGTCGATCGTGGGTCCCGCCGGCGTCACCCTGTACGAGGTCGGCACGGTCAAGCCGGTCGCGCTCGACGCCGGCGTCGTGCGCACCTACGTGAGCGTCGACGGCGGCATGAGCGACAACGCCCGCCCCGCGCTCTACGGCGCGCAGTACTCGGCCCGGGTCGCATCGCGCACGAGCGACGCCCCGCCCGCCCTCGCCCGCGTCGTCGGCTCCCACTGCGAGTCCGGCGACATCGTGGTGGACGCGGAGTATCTGCCGGGCGACGTCGCGCCGGGCGACCTGCTCGCGGTCCCCGCCACCGGCGCGTACTGCTTCTCGCTCTCCAGCAACTACAACTACGCACCGAGGCCCGCCGTGGTCGCGGTGCGCGAGGGACGGGCCCGGATCATCGTCCGCGGCGAGACGGTCGAGGACCTTCTCGCCCGCGACGCCGGCGTCCCGTCCGCCACGAAAGGTGAGGCATGATCGACTACCGCCATCTGCGTGTCGCGCTGCTCGGCGCCGGCGCCGTCGGCTCCCAGGTCGCCGCGCTCCTGCTCGAGCACGGCGACGAGCTCGCCGATCGGGCTGGCGCGAGTCTCGAGCTCGCGGGCATCGTCGTGCGCGACGTCGACGCCCCGCGCGACACCCCGCTGCCGAAGGACCTCCTGACGACGGATGCGGAATCGCTCATCGTGGGCGCGGACATCGTGATCGAGTTGACCGGGGGCATCGAGCCGGCGCGCACGTACCTGCTGCAGGCGATCAATTCCGGCGCCGACGTCGTGACCGCCAACAAGGCGCTCCTCGCCACCCACGGTCCGGAGCTGTTCGACGCCGCCGACCAGGTCGGTGCGCAGGTGTACTACGAGGCGGCCGTCGCCGGCGCCATCCCGATCATCCGACCGCTGCGCGACTCGCTCGCCGGCGACCGGGTGCAGCGGATCATGGGAATCGTCAACGGCACCACCAACTACATCCTCGACCGGATGGACACCGAGGGCGCGGCGTTCGGCGACGTGCTCGCAGAGGCGCAGGCGCTCGGGTACGCCGAGGCGGATCCGACCGCGGATGTCGAGGGCTACGACGCCGCGCAGAAGGCGGCGATCCTCGCATCGCTCGCCTTCCACACGGCGGTCCCCCTCGACGCGGTCCACCGCGAGGGGATCACGCAGATCACCGCGCAGATGGTCGAGGACGCGCGGCGCGCGGGCTACGTCATCAAGCTGCTCGCGGTCTGCGAGCGGCTGGTCGGCCACGAATCGCCCACGGGCGAGGCGATCTCGGTGCGCGTGTACCCCGCACTCGTGCCTCGGACGCATCCGCTCGCGAGCGTGCACGGCGCGAACAACGCCGTGTTCGTCGAGGCAGAGGCCGCCGGGAGCCTGATGTTCTACGGCGCCGGCGCGGGGGGCGTGCAGACCGCCTCCGCCGTGCTCGGCGACGTGGTGTCGGCGGCGCGCCGTCACATCGCGGGCGGCGTCGGGGTCGGGGAGTCTACCCGCGCCAACCTGCCCGTGCTCGAGATCGGGCACGCGGTCACCCAGTACCAGATCACGCTCGAGGTCGACGATCGGCCGGGGGTCCTCGCGACCGTCGCGACGATCCTGAGCGAGGGTCGCGTCTCGATCGCGACCGTGGAGCAGACCGTCATCGCCGATGACGGGGAGACCGGGGCGCGTGCGCGACTGGTCATCGGAACGCACAAGGCACGCGAGCAGGACCTCAGCGACACCGTCGAACGACTCGCCGTGAGCGGCGTCGTCGAACGGGTCGTCTCCGTCCTCCGCGTGGAAGGGAACTGACATGGCACACGTCTGGCGCGGAGTCCTCCGCGAATACGCCGACCGTCTCGGTGTCACCGAGGCCTCGACGGTCGTCACCCTCGGCGAGGGCGGCACCCCGCTCATCCCGGCGCCCGCCCTCTCGCAGCGCACCGGCGCCGACGTCTGGGTGAAGTTCGAGGGGATGAACCCCACCGGCTCCTTCAAGGACCGCGGCATGACCGTCGCGCTGTCGCGTGCCGTCGAGCACGGCGCGAAGGCGGTCATCTGCGCGTCGACCGGCAACACGTCCGCGTCGGCCGCAGCGTACGCCGCGCACGCCGGCATCACGGCCGCCGTCCTCGTGCCCGAGGGCAAGATCGCCATGGGCAAGCTCAGCCAGGCCGTGGCGCACGGCGGCAAGCTCATCCAGATCCGCGGCAACTTCGACGACTGCCTCGAGATCGCGCGTGAACTCGCCGACCACTACCCGGTCCACCTCGTGAACTCGGTGAACCCCGACCGCATCGACGGCCAGAAGACGGCCGCGTACGAGATCGTGGAGCAGCTCGGCGACGCCCCGGACTTCCATTTCATCCCGGTCGGCAACGCCGGCAACTACACCGCCTACACCCGGGGCTACCGGGAAGAGGCCGACCGCGGGGTCTCGACGCGCGTGCCGCGCATGTTCGGCTTCCAGGCCGCCGGCTCCGCCCCGCTCGTGCGCGGCGAAGTCGTGAAGAACCCGGAGACGGTGGCCAGCGCCATCCGCATCGGCAACCCAGCCTCCTGGCAGCTCGCCCTCGAAGCGCGCGACGCGACCGACGGCTGGTTCGGCGCGATCGAGGACGACCGCATCCTCGCCGCCCAGAAGCTGCTCGCCGATCAGGTCGGCGTCTTCGTCGAGCCGGCGTCCGCCATTTCGGTCGCCGGGCTCCTCGACCGTGCCGAGGCGGGCCTCCTGCCCGCCGGTGCGCGCGTCGTGCTGACGGTCACCGGCCACGGCCTGAAGGACCCGCAGTGGGTACTGCGCAACCCCGACGGCACGGATGTGCGCCCGACGGTCGTCGACGCCGAGGTGTCCGAGGTCGCGTCGGTGCTCGACCTCGCCCCGGAGGCCGGGGCGTGACCACCCTCCTGGGCCGCAGCGTCTCGGTGCGGGTCCCCGCGACGAGCGCCAACCTCGGCCCGGGATTCGACACGCTGGGCCTCGCCCTGAGCGTGTACGACGAGCTCGACGTGACCGCCCTGGAGGACGGCCGCCTCGAGATCGAGGTCGAGGGGGCGGGCGCGGATCAGGTGCCCCGCGATGCCACCCACCTGGTGGTGCGGGCGATCGCGCACGCCTTCGCGTCGGTCGGTCGTCCGATGCCGGGACTCGCCCTGCGGGCCAAGAACGTCATCCCGCACGGGCGGGGGATGGGCTCCTCCGGCGCCGCCGTCGTCTCGGGCCTGCTCGCGGCGAAGGGGCTGCTCGAGGGCGAGATCGACCTCGGCCCCGACACGCTGCTCCGGCTCGCCACGGAACTCGAGGGGCACCCCGACAACGTCGCGCCGGCCCTGTTCGGCGGTCTCACGATCGCCTGGGTCGACGAGAACGGCCCGCAGCACAAGAAGCTGCTCGTGCACCGCGGCGTCTCGCCGATCGTCTTCGTGCCGGAGTTCACGATGTCGACCTCGGTCGCTCGCGGCCTGCAGCCCGACCAGTTCTCGCGCGAGGATGCGGTGTTCAACGTGTCGCGCTCGGCGCTGCTCATCGCGGCGCTCACGCAGAGCCCGGAACTGCTCATGGCGGCGACCGAGGACAAGCTTCACCAGAGCTATCGTGCGGCCGCCATGCCCGAGACCGACCGTCTCGTGCAGGCGCTGCGCCGGGCCGGCTTCGCCGCCGTCGTCTCGGGCGCCGGGCCCAGCGTCCTGGTGCTCGCGGACGGCCCCGGACGCCGCCTCGAGGCGGCGCAACTGGTCGCCTCGCACGCGGACACTCCGTGGGAAGCCCTCATGCTCGCCGTCGACTTCAAGGGTGGTACAGTGAGGGACAACGCGGAGGGTGCCACGTAACCAGCGTGTATCTGGCCTCCGTCGCAATCTGCGAAACCACCGCGTGATCCCCTGAATCCGTCCCGTGACCGTGTCCTCGTGACCTGGTCGTGGACAGCTCCGAGTGAGCGTCGGACGCAGGCGGACGTCTTCCTGTCGGATGTCCTTCCAGGGTCACGTGCATCGACTGTCACAAGGGAGTACTCGTGGAGTCCATCTCCGAGATCCAGACCACCGAGCCGAACGCCGACGACGCGTCGGTGCAGAACCCCGCTGAGGCGCAGGATGCTGCCGCCGACGTGAACGCGGACCGCGCCGCCGCAGCGACCGCCGACGCGATCGCCAGCGTCGAGACGGTGGAGGAGGGCCAGGCGCCCGCCGCCGAAGCGCCCGTGAAGGCCCCGCGCAAGCGGGCACCGCGCCGCGCGAAGAGCGCGGACGTCGCCGAGAAGGCCGCGGCAGAAGCGGCGGCCGCCGATGCGGCTCCGGCCGCTGACGCCGATGTCGCGCCCGCCGCCGAGACGGCGCCGGCCGAGGTCGCCGCATCCGACGAGGCCGCCGCCGAGGCGCCCGTCGAGCGCAAGTCCCCGCGTCGCACCCGCAAGCCCAAGGCCGAGGCGCCCGCCGCCGAGACCGAGACGCCCGCCGCCGAGACG
>JAVBUN010000005.1:0-3498 GCA_031555335.1 Microbacterium sp.
GGACGACCGGCAGCGCGCCCGCAACCGTGCCGACGCGCGCGCGAACGCCGCATCCGCCCCGATCACCGCGGGCGCCCTCGCCGACGGCACCGCCGTGCCGCTGCTCGCGAACCTCGGCAAGCCCGAGGGCGCGGCCGAAGCGGTCGAGCTCGGCGCCGAAGGTGTGGGCCTGTTCCGCACCGAGTTCCTCTTCCTCAGCTCCACCAACGCGCCGACCGTCGCACAGCAGCGGGAGTCGTACCGCCAGCTGCTCGAGGCGTTCCGCGGCAAGAAGGTCGTCGTCCGCGCGCTTGACGCCGGCGCCGACAAGCCCCTGGCGTTCCTCAACGACGCGCACGAGGAGAACCCCGCGCTCGGTCTCCGGGGCCTCCGGGCCCTCCGCGCCGCCGAGGACATCCTGCGCGAGCAGCTGACGGCGCTGGCAGAGGCGGATGCGGACGTCCGCGCGAGCGGCGAGGCCGCCGACCTCTGGGTCATGGCGCCGATGGTCTCGACCGTCGAGGAGACCACCTACTTCGTCACCCTCGCGCGCGAATACGGCATCAAGACCGCGGGAGTCATGGTCGAGGTCCCCTCCTCCGCCCTGCTCGCCGACCGCGTGCTGAAGGAGGCGGACTTCGCCTCCATCGGCACGAACGACCTCACGCAGTACACCCTGGCCGCCGACCGGCTGCTCGGATCGGTCGCGTCGTTCCAGGACCCGTGGCACCCGGCGGTGCTGAGCCTCATCCGCACCACCGGCCGCGCCGGCGCGGATCTCGGCAAGCCCGTGGGCATCTGCGGCGAGGCCGCGGCCGATCCGCTGCTCGCCGTCGTGCTCGTCGGCCTCGGCGCCACCACGCTGTCGATGGCGCCGAGCGCCCTCGCCGACGTCCGGGCCACCCTGCTCGAATACACCCTCGACGATGCCCGCCGCATCGCCGAGGCCGCCCTCGCCGCGAACGACGCGGCATCCGCCAGAAGCGCAGCACGGGACGCTGCCGCGCTGAAATAGAAGGAGCACAGCGAAATGACAACGACGTCAGTCACGCCGAACAAGGCGGGAGGTGCACGAGTCGGCGTTCAGCGATTCGGCACCTTCCTCTCCGGCATGATCATGCCCAACATCCCCGCGCTCATCGCGTGGGGAATCTTCACGGCGTTCTTCATCGCCGCGGGGTTCACCCCGAACGAGTCCCTCGCGACGATCGTCGGGCCGTTCATCCACTACCTGCTGCCGATCCTCATCGGCTACACGGGCGGCACGATCGTCTACGGCGTGCGCGGCGGCGTCGTGGCGGCGATCGCCACGATGGGCGCGATCGCCGGTTCCGACCTGCTGATCGCGAACATCAACGCGGATCTGCCGGCCGACAACCAGCTCGGCCAGGTGCACATGTTCATCGGCGCGATGATCATGGCGCCGCTCGCGGCGTACACCATGAAGTGGCTCGACAGCCTCTGGGACGGCAAGATCCGCGCCGGCTTCGAGATGCTCGTCAACATGTTCTCGGCCGGCATCTGGGGCTTCGTGATGGCGATCGTCGGGTTCTTCCCGATCGCGTGGCTCGTCAACGGTCTGATGCAGGTGCTCAGCAACGCGGTCAACTGGCTCGTCGAACTGAACCTGCTGCCGCTGACCAGCATCCTGATCGAGCCGGCGAAGGTGTTCTTCCTGAACAACGCCATCAACCACGGCGTGCTCACCCCGCTCGGGGTGCAGCAGTCCGCCGACAGCGGGTCGTCGATCCTGTTCCTGCTCGAGGCGAACCCCGGCCCCGGCGTCGGACTGCTGCTCGCATTCACCTTCTTCGGCATCGGCGCGGCGCGCGCCTCGGCTCCCGGCGCGGCGCTGATCCAGTTCGTCGGCGGTATCCACGAGGTGTACTTCCCCTACGCGCTCATGAAGCCCGTCCTCATCCTCGCCCTCATCGGCGGCGGCATGACGGGCGTCACGACCAACATGCTGCTCGGCGGGGCCCTCCGCGCGCCGGCCGCGCCCGGCAGCATCCTTGCGGTCCTCGCGCAGACCGCGCAGGGGGCGTACGTCGCGGTCATCCTCTCGGTCGTCCTGTCGGCCGCCGTCACGTTCCTCATCGCGGCCGTCATCCTGCGGGCCTCGCGAAAGCGCGACCTCGCGACGATGGCCGCCACCGACGACGCGTTCGGCGCGGCGATCACCCAGACCGAGGCGGCCAAGGGCAAGTCCAGCGACCACCTCTCGGGGCTGCGCGGCGGCGACGCCACCGCGGCGGGCGCGGGCATCGAGCCGGCAGTCATGCCGGAGCGCGAGATCACGAACATCGTGTTCGCGTGCGACGCCGGCATGGGGTCGTCGGCGATGGGCGCGAGCGTGCTGCGCAACAAGTTCAAGAAGGCGGGTGTCGAGGGCATCACGGTCACCAACAAGGCGATCGCGAACCTCGACGGCAGCGCGGACCTGGTCATCACGCAGAACCAGCTCACCGAGCGTGCCCGCGGCACCGCACCGAACGCGGTGCACGTGTCGGTCGACAACTTCATGAACTCCCCGAAGTACGACGAGGTCGTAGACCTGGTCGCCGATCAGCAGAAGGATGGTCAGCGAGGCTGACCCCGCCGGATGCGGGCCGTGTCGACTCGTTCGCACGGCCCGCATCCGTTTCCCGGTCTCCGCAGAACCGAAAGGAATCACCATGGCAGTTCTGAGCATCGGACAGGTGCGCATCCACGGCGGCAGCGTCAGCCAGGTGGACGCGACCCGCGAGGCCGCCGACATCCTCGAATCCGTGGGAGCCGTCACCGGCGCCTACTTCGACGCGATGCTGCAGCGCGAGCAGACCGTCTCGACCTACATGGGCAACGAGCTCGCGATCCCCCACGGCACCAACGAGACGAAGGACGCGATCCTCGATTCCGCGCTCTCGGTCGTGCGCTACGACGGTGGCGTCGACTGGAACGGCGAGCACGTCACGTTCGTGATCGGCATCGCCGGCAAGGGCGACGAGCACCTCGACATCCTGTCGCAGATCGCCATCCTGTTCTCCGACGACGACGACGTCGCCCGTCTCAAGGCGGCGGCGACGCCCGAGGAGCTCTATGCACTGCTGGCGGCGGTGAACGAGTGAAGGCCGTCCACTTCGGCGCCGGCAACATCGGCCGGGGCTTCGTCGGGCTGCTGCTCCACGAGGGCGGATACGACGTGGTGTTCTCCGACGTGTCGGCCGGTCTCGTCGACGCGATCAACGCCGTCGACTCGTACACGGTCCACGAGGTGGGCGACGGCGGGGTCGATGTCGAGGTGACGGGCTTCCGCGCGCTCAACAGCGCCGCCGACCCGCAGGCCGTGATCGACGAGATCGCGACGGCGGATGTCGTGACCACCGCGGTGGGACCCAACATCCTGAGGTTCATCGCGCCGCTCATCGCCGCCGGCCTCGCCGCCCGCGACGGGGCCCTCGCCCCGCTGCAGGTGATGGCGTGCGAGAACGCGATCCGCGCGACCGACCAGCTGCAGGGCCATATCCGCGCGCACGCCGG
>JAVBUN010000271.1:0-12725 GCA_031555335.1 Microbacterium sp.
GTCGACGCGCCCCACGAGCCCGTCCAGCCCTTCCGGGGTGAGCATGTCGCGGTACCCGGCGGCGGCGGAGCCATCCCGGGCGACGAGGTCCGCGGGTGCGCCGTCCGCCTCGACCAGCTGGATATACGCCGCGGGGAATGCACGCGCCTGCAGCTGCGCGAGCACGGTCGGCTCGAATGATTCGACGATCAGCGGCGCCTCCGCATCCCAGCCGGATGCGTCGACCTCGCGCTCGATCATCGGCACGACGTCGAGCCCGATCGCCGCGAAGTACGCGGCGTGCTTGATCTCGAGCACCATCCCGACCGGGCGGCCCGCGGTCCGCAGCATCGTGAGCAGGTCGACGAGGCGCAGGATCGGCTCCTCGTCGTCGTGACCCGCGCTCGTCGTGCGGATCTTCGGCAGGCGCTCCCGGCACCGGAGCGTCGCCAGCTCCGCCCAGGTGAAGTCCTCGGTGAACCAGCCGGTGACGGTGTGACCCTCGAGCTCCTTCGTGCGGCGGCGGGCGGCAAACTCGGGGTGCGCCGCCACATCCGTCGTCCCCGAGATCTCGTTCTCGTGCCGGATGACGAGCACGCCGTCCTTCGTCGGCACGACGTCGGGCTCGACCGCATCCACCCCGCTCGCGATCGCCAGTTCGTACGAGGAACGGGTGTGCTCGGGGAGATACCCGGGGGCGCCGCGGTGGCCGATCACGAGGGGAGGCATCGCGCCCAGGTTACGGCACGGCACCCCGCTCGGGCCCGGGCCGGAGCATCCGCTGCCGCCCCTCAAAGGTCACTCACAGCGGGGGGCTTCTCTGCCGCGGAATTACTCGGATATCGTGGGTTCACGGCACCGTGCCGTGACCCGATACCTGGAGTGTGATCGAGCCGATGGCTTCGTCCAACCCCGCGTTCAGCAACCCGGCGTTCCAAGACCCGCGCGCCGCCAAGTCGTACCCCGGCGGTTCGTCCGCCGCGAGCCTCGTGCCCCCCGCCGCCGTCGACACCGCCGCGCAGGCCCGCCTCGAGGGTGCCTATGCCGGCCCGCCCGCCGGTGCCGCCGAGACCGGACGCATGACCGTCGAGGACACCGTCTACAAGACGATCGGCCTGTTCGCCGTTCTGGTCGTCGGCGCGGTCGTCGGCTGGGTCTGGTCCATGTCGACCGTCGTCCCGACCGACCCGAACTCCGCCCCGTCGGTCGCGCCGTGGCTCATCGGCGCGCTCGTGGGCTTCGTGCTCTCGCTCGTGATCATCTTCACCTCGCGCAAGAAGGTGCGCCCAGCGCTGATCTTCGCGTATGCCGCGTTCGAGGGCCTCTTCGTCGGCGCGATCTCCTCGTTCTTCGAGTACATCTACCCGGGCATCGTCCTCCAGGCGACGCTTGCGACCCTCGCCGTCGTCGGCGTGACCCTTGCCCTCTTCGCCAGCGGCAAGATTCGCGCGTCGAAGAAGGCGACGAAGATCTTCCTGATCGCGATGGTCGGCTACATGGTGTTCGGCCTCATCAACATCGGCCTGATGCTGTTCAACGTGCCGATCGCCGGTGGCGCCTTCGGTCTGTACAGCATGAAGGTCGCCGGCATCCCGCTCGGCCTCATCATCGGCGTGCTGGTCGTCATCATGGCGGCGTACTCGCTCGTGCTCGACTTCGACTCGATCCAGCAGGGTGTGCGCAACGGCGCCCCCCGTAAGTACGGCTGGCTCGGCGGCTTCGGCATCATGGTGACCGTGGTGTGGCTCTACCTCGAGATCCTCCGCATCCTCGCGATCCTCCGCGGCAACAACTAGCGCGGTCACGACGATGGGGTCGCCCGTTCCGGGCGGCCCCTTCGTCGTCGCGCGCTCCTCCTCCCTCGCTTCGCTCGTCACAACACCGCGATGCGCACCGCCGACACCCCTCCTTCGCGACGAGCGAACCACCGGGTGGACGCACGCCGCAGCGCCACAGCTCACCCCGCTTCGCTCGTCACAACACCGCGATGCGCACCGCCGACACCCCACCTTCGCGACGAGTGAACCACCGGAACTCTCCCCCGCTTCGCTCGTCACAAAGCGGCGGTGCGCGCCGCCAACACCCCACCTTCGCGACGAGCGAACCGCCCGGGCAGGCGCACGCCGGAGCACCGCAGCTCACCCGCTTCGCTCGTCGCAATGCGGCGGTGCGCGCCGCCAACACCCCACCTTCGCGACGAGCGAACCACCGGGTGGGCGCACGCCGCAGCGCCGCAGCTCTCACCCGCCTCACTCGTCGCAACACCGCGATGCGCACCGCCAACACCCCACCTTCGCGACGAGCGAACCACCGGGTGGGCGCACGCCGCAGCGCCCGCGACGCCGCAGCGCCGCAGCTCACGCCCGCCTCGCTCGTCGCAACACCGTGGTGCGCACCGCCGACACCCCACCTTTGCGACGAGCGAACCCCCCAGGTAGGCGCGCCAGAGGCGGGAGCGGCGCGCGCAAAGCGGGGGCGCGCAGGGCGGCGCGAGGCTCAGCGCAGAGCGGCGCGAGGGTCAGCGCAGGGCGAGACGGATGCCGGCGGCCAGCGCCTCGGCGGAGCGCTCGGGCGAGAAGCGGCGCGCGGTGACGAGGGCCGCCTCCGCCATACGGCGCCGGGCCTCCGCATCCGTCAGCACGTGGATCATCGCGTCGGCCAGCGCCTCGATGTCACCACTCGGCACGAGCACCCCGGCACCCGCATCGAGCTGATCACGCGGACCGTACGGCACGTCGTAGGCGATCACCGGGCACCCCCGGCTCAGCGCCTCGAGGGTCGCCAGGCCCTGCCCCTCGTACGCCGAGGATTGCAGCATCGCGACGGCGCCGTCGAAGATGACCGGACCGCCGTCGTTGCGACCCCGGAGGACGACGGATGCCGACAGCCCGAGCCCGTCGATCAGCGTCTGCAGCTCCCCGCGGAGCCCTCCGTCACCCCAGATCTCGAGCGTCGCGTCCGGCACGGTCGCCGCGACCCGCGTCCAGGCGCGGATCGCGTGGTCGACGCGCTTGACGGGGGCGAGGCGATTGAGCATGACGATGCGGCGTCCCGTCGACGCGACGGGCGCCGCGACCGCTCGCGGAGCCGCGTTGGCGGCCAGCGCGTACCCGGGGTGGGTACCGAAGCGCTCCTCGACATCCCGCCGCTGCTGCGGTGTCGGCCACAGCACGGCGTCGAACCGATCCGCCACCCCGAGCCAGCGCTCCCACAGCGTGTTCACCGGCGCGTCCGCGGTGTAGGGCGGGAGAAGGTGCGCGATGTGGATGGTGTGCACGATGCGGACGCCCGCGGGCCGCCAGTTCGCCAGCAGCTCGCCGAGCTGCCGGGACTCGCAGATCAGCACGACGGGCCTGTCGACCCGGCGACGGAGTCCCGCGACCACCTCATCCAGCCACGCCCGATAGAGACCCCCGAACCCCTCGAGCACCCCCACCGTCCGTTCGTCCTCGTCGCGCACGACGACCGCGGCTCGCGACAGGTGCCAGTCGGGGTCGCCCGCGATCACGGGAAGGTCGACGACGACGCGGCCCGCCGCATCCGGGATCGCTCGGGAGGCGAGCTCCGGGTCGGGGGACCCGGGCCGCGCAGCCTCACGCAGCCACGGTGCGGCGCCGCCGCGGCTGCTCCCGGCCTCGTCGAAGAGGTTCCGCATCAGCTCCGGACGCGGGATCGCCCCACGGCGGACGAACTCGGCGCGGTGCGCCGCGTGGTCCTCCGCCGTGCCGGGATCGACGGTCAGCAGCAGCACGTCGCGTCCCGCATCCGCGAGCTGCCGCGCGCGGGCCAGGGTGGCGACCGTGTATCCGCCGTCGAGATCGGGGATGAGGCGGCTCGACAGGACGAGGTACCACGCGTCGGGGAAGGCCGACGCCTCACGAGCGTCGGAAGATCGCGCCGTCGTCGGAGGATTCGGCCCGGAGGATCCGACCGTGGCGCGATTCTCCGACGCCGCGCCCGACGACGGGAGCCCGCCCACCGTCACCGACCCGACCTCGCCGAGGCCCCGACGCGTTCGATCCGGAACACCGGGAACCCGGGGGCGATCTCGGCGAGACGCGCATCGGGCGACGACGCATCGACGCCCTCGAAGAAGCGGCCCACCTCCCACGCCCATGCCGTCAGGTACGCGCGCAGGATGGGCGTCTTGTCGGCGTCGGCGACCTCGACGGCACGGAACGCCGTCACCCGCCGGCCCGCGCGCAGCTCGCCGCCTCCCGACACCCGGATGTTGCGCACCCACTGGGCGTTACCGCGCGGGGCGACGAGGTAGAGCGCGCCGCCCACCCGGAGCGGATTGACCGGGGTCGTGCGCCACTCGCCGCTCGTACGCCCGCGCACGGCGAGCACCCGGCTGCCCGCGAGCGGCAGACCGACGCGCGTGAGGAACCCGACGACACGGTTGACCACCGCATTCACGCCCGTGGGCCGCACGAATCGGTCGCTCATGCCCTCATCCGTCCGTCAGCACCCGACGCGAGCGGGAGACGTCACTCCCACTCGATGGTCCCCGGCGGCTTCGACGTGACGTCGAGCACGACCCGATTGACGTCGCGCACCTCGTTCGTGATGCGGTTGGAGATTTTCGAGAGCACGTCGTACGGCAGCCGCGTCCAGTCGGCCGTCATGGCGTCCTCGCTCGAGACGGGACGCAGCACGATGGGGTGACCGTAGGTGCGGCCGTCGCCCTGCACACCCACCGAGCGCACATCGGCGAGCAGCACCACCGGGCACTGCCAGATCTCGCCGTCGAGGCCGGCCTTGGTCAGCTCGGCGCGGGCGATGGCGTCGGCGTCACGCAGAATCTCGAGACGGTCAGCGGTGACCTCACCGACGATCCGGATGCCGAGACCGGGGCCCGGAAACGGCTGACGCGCAACGATCGCCTCCGGCAGACCCAGCTCGCGGCCGATGGCGCGGACCTCGTCCTTGAACAGGGTGCGCAGCGGCTCGACGAGCTCGAACTGCAGGTCCTCGGGAAGCCCGCCGACGTTGTGGTGGCTCTTGATGTTCGCCGTTCCCGCGCCGCCGCCGGACTCGACGACATCCGGGTACAGCGTGCCCTGCACGAGGAAGCGGATGGGTTCGCCGTCCGCCGCCGCCTCGGCGACGAGCTCGCGCTCGGCGGCTTCGAACGAGCGGATGAACTCGCGCCCGATGATCTTGCGCTTCTGCTCGGGGTCGCTGACGCCGGCGAGCGCCGTGAGGAACTGCTCACGCGCGTCGACGGTGATCAGGCGCACGCCGGTGGAGGCGACGTAGTCGTTCTCGACCTGCTCGCGCTCGCCCTTCCGGAGCAGCCCGGGATCGACGAAGATCGCGGTCAGCTGGTCGCCGACCGCCTTGTGCACGAGGGCCGTGGAGACCGCGGAGTCCACGCCGCCGGAGAGCGCCGAGATGACCCGGGCGCTGCCGATCTGGGTGCGGATCTTCTCGACCTGCTCGGCGATGACGTTGCCGCTGTTCCAATCGGCGTCGAGTCCTGCCGCCTTGTGCAGGAAGTTCTCGATGACCTCCTGGCCGTGGTCGGAGTGCTTGACCTCGGGATGCCACTGCACGCCGTACATGCGGCGCGCATCGTTCGCGAAAGCCGCGACCGGGGTCGCCGCCGTGCGGGCGAGCACGTCGAAGCCCTCGGGGGCCCGGGAGACCTGATCGCCGTGACTCATCCAGACGTTCTGCTCGGCCGGCTGCCCCTCGAGGAGGGTGCCCTCCGTGATGATCGTGGCATCCGTCGCGCCGTATTCGCGCAGGCCGGTGTTCGCGACCTCGCCGCCGAGCGACTTCGCCATGACCTGGAAGCCGTAGCAGATGCCGAGCGTCGGCACCCCCAGTTCGAACACGCCCTCGTCGAGACTCGGCGCGCCGGGCTCGTAGACCGAGGACGGACCGCCGGAGAGGATGATGCCGACCGGGCTCTTCGCCGCGATCTCCTCCGCCGTGGCGGTGTGGGGCACGATCTCGCTGTACACGCCCGCCTCGCGGACGCGGCGAGCGATCAACTGGGCGTACTGCGCCCCGAAGTCGACGACCAGGACGGGACGCTGGGAGGTTTCGGTCTGCTCGGTCACCGGGGACTCTCTGTTGCGGCGGCGGATGCGGGAACGGCGTCGCCGGCCTCTCGGACGGCGAGGTAGTGCTTCACGTCACGGGCGACGAGCGCCTCCATGACGAACGACAGGAACGGGACGACACCACCGGCGGCCAACAGCAGGAACCGCCAGAACGGCCACCGCATGAGGCTCCACACCCGGAAGCACGCGAAGAGGTACACGACGTAGAACCAGCCGTGGATGATCAGGATCGCGAGCGACAGGTTGATGCCGTCGCCGGTGGAGACCAGCTCGCCCTCGGGGCCGGGAACGACGGGCGCGAGCCACAGGAATCCGCCCGATCCACCCGCGAAGACCTCGACCGCGATCGGGGTGTACTTGAGGATCATCTCGGCGACGAGCAGCAGCAGGCCGACACCGGTGATGACCGAGCAGATCTGGTAGAACCGCAGCGCCGACCGGATCGCGGGGAACGTCGCGAGTTTCGGCTGGGGCATGGGCTCCATCCTACCCGCGCTCCCCGTGGCTCCCCCGCCGGATCAGCCGGCGTCGCCCCGCAGCGGGTCAGGCTCCGGCGCGCTCCTCGAGCTCCTCGAGCTCCTTCTCGCGCGCGTCCTTGGCGAGGCGGTACCAGAGGTAGAACGCGAAGCCCGCGAAGATGACCCACTCGGCGGCGTAGAAGATGTTGAGCCAGTTCACCGTGGTGGCCGCATCCGGGGCCGGCGAATGGATGTCGGTCAGCCCGCCCTGCGGGTCGTCGGCCACCACGAACTGGCGGTAGATAGCGACGCCGTCGACGTCGTCCCACCGGCTGAGCAGCGCGGCGGGCGACATGCGGGTCAGATCCATGGGGTCCGCCTGCGGCGGCAGCACCGGCCCCTCGTCGGCGATGATGCGCCCCGTCAGCTGCTGCACGGTCCCATCCGCGCCCGCGGAGAGATCGGATGCGGCGGCCTCGGCCTCGTCGCGCGAGGCCGACCAGCCGACGGCCACCGCGATCGAGGTCGGCACGGAGTCGTCCAGGCGGAACTGCCCGGTCACCCAGTAACCCTCGGCGCCGTCGTTGAATCGCGACGACACCACGACGAAGTCGCCGGGCACGAACGAGCCCGCGAACGACACCTTCTGCCCGACGAGCGGATCCGTGAGATACGAGCCCGGGGCGACCACATCCGCGAGCGGCATCACCTGCTCGGTGGCCCCCTCCTCGCGAGGAGCGGTGTCGACGGCGCGGGCGAGCTGCCACTGACCGAGCCACGCGAAGATGCCCGCCACGACCAGGCACAGCAGAAGCATCGCGATCCACCGCGGGCGCAGCATGACTTCGCGCAGCGTCGGCGCGAAGACCTCCGGCACGGATGCGGAGGCGTCCTGCTCGCTCACCGAGGTCACCGGAATCGTGGGTGGGGTCACCGGCCGTACGGCGCGACGACCACCTCGACGCGCTGGAACTCCTTGAGGTCGGAGTAGCCGGTCGTGGCCATGGACTTGCGGAGAGCGCCGATGAGGTTGGCGGTGCCGTCGGCGACGGGCGCCGGGCCGTAGAGGATCTCCTCGAGCGACGCGACCTGCTCCACCTTCACGCGGCGCCCGCGCGGCAGCTTCGTGTGGTGTGCCTCGGGGCCCCAGTGGAATCCGTGCCCGGGGGCGTCGGTCGCGCGAGCGAGCGCCACACCGAGCATGACCGCATCCGCGCCCATCGCGAGCGCCTTCACGAGGTCGCCCGAGGTGCCCACGCCGCCGTCGGCGATCACGTGCACGTAGCGCCCGCCGGACTCGTCGAGGTAGTCGCGGCGCGCGCCGGCGACGTCGGCGACGGCCGTCGCCATCGGGGCATGGATGCCGAGGGTCGCGCGGGTCGTCGAGGCCGCTCCCCCGCCGAAGCCGACGAGCACGCCCGCCGCTCCCGTGCGCATCAGGTGCAGGGCGGCCGTGTAGGTGCCCGCGCCGCCGACGATGACCGGCACATCGAGGTCGTAGATGAACTTCTTGAGGTTCAGGGGTGCCGCGACCGAGGAGACGTGCTCGGCCGAGACGGTGGTGCCGCGGATCACGAACAGGTCGACGCCGGCGGCGACGACGGTCTCGTACAGATCCTGGGTGCGCTGCGGGGTGAGCGAACCCGCCACCGTGACGCCCGCCGCGCGGATCTCGGCCAGCCGGTCGCGCACGAGCTCGGGCTTGATGGCCTCGGCGTAGAGCTCCTGCATCCGCCGCGTGGCGTCGACGTCGGGGAGCGCCGCGATCTCGGCCAGCAGCGGCTCCGGGTCGTCGTACCGCGTCCACAGGCCCTCGAGGTCGAGCACGCCGAGACCCCCGAGCTGACCGAGCATGATCGCCGTGCGCGGGCTGACGACCGAGTCCATCGGGGCGCCGAGCACCGGGATGTCGAAGCCGAAGGCGTCGATCGACCACCCGGTCGAGACGTCCTCGGGATTGCGCGTGCGCCGCGACGGCACGACGGCGATGTCGTCGAACGTGTACGCGCGGCGGGCGCGCTTGGCGCGGCCGATCTCGATCTCCATGCTCACCCTCCCAGCCTAGCCGCCGCGCCGATCAGCGAGCGGCGCCGGTGCTCACCAGGGTTCGGCGACCCGCGGGGCCAGCCGCAGGACGGTGGCCTTCTCGGTCGGGAAGCACGCCGTGAACAGATCGGTGATCCGAGGGTCCTGGTCGTAGTCGTCCGCCATCCGCAGCCCGATCAGGGTGTTCAGCAGCATCCCCTGCGCGAGGAACTCCTGCGCGCGCTCGGCATCCATCCCGAGATCGCGCAGGTACTGCCATACCCGCGCGAAGCCGTCACGGGCGCGGGGCCCGATCACCGGGTGCGCTCCGAGGAGGAACGCATGCGACAGCGTCTGGTGGAGTCCGCGCACTTCCAGCAGCCCGATGTACTCGTGCCCCATCCGCTGCGCGACGGGGAGCTCGGGGTCCCCGGATGCGGCGCGGTCGAAGGCCGCGAACAGCAGCCCCAAGGCCTCGTCGATCACGTCGAGGAACAACTGCTCCTTCGAGCCGAAGAGCCGCACGACGTACGGCTGCGAGACGGATGCGGCACGGGCGATGTCGTCGGTGGTCGTGCCCACGTATCCCTTCGCGCCGAACACGGCGATCGCCGCTTCGAGGATCTGCGCGCGGCGTTCTTCGGAGCTGAGCCGCGGCTTCGGGGCGTCTGTCGGAGTCACGCTTGACATGTTATCAGTCGATTACTACAGTCGCCTCGACACGAGTAATCATTCGATTACAAGCAGGAGACCGCCATGACAGATTCCCCCGCCCGACGGCCGTTCGGCCTCGTCATCGTCGCCACCGCGCTCCCCATGTTCATGGCGACGCTCGACAACCTGGTGATGACCAACGCCCTGCCGGCGCTCCACGCCGATCTCGGAGCGAGCGTCGAGCAGCTGCAGTGGTTCGTGAACGCCTACACGCTCGCCTTCGCCAGCACGATCCTCGTCGCGGCGGCGCTCGGCGACCGCTTCGGACGGCGCACGGTGTTCCTCCTCGGCATCGCCGTCTTCGGCGCCGGATCCGTGCTCGCGGCCCTCAGCACCGACCCCGGGCAACTCATCGCGGCGCGCGCAGTGCAGGGCTTCGGCGCGGCCGGGGTCATGCCCCTCTCGCTCGCACTCCTCTCCGGCGGGGTCGCCCCGGAACGCCGACCCCTCGCGATCGGCATCTGGGGCGGGGTCTCCGGGCTCGGCGTCGCGGTCGGCCCGCTCGTGGGCGGCGCGGTGATGGAGGGCTGGAACTGGCAGGCCATCTTCTGGCTCAACGTGCCCGTCGCGGTGATCGCGATCCCGTTGGCCCTGTTCTCACTGCGGAACGATCTCGGTCGCCGCGCCCGCATCGACGTGCTCGGCGCCGTGCTCGCGGGGGCCGGCATCCTCGCCCTCGTCCACGCGATCGTGCGCGGAAACGACGACGGCTGGGGCTCCGCCGACGTCATCGCCGAGATCGCGGGCGGCGGGGTGCTGGTCGCGGCGTTCATCGCCTGGCAGGCACACACCCGCAGTCCCCTCATGCCGCTGCGGCTCTACCGCGACCGGTCGTTCACGCTCACGAACGTCGTGGGCTTCGCATTCAGCTTCGGCACCTTCGGGGCGGTCTTCATCCTCATCCAGTACATGCAGGTCGTCCAGGGATCGACGCCGCTCGAGGCCGCCCTGCAGACCACCCCGTGGACCATCGCCCCCATGTTCGTCGCCCCGCTCGCCGGAATCTTCTCGGGCCGCATCGGCACCCGCGCGCTGATGGTCACCGGGCTCGTGCTGCAGGGCGGTGCGCTCGCCTGGATCGCCGCGAGCATGTCCGAGACCCTCTCCTACCCCGCGCTGATCGCACCGTTCCTCATGGCGGGCGTCGGCATGGGGCTCGTGTTCGCCCCCTCGGCGACCGCGCTGCTGGCCACCCTCGGTCTCTCCGACCACGCCACCGCATCCGGGGTCAACTCCACCGTGCGCGAGATCGGCGTCGCGCTCGGCACGGCTGTCATGACCGCGGTGTTCGTCGGGGCGGGCGGCGATCTGCTGCCCGATCAGTACGTGGATGCGGCGCGGCCGGCCGTCTTCGTCGGGGCCGCCGTGCTGATCATCGCCGCGGCGCTCGCCCTGCGACTGCCCGCCGGTCGTACCGCCGCACGCTCCGCGGATGCCGCACCGGCGTCCACCGACTCCGCTCCGGAGTTGACGCCGACGGCGTGAGCGCCGGCATCGACCCGAGGTCTCCGGCGCCGCCGCGGCGGACACCTCGGGTCAGGGACGGCTGTCCGAGTCGCTCTCCGGCGCCGCCTCGTCAGGCTCGCGCCCGAGCCGAGCGCTCTTGGCGTCCAACGCCGACGATTCACCACCGAGCAGCCGGGTGAGCACCCCGTCGAGCGCGAAGAGGAAGAACGCGAAGGACCCCACCCAGGGGCTCAGCACCACGACACCGGCCGCGATGATCGTCGCGCTCAGCGCCCCGCGGCCCTGCGCGCGGGCCGCGTCGGCGGAGAGGTCCGGCAGCATCCGCCGGCGATTGCGCATCGCCCACGCCCACTGCACCCAGCCGAGCAGGATGGCGAAGAAGAAGTTGATCGGCAGCAGGATCCGCCCGAGCAGCAGCTCCGAGTAGTCGGTGACCAGCGACGACGTGAACGGCACCAGCACGATGAACAGCAGCCGCAGGTTGTTGATCCAGATGCCGACGGCGTCGATGCGCGCGATGTGCTCGAACTGCGCGACGTGCGTCATCCACATCAGGCTCAGGATGAGGAAGCTGATGACGAACGTGATGAGCGGCTGCCACATCTGCAGCAGCGCCGTCCAGAGCTCCGCATCCGTCGTCACGCCCTCGAACGAGCGCGTCGTCAGATCGAGCACCAGGAGCGTGGCGGCGATCGCGAAGACCGCGTCCGTGTACGCCTCGGTGCGCGTCGTCGAGACGGTCGCGTCGGGATGCGTGCGGCGGCGGATCACACGCACAGCGTAGCGGCGGGGAGCACGGATGCGGCGGTCCCGCCGCGACCGATCAGCGCTTGTAGTTCGGCGCCTCGACGACGATCTGCACGTCGTGCGGGTGGGACTCCTTGAGCCCCGCCGAGGTGATGCGCACGAACTTGCCCTTCGCCTTCAGCTCCTCGACCGTGCGGGCGCCGACGTAGAACATCGACTGCCGGAGGCCCCCGACGAGCTGGTAGGCCACCGCCGACAGCGGGCCGCGGTAGGCGACCTGTCCCTCGATGCCCTCGGGGATCAGCTTGTCGTCGGTGGGGACGTCCGCCTGGAAGTAGCGGTCCTTCGAGTAGGACGTCTTCTTGCCCCGGGTCTGGAGCGCACCGAGCGATCCCATGCCGCGGTACTGCTTGAACTGCTTGCCGCCCTGGAAGACGATCTCGCCCGGTGCCTCGTCGGTGCCCGCGAACAGGGATCCCATCATCACGCTGTCCGCACCCGCGACGAGCGCCTTGGCGATGTCGCCCGAGTACTGCAGGCCGCCGTCGGCGATGACCGGGACCCCGGACTCGCGCGCCGCAAGGTACGCCTCGTAGATGGCGGTCACCTGGGGCACACCGACACCGGCGACGATGCGGGTGGTGCAGATCGAGCCCGGCCCGACCCCCACCTTGACGGCGTCGACGCCCGCGTCGATGAGCGCCTGCGCGCCCTCGCGGGTCGCCACATTGCCGCCGATCACGTCGATGTGTGCGAACGACTCGTCCGCCTTGATGCGGCGCACCATGTCGATGACGCCCGCGGACTGGCCGTTCGCGGTGTCGACGACGAGCACGTCCACGCCCGCGTCGCGCAGCGCCTCGGCACGCTCCCACGCGTCGCCGAAGAATCCGATGGCGGCCCCCACGCGGAGGCGCCCCTGGTCGTCCTTCGTCGCGAGCGGATACTTCTCGCTCTTGTCGAAATCCTTGATGGTGATGAGTCCGGCGAGCTTGCCCTCGTCGTCGATGAGGGGGAGCTTCTCGACACGGTGGCGCGCGAAGGCGGCGATCACGTCGCCCGCACTCACCCCGACGGGCGCGGTGATGAGGCCCTCGCGGGTCATGACGTCGCGGACGAGCGTCGTCCTGCGCTCGAAGCCCGAGACGAACCGCATGTCGCGGTTCGTGATGATGCCGATCAGGCGCCCGTCGTCGTCGATGACCGGAAGACCCGAGATGCGGTACTTCGCGCAGAGCGCGTCGACCTCTTCGATCGTCGC
>JAVBUN010000108.1:0-4763 GCA_031555335.1 Microbacterium sp.
AGCGTTCTGCCTTCGAACGTGAAGGCGCGCGTGTCGGTCGAGGCCGGCATCGCCCTGCCGTGGCGCGGCATCGTCGGCGACACCGGACGCTCGGTCTCGATCGAGCACTTCGGCGCGTCGGCCGACTACAAGACCCTCTTCCAGAAGTTCGGCATCACCGCCGAGGCCGTCGTCGCCGCGGCGCGCGAGACGATCAAGGAGAACAACGCATGACCACCCCCACCGCCCAGCTGGCAGCAGCCGGCGTCAGCATCTGGCTCGACGACCTCTCGCGGGGCCGGATCACGACGGGCAACCTCGCCTCCCTGATCGCCGACCGCAACGTCACCGGTGTCACCACGAACCCGACGATCTTCGCGGGCGCGCTGTCGAAGGGCGAGGCGTACGCCGAGCAGGTCTCTTCGCTGGCCGCTGCGGACGCGAGCGTCGACACCGCGATCTTCGAGATCACGACCGACGACGTGCAGGCGGCCTCGGACATCTTCCGTCCCGTCTTCGACGCGACCGGCGGCGTCGACGGGCGCGTGTCGATCGAGGTCTCCCCCGACCTCGCGCACGACACGGCGGCCACGGTCGCCGAGGCCAAGAAGCTCTGGGCCAAGGTCGACCGCCCGAACGCGCTCATCAAGATCCCCGCGACCAAGGCGGGCCTGCCCGCCATCACCGAGGTCATCGGTGCGGGCATCTCGGTCAACGTCACCCTGATCTTCAGCCTCGAGCGCTACGCCGCCGTCATCGACGCGTACCTCTCGGGCGTCGAGAAGGCGCGCGACGCCGGCATCGATGTCAGTGGCATCCAGTCCGTCGCGTCGTTCTTCGTGTCCCGCGTGGACACCGAGGTCGACAAGCGCCTCGCGGCGATCGGCACGGACGAGGCCAAGGCCCTCTTCTCGCAGGCGGGTCTCGCCAACGCACGGCTCGCCTACGAGCTCTTCGAGCGCGAGTTCGCCACCGACCGCGCGAAGGCGCTGCTCGAGGGCGGCGCCACCGTGCAGCGGCCGCTCTGGGCCTCCACCGGCGTGAAGGACCCGGCACTGCCGGACACCCTGTACGTCACCGAGCTGGTCGCGGCGGGCACCGTCAACACGATGCCCGAGAAGACGCTCGAGGCGACCTTCGACCACGGCGTCATCGCGGGCGACACCATCACCGTGAACTACGCGTCGGCGCACGAGGTCTTCGACCGTCTCGCCGCCGTCGGCGTCGACTTCGACGACGTCACCCAGGTCCTGGAGGACGAGGGCGTCGAGAAGTTCATCGTGTCGTGGCACGAGCTGCAGGGCACCGTCGCGGAGGCTCTGAAGGCCGCCCGATGAGCTTCGAGATCCACCTGAGCGGGCACGTCCGCGACATCGTCGCGGACGTGCTCCCGGGGCTCGTCGACAGCCTCGTCGCCTCCGGCATCACCGCGGGCGACGCGGACCTCTGGGGCGCCGCGGCGGCCGACGAGGCATCCCGTCGTCTCGGTTGGGTGCAGGCGGTGTCCGTGTCGCGGCCACTCGTCGAGCAGATCGAGACCCTGCGCGACGTACTGCGCGCGGACGGCGTCACCCGCATCGTCCTCGCGGGTATGGGCGGATCCTCGCTCGCCCCCGAGGTGATCGCCCAGACCGCGGGCGTACCGCTCGTCATCCTCGACGCGACGGCGCCCGAGCAGGTGCTCGCCGCGATCGACGGCGACGCCGAGTCCGGCGGTCTGTCGCAGACCGCGCTGGTCGTGTCGTCGAAGTCGGGTTCGACGGTCGAGACCGATTCCGCGAAGCGGGCCTTCGAGGCCGCGTTCCGCGATCTCGGCATCGACGCCACCACCCGCATCGTGATCGTCACCGACCCGGGCTCACCGCTCGACGACGCGGCCCGCGCCGAGGGCTACACGGTGTTCAACGCGGATCCGACCGTCGGCGGCCGGTACTCCGCGCTGACCGCGTTCGGCCTCGTGCCGACCGGCCTCGCCGGTGTCGACCTTACCGAGCTGCTCGACGAGGCCGAGGCGACGCTGCTCGAGGTCGCGATCGACGACCCGCGCAATCCCGCGCTCGTGCTGGCCGCGGCGATCGCCGGGGGCTCGCCGCGCCGCGACAAGCTGGGGCTGATCACCGACGGCACCCACATCGTGGGGCTGCCCGATTGGATCGAGCAGCTCGTCGCCGAGTCCACGGGCAAGGACGGCACCGGCATCCTGCCGGTCGTCCTGCTCCCGGTCTCCCCCGAGGTCGAGCAGGTGCCCGCGGACCTGCAGATCCTGCGACTCGTCGACGACGTGCACCACGACCACCTCTTCGAGCATCACCGGGGCGAGATCCTCGTCAGCGGCTCGCTCGGGGCGCAGTTCGTGGTCTGGGAGTACGCGACCGCCATCGCGGGCCGGATGCTGGGGATCAACCCGTTCGATCAGCCGGACGTCGAATCCGCCAAGGCCGCCACGCGCGGGCTGCTGGATGCCCGGCCGGAGCCGACGCCCCCCGCCTTCACGGCCGACGGCGTCGAGGTCCGGGTCTCCGACCCCGCCCTCGCCGCATCCGGCACGATCCCCGGCGTCCTGGACGCCCTGTGGGCACGCGTGCCCGCCGACGGCTACGTCGCCATCCAGGCGTACGTCGACCGCCTCGGGCTCGCGCCGCTCTCGGGTCTGCGTGAGCTCGTCGCCGCGGATGCGGGGCGCCCCACGACGTTCGGCTGGGGACCGCGGTTCCTGCATTCGACCGGCCAGTACCACAAGGGCGGTCCCGCGAACGGCGTCTATCTGCAGATCCTGCAGCGCACGGACGCCGATGTCGAGATCCCCGGCCGCCCCTTCACCTTCGGCCAGCTGCTCGGGGCACAGGCCGCGGGCGATGCGAGCGTCCTCGCCGACGGCCACGGCCGTCCGGTCGTGACGCTCACCCTGACCGACGCGCGGACCGACGTCCTCGCGCTCTTCGAAGCCGCTCAATAGGAGATATCCACCCGATGACTGCCGAGATCTCGCGGGGGAACAACCCGCTCCGTGATCCGGACGACCGGCGCCTGAACCGCATCGCGGGGCCCAGCGCTCTCGTCATCTTCGGCGTGACAGGCGATCTGTCGCGCAAGAAGCTCATGCCCGCCGTCTACGACCTCGCCAACCGCGGTCTGCTTCCTCCGGGCTTCGGCCTGGTGGGATTCGCGCGCCGCGACTGGGCCGACGAGGACTTCGCGGAGGTCGTGCGCGACGCGGTGAAGCAGTACGCGCGCACCGAGTTCCGCGACGAGACCTGGGAGCAGCTGCTCCAGGGCATCCGCTTCGTCCAGGGCGAGTTCGACGACCTGGCCGCGTTCCAGCGGCTGCGTCAGACGGTCGAGAAGCTGGACGTCGAGCGCGGCACGATGGGCAACCACGCCTACTACCTGTCGATCCCGCCGAAGGATTTCCCGATCGTCGCGCAGCAGCTGAAGGCCTCCGGCCTCGTCGACGACACCGCCGACAGCGCCGACCGCTGGCGGCGCGTCGTGATCGAGAAGCCGTTCGGGCACGACCTCGCCTCCGCCCGCGAGCTCAACGACGTGGTGCGCTCGGCGTTCCCCGCCGACTCGATCTTCCGCATCGACCACTACCTCGGCAAGGAGACGGTCCAGAACCTCCTGGCGCTGCGCTTCGCCAACGAGCTGTACGAGCCGATCTGGAACCGCAACTACGTCGACCACGTACAGATCACGATGGCCGAGGACATCGGCGTCGGGGGGCGCGCCGGTTACTACGACGGCATCGGCGCGGCGCGCGACGTGATCCAGAACCACCTCCTGCAGCTCCTCGCGCTCACCGCGATGGAGGAGCCGATCACGTTCGACGCGACGCAGCTGCGCGCGGAGAAGGAGAAGGTGCTGGCCGCGGTCACCCTTCCCGACGACCTCGCCGACGCGACCGCGCGCGGCCAGTACGCGGGCGGCTGGCAGGGCGGCGAGAAGGTCCTCGGCTTCCTCGAAGAGGACGGCATGGCGCGGGACTCGTCGACCGAGACCTACGCCGCCATCAAGCTGGACATCAACACCCGGCGCTGGGCGGGCGTGCCGTTCTACCTGCGCGCCGGCAAGCGGCTCGGCCGCCGCGTCACCGAGATCGCCGTCGTCTTCAAGCGCGCCCCCGAGCACCTGTTCGGCCGCAGCCAGACCGACGGCCTGGGCCAGAACGCCCTCGTCATCCGCGTGCAGCCCGATGAGGGCGTCACCATCCGGTTCGGTTCGAAGGTTCCGGGTGCCGACATGCAGGTGCGCGACGTGACCATGGACTTCGGCTACGGGCACGCCTTCACCGAGGCGAGCCCGGAGGCCTACGAGCGTCTCATCCTCGACGTTCTCCTCGGCGACCCGCCGCTGTTCCCCCGTCACGAGGAGGTCGAACTCAGCTGGAAGATCCTCGACCCGATCGAGAAGTTCTGGAGCGAGCAGGGCGGACCGCTCGAACAGTATTCCCCCGGTTCGTGGGGTCCGGCCTCGGCAGACGAGTTGCTGGCCCGCGACGGACGCGTTTGGAGGCGCCCATGATCGTCGACCTGCCCGACACCACCGTCAGCAAGATCTCGCGAGCGCTCGTCAACGTGCGCGAGGAGGGCGGCGCCGTCGCGCTCGGACGCGTGCTCACCCTCGTCATCGCGACCCGTCGCGGAATCGAGGAAGAGGCCATCGAGGCCGCGAACGACGCCTCGCGCGAGCACCCGATGCGGGTCATCGTGCTGATGCTCGACGACCCGCGCCGCGAGCCGCGTCTCGATGCGCAGATCCGCGTCGGCGGCGACGCCGGCGCCAGC
>JAVBUN010000050.1:0-3584 GCA_031555335.1 Microbacterium sp.
CCAGGGGCTCGTGCTGGACGAGCCGATCTACGTCAACGTCACGCTGTCCTCGTTCGGCCGCTTCGCGAAAGCCGGATTCCTCGACGAACGCACCGAGCGCCGGATCGCCCGCGAGCAGATCGAGGCGCTCGAGCTGCGCCCTGCCGACCCGGACCGCCCCGCCGCGACCCTGTCGGGCGGCAACCAGCAGAAGATCCTGCTCGCCCGCTGGCTCGTCCATGGCACCCGCGTGCTGCTGCTCGACGAACCCACCCGCGGGGTCGACGTCGGTGCACGCGCGGAGATCTACACCCTCATCCGCGACCTCGCGGCCGCCGGCAACGCGATCGTCGTCGTCTCGAGCGAGATCGAGGAGGTCCTCGGCCTCTCGGACACGGTGCTCGTCATCTCCGACGGCCGCATCATCCGGACGGTCCCCGCCACCGACATCGACGAGCACGGCGTGCTCGATCTCGTCATGAAAGGAGCTGCCGCGTGAGCGAGCAGACCACCGTCGGCGACGTCGCCGGCTCCCCGACGCCCGCCGGTTCGCCGGGGTCGCGCGGAACATCCCCGCTGCGGCGCGTGCTGCAGGGATCGTTCGGCCGCAACCTCGGCCTGATCGTCGCGCTGCTCCTGCTGTTCGTGGTGGGAGCGGTCACCGCGGGCGAGACCTTCACCAGTGTGAGCAACATCCTGGTGATCCTCCGCCAGGCCTCCATCGTCGGGGTCGTCAGCGTCGGGATGACGTTCGTCATCATCGCCGGCGGCATCGACCTCTCGGTCGGTGCCGTCATGGGACTCGCCTCGATCGTGGCGACCCTCGCGGCCATCCAGGACCTGGCCGACAGCATCCACTGGATCGTGATGGTCGTCGTCGCGCTCGCCGTCGGTCTCGCCGCCGGACTCATCAACGGGATCGTCATCGCGTACGGCAAGGTCGTCGCCTTCATGGCGACGCTCGCGATGCTCGTCGCGGCCCGCGGACTCGCCGAGATCCTCGCCGACCGGCGGACCCTCCCCGTCGACTCGCGCGAGTTCATCTCCGCGATGAACGCCGACTTCATCGGCGTCGACATCCTGATCTGGATCTTCGCCCTCGTCGCGGCGGGCGGATGGGTGCTCCTCAACCGCACGACGTTCGGCCGGCGGACGGTCGCGATCGGCGGCAACCGCGAGGCCGCGCGGCTCGCGGGCATCAACGTGCGCCGTCACACCGTCTGGCTCTACGCGATCGCGGGGATCGGGGCCGGCATCGGCGCCGTCATGATCCTCGGCCGGACGACCGCCGGGACATCGACGCACGGCACGCTTCTCGAACTCGACGTCATCGCCGCCGTCGTGGTCGGCGGCACGCTGCTCGTCGGCGGGCGCGGCACCATCACCGGCACCGTGCTGGGCGTGCTGATCTTCGCGGTGCTGACCAACGTGTTCGTGCAGAACAACCTGTCGTCCTCGGTGCAGGCGGTCGCGAAGGGTGTCATCATCGTCGTCGCGGTGCTGCTGCAGCAGCGTTTCGCCCGTCCCGCCGGCCGCACCACGTGACCTCGGCGCGCGGCGGCGCGCGGTCCGGAGCGGGGCGCGCCGAGGACTAATCTGGCATCTTCCGGCCGCGGCGAACCTGCTCGCGCTCGGAACTCGGACGAACGAACGCGGGAAGACATATGGCCACCGACACATCACGGGCCCCGTCGGGCGTCACGCAGCTCTTCCAGATCCTGCGTGACGGTGCACCCCGCACGCGCGCGGAACTCGCGAAGTCCACGGGCCTCGCGCGATCGACCGTCGCCGTGCGCGTCGACGAACTGATGCGGATGGGCCTGATCGCCCCCGTCGCGGACGCCGTCTCCACCGGCGGGCGCCCCCCGTCCCAGTTCGCCCTGAACCCCGCGGCGATGGTCGTGATCGCCGCCGACATCGGAGCCTCTCACGCCACCGTCGCGATCACGGACCTCGCGGGCACGATCCTGAACGAGCACAGCGAGCCGCTCGATGTGACCCTCGGACCGGAGCGGGTGCTCACCTGGCTGATCGAGAACGGTCGCCTGCTGCTCGCCGAAGCGGGGCGCGACGAACGCAGCGTCGCCGCGATCGGCATCGGGGTACCGGGGCCCGTCGAGCATTCCACCGGACGGCCGGTCAATCCCCCGATCATGCCCGGCTGGGATCGCTTCGACATCCCGGGCTGGCTGCAGGAGCATCTCCCCGTCCCGGTCCTCGTCGACAACGACGTGAACATCATGGCCCTCGGTGAACGCAACACGGCCTGGCCGACCGTCGATCACCTGATGTTCGTGAAGGTCGCGACCGGCATCGGTGCGGGCATCATCTCCGGCGGGAGCCTGCAGCGCGGGGCGCAGGGTTCCGCGGGCGACATCGGCCACGTGCAGGTCGCGCGCGGCGCCGACGTGCCGTGCCAGTGCGGCAACCGGGGCTGCCTCGAGGCCCTCGCCGCCGGTCCCGCGCTCGCCCGCGCCCTGGGGGCGCGCGGACTCGACGCCCACACCGGCAACGACGTCATCGAACTGGTCAAGCGCGGCAACATCGACGCCATCCAGGCCGTGCGTCAGGCCGGGCGCGACATCGGCGAGGTGCTCACCGTGTCGGTGAGCCTGATGAACCCGTCGGTGATCGTCATCGGCGGGTCCATGGCCAGGGTCGGCGAACACCTCATCGCGGGCGTGCGCGAGGCGGTCTACACGCGATCGATGCCGCTCGCGACGGAGCACCTCGCGATCGTGCAGTCCACGACCGGCCCGAAGGCCGCCATCCTCGGCGCGAGCATGCTGGCCGCCGAGTACGCCCTCTCGCCCGAGGGGCTCAGCGAGGGCTTCCCCGTCGTCCGCTGACCCGTCGCCGCTCCGCCTCCTGCCGCCCGCTCACCCCGCGAGACAGCATCCGTTCCACGAGACGGACAGGAACCCGTGCTGTTTCGTGGGCAGGATGCTGTCTCGCGCGCAGGATGCGGCGCCGGGCGCGAGGTGGTGCCGCGGACGTCAGGCAGGAACCGGAGCGGGGCCCGCGTCCGCCGACTCGAGCGTCCCGGCGGGAAGCCGCATCGACGCGCGACTGCGGAAATGGCCGGCGATCGCGAGCACGAGGCCCACCACGGCCCACACGACGAGGACCCACCACTGCGCCGAGGTGTCGGCATCCGGGAAGTAGCTCAGCGAGCGGATGAGGGTGTTCGACGCACCGGGAACGAGGAGCTGTCCGATCGCCCCCCACGGCTCCACCACGAACTGCCACGGCACGGCGGCGGCGCCGAGCGGGTTGCCGACCAGCATGGTCACCACCGCGCCGATCGCGATCCCTGGTCGGCCGATGAGCGACGTGCAGCCCACGATGAAGGCAGAGGTCGCGAGCACCGACATGGCCACCGCGAGAGCGTTCAGCAGGAACGGCCCCTGCAGGAAGCCGAACCAGGTCTGCAGGATGAGGGTGAGCACAAGACCGGTCGCGATCGCGAAGCCGGCGAGCGCCACCAGGCGGCGGATGACGCCGACGACCAGCAGCGACACCAGGATGCCGCCGAGCATGCCGCCCATGGTGAGCGGGAAGGCCGCCGCCACGAGGCCGCTGCCGGTCGGGTCGGCGTCGGAGAA
>JAVBUN010000037.1:0-3083 GCA_031555335.1 Microbacterium sp.
CGTGACCGTCTCGTGTACGGGACTGTTCGCACCCGGCCCCGACGTGAGGCTCGTCCGCGACCTCGGCCTCGACCCGGGTGTCGAGCGGTACCACCACGGGTTCGTGGGGTGCGCCGCCGCGATGCCCGCCCTCCGCGCCGCCCATCGTCTCGCCACCGCCCAGCCCGGCGCGGTCGTGCTCGTCGTGTGCGTCGAACTGTGCTCGCTGCACCTGCGGGTGTCGGCCGACCCGCAGCAGATCGTTGCCGCATCCGTCTTCGCCGATGGTGCGGCCGCCGCCGTCGTGACCTCCGCCCCCACGGCACGCCGCCGGCTCGAGCTCGAGGAGTTCGCGACGGCGCTGACCGCCGAGGGCGACGAGGACATGGTGTGGACGATCGGCGACAACGGCTTCGAGATGACGCTCTCGGCCGAGGTACCGCGGATCGTCGGTCGCGAGGTGCGGGGGGCGGCCGCCGCTCTGCTCGACGCCGAGGCGTGGGCCGTGCACCCCGGCGGCCGCAGCGTGCTCGACCGGGTCGCCGGCGGGCTCGGCCTCACCGACGCGCAGATGGCGCCGTCCCGGCGGATCCTCCGCGACTACGGCAATATGTCGAGCGCCACGATCCTGTTCATCCTGCGCGAGTTGCTGCACGACGACGCCCTCGGCGACGCGACGATCGGCGCCCTCGCGTTCGGTCCGGGGCTGACCGTCGAGTCGGCCCGCGTCCGGCGGCGCGCCACGTCCGTCGCATGACCCTGCGCGAGCGCGACCGCGAGGTGCGCGAACTGATGGACGACCCGGACTGCGACCCGCGACGCCTCGCCGCAACCCTGCAGCGCTTCGACACCGTGAACCGCCTCATCTCGGGCTGGCGCCGCGTCTACCGGGCGCACGTGCGGCCCGCGTTGATCCGCACGGGGGGCGCCGCGCGGGTGCTGGACCTCGGATGCGGCGGCGGCGACGTCATCGCCCGGCTCGCCCGGTGGGCGCACGCCGACGGCCTCCGCGCGGAGTGGGTGGGCGTCGACCCCGATCCGCGGGCACTGCCGGTGGCCCGGCGCCGGAGCGCGCCGGGGCTGTCGTTCCGCGGGACCGACTCGGGAGCGCTCCGCAGCGAGGGCGAGCGCTTCGACATCGTGCTCTCGAATCACGTGCTGCATCACCTCGGCGATGACGAGCTGCGCGCGTTCGCCGCGGACTCCCTCGCCCTGAGCCGGGGCATCGTGCTGCACGCCGACATCGAACGCAGCCCGATCGCCTACGCGCTGTACGCGGTGGGGATCACCCCGCTCGCGCCGGGCACGTTCCTGCGGACCGACGGCCTGCGCTCCATCCGCCGCAGCTACCGCGCGGACGAACTCGCGGCGCTGTTGCCGAGCCCCGCGTGGTCGGTGCGCCGCGGCACCCCGTTCCGGGTGCTCGCCGTGGGTCGGGGATCCGGCGGTGCCTGAGGTCGTCGTGGTCGGCGCGGGCCCGGTCGGCCTGCTCCTCGGCGCGCTGCTGCACCGCGACGGCGTCGAGGCGAGCGTGCTGGAACGCCGTCCGACGCCGGGCGGCGGGTCGCGGGCCATCGGGGTGCACGCGCCTGTGCTCGCCGCGCTCGAGCCGTCCGGCACGACGGAGCGGCTGCTCGCGGGCGCGGTGCGCGTCGGCCGCGGCGAGGCACGCCGCGGGCCGCGATTGCTCGGCACCGTACGGTTCGACCGGCTGCACATGCGGTTCCCGTTCGTCGCGACGCTGCCGCAGCCCGAGACCGAGTCGGCGCTCGCGGGCGATGCTCCGCCCGTGGAGCGCGGAGTGGACGTGCTGTCGGTGCGGCAGGACGGCGAACGGATGCGGGTGCGCGTGCGCGATGACCGCGGCGAGCGCGAGATCCCGGCTCGGGTCGTCGTCGTGGCCGCCGGTGCGGGCGGGCGGGCGCTCGCGTACCGGCCCGCGTCGGCCCAGGCTCTCGCGTACCCCGACCGGTACCTCATGACCGACACCGCGGTGGCACAGGACGACCCGACCGCCGTCGTCCGCCTCGACCGGGGCGGCGTGCTGGAGTCCTTCCCGCTTCCCGGCATCCGGCGCCGCTTCGTCGCGTGGGACCGCTCGCCAGACGACGATGCGCCCGACGCGCGGCTCGCACGCCTGCGCGATGCGCTCGATGCCGCCGGCGAGGAGGATGCCGCGGAGCGCGTGACGTCCGCATCCGGGTTCCGCGTGCGCCGCTTCGTCGCCCCGCGCCTGCGCCGCGGCGGGCTGCTCGTGGTCGGCGACGCGGCGCACGAGGTGAGTCCGATCGGCGGCCAGGGCATGAATCTCGGGTTGCTGGACGCCGCGACCCTCGCGCCCCTCCTCGCGGAATGGGTGCGACGCGGGGACGCCCCCGATGCCGCGCTCGCGCGGTGGGAGCGGCGCCGGGTCGCCTCGGCCCGCACTGCGGCGATGCTCGCGACCGTCAACACGTCTCTCGGGCGCCCGCTCGGGCCCCGCGCCGACGCCACCCGCGGGTTCGGCCTGCGCCTCGCGCTGTCGCCGCCGACGGGGATGCTGTTCGCCCGGGCGTACGCGATGGGGTTCGATCGCGACGCGTGATGCGCGGTGCGCGTGACGCGTGTGCGCTGTGCGCTGTGCGCGATGCGCTGGCCGCGGTGCGCTGGCCGCGGCGCGCGTGCACAACGGCGGAGATCGTGACCGACACCCCGGCACGGACGCCACCACCCCGGCGTGTCGGCGAAGATCTCCGCCGTCGTGCACGGCCGGTGGTCCACGGCCGGTGGAGCACGGCGGGCAGAGCACGGCCGGCAGCGAGCGCTCAGGCGGCGAGCGCTCCGCCGGTCGCCACCAGTTGAGCGGCGAGCAGGAGCGCGGCCAGCATCACCAGGCGGAAGACGATGCGACCAGGGGCGCCGCGGAGCGAGACGACCGCCGCACCCACCGCCACGAGCACCACCGCACCGAAGAACAGCCATGCCACCGGCGCGATCCCGCCGTCCGCCGGCGGACCGAGCAGCACGGCGATCGCGCCGACCACGACGGCTGCCGCCGCACCCACCGCGGAGGCCCGGGCTCCCATGCGATGCGGCAGGCCGCGCACGCCGGTGCGCCGGTCGGC
>JAVBUN010000234.1:0-4357 GCA_031555335.1 Microbacterium sp.
TCGACCCGCTCGGCCTCGTCCGGCAGCAGCGCCGCGAGCGAGTCGAGCGCGGACGTGGTCTGGGCGAGGGAGCGCATCTCGATCCAATGGCCGAGCAGCATGATCACGATCAGCAGCGCCAGCTCCCACCAGAAGTCGAGCTCGTGGTGCAGCACCCCGAGACTCGCACCCCACGATGCGACGAAGCCGACGGTGATCGCCAGCGCGATGAGAAGCATCATGCCGGGCGTGCGCGCCCGCAGTTCGGCGACCCCGCCCGTGAGGAACGGGGCCCCGCCCCACACGTACATCACGGTGCCGAGGACCGGCGACACCCACCCGACCCACCCCGCATCCGGAAGCGGGTAACCGATGAGCATCGAGAACATCGGCGAGAGCCCGACGACCGGCACCGCGAGCACGAGCATGATCCAGAACAGCCGCCGGAACCGCGCGACGTGACCCGAGTGGTCGTGGCCCGCATGATCGGCATGACCCCCGTGACCGGGATCGGGATGACCGACGTGACCGTGATCGGCGTGCGCCGCGTGGCCCATCTCGCCGTGCCCGCGCTGCGGGCCGTGGTGTTCGTGCGTGCTCATCGAGTCAGTCATGACGTGCTCCTCCGACGGGGTCGATGCAACGTGTCGCATCGCTGCCCTCAGAGGAACACGATACCCCCCGGGGGTATTCCGCACCAGGTGCCGCGCGACGAGCGCGACGGTCGGATCCCGCTCAGGATCTCGACCGCTCAGACACCGATCGGATGCCTCTTGGCCCGACGCTCGCTGACGAGGAAGACGATCAGCAGCACGAACCCCGTGCCGATCACGAGGAAGGTGCTGAGCGTCGCGAGGACCCCGAGCAGCCCGTTCGCCGGGTAGGCGCTGTACAGGAACACGGTCGGGTCCGTGCTCGCGTGCACCAGCATCGGCGCGATCAACGTGCGGGTGACGCGCAGGATCAGGTACATGCAGATGCCGAAGGCGAACGTGTAGACGATCTGCAACAGGGTCGTTCCGAGGCCCTGCGTCGAGGTGAAGAGGTTCGTGAAGTGGAGCGCGGCGAAGATGCCCGCCGAGGCGAGCGCCACCGCCACCTCCTTGTGGCCGGCCGTGCGCATCATGTTCACGACGAATCCGCGGGTGACGAGTTCCTCGACGAACCCCACGAACAGCCCGGCCAGCAGCCACGCCCCCACCAGCGGAAGACCCGCGGCGGCGAGGTCGGTACTCAGCAGCGCCGACACGTTGATCACGAGCACGACGATCAGGGCGATCCACATCCACCGGCGCCCCCGCAGCTGCTGCCGGGAGAAGAGCCCCCTGAGCCAGCCGACGGATGCGGCGAAGGCGACGAGCAGCACGGCGGTGATGATGATGGGCAGCGCGACGGCGAAGAAGACGTACGACGCCGATCCTTCGACACCGCGCACATCCTCGTCGACGAACCCGAGCAGGAACCCGATCAGCTCGTACACGCCGAGATACACGGCCGCGAGCAGCAACGCCCGCCAGAACCCGCCGCGCTCCCAGAACCGCTTCCACGCCGACATAGGTTCGGTCACCGTCGCTCCATCCCGCGAACACCACGACCCGCTCCGGGTCGTCTTGCGCTCCCCCGCCATCCTGGCAGCGGCCCGGAACTCCGCCCGCGCCGCCCGCGGTGGCGGACGCCTCGCCCTCGCCATCCCTCGTCGATACGGTCGAGGGGTGCGAATCCGACCGATCGACCTCGTCGACGTCTTCGTCTATCTGGTCGTGCTCGGCGTCTTCATCCAGCTGTTCCCCGCTGTCATCTCCGAGACGTTCCTGCTCTCCCTGCTGACGGCGATCCTGCTGAAGATCGTCCTCGAGCTCGTCCTCGCGGTGAAGAAGCGGATCATGCGCCGGCTCCGCACCGCGCGCACCGTCGTCCCCCGCATCGTGAACGCCGCCGCGCTCCTCCTCATCCTGCCCGGCAGCAAACTGCTGGTGCTGGAGCTGGTCGACCTCGTCTTCGGCGACGCGGTGAGACTGGGCGGCTTCTTCCAGGTGACCGCGCTGATCATCGTGCTGATGCTCGCCCGCGGCGGGATGCGTCGGCTGTTGGCGCCGAGCACTTGACGCGCCGGCACCTCCGCGCGACCCGGCGACTCCTGAGTCGTCGGATCGGTGGGACGGACGATGTCCGGTGAGGCGCATGGGTCCCCACCGGACATCCGCATCCGACGACCGCGGAGCCCGACGACCGCGGGCGCTCCCCGGGGCCGTCAGCGCCGGCCGACGCGTGCCGTCCGCAGGGTGCCCGTGGCGCCGGGAACGTCGGTGATCTCGACGAGCGAGCCGTTGAGCCCGCCGGTCTTGCGGTCGGCCCAGCCGACGAGGAAGTACACGAAGACCGCGGCAAGGGCGAAGAATCCCGCCATCACGAGGAGCCCCGCGGCACTGTCACCCGTCAGCACGGTGAGGTACCCGAGGATGTACGGGCCGACGAGCCCGCTGATGTTGCCGACCGAGTTCACCAGCGCGATCGAGACCGCGGCGAGCGCCCCCGCATAAACCTGGGCGACTGTGGCGTTGAAGGTCGACAGCACCGCGAAGAACCCGGCTGCCGCGATGCTGATCCCGGCGAGCGAGACGAACGGGTTGCCCGAGATCACGCCGACGAGGAGGCCGAGGGCGGCGGCGATCATGGGGATCGTCAGGTGCCAGCGGCGCTCGCCGGTGCGCGCGATGCTGCGGACGATCGCGAACATCACGATGGCCGAGAAGATCCACGGGATGGCGGAGATGAAGCCCGACTCGACGACGCCCAGGCCGAACTGCTCCTTGACGATCGTCGGCAGGAAGTACGTGATCGACCAGAATCCGATGAGGATGAAGAAGTAGGTCAGCGCGAAGACCCACAGCGAGGGGCGACGAAGGGCGGCGGGCAGCCGCTTGAGCTCGTGGGCACCCGCCTCGGCCTTCTGCGACACGTTCGCCGCGAGGTACGCCTTCTCGGCATCGTCGAGCCACGCGGCCTTCGCCGGGGTCGACGGAAGCATCGAGAAGATGATGATCGCGATCGCGATCGCGGGGATGCCCTCGATGACGAAGACCCACCGCCATCCCGCGATCCCGGCGACACCGTCGAGCAGCAGGATCGAGGACGTCACCACGGAGCCGATCGCGAGCGCGACGGGCACCGCGAGGTTGAACCACGACATCGCCTGCGGCAGCAGGCGCGCGGGCAGCCAGATCGCGAGGAACAGGATCACGCCCGGCGTGAACCCCGCCTCGGCGGCACCCAGCAGGAACCGCATGATGTAGAGCGTGACCTCGTTCTGCATGAACGCCATCGCGACGGTCACGAGGCCCCACGTGATCATGATCCGGCCGAGCCAGAGGCGTGCGCCGACCTTCGCGAGCACCATGTTCGACGGGATCTCGAACACGAGGTAGCCGATGTAGAAGAACCCGGCGGCGAGACCGAAGGATGCGACCGTGAGGCCGAGATCCATCGACAGCGGTTCCGCGATCACGCCGAGGTTGGCGCGGTCGATGTAGGAGATGAACATTCCGAGCATGAGGATCGGCAGGATCTTCTTGCCCACTTTTCGGTAGACGCGGGACTCGATGTCCGGGGCGACCACGGGGGGAATTGTCGTCATCACGAGACTCTCTTCGTTGAGGGAAACCGCGCGGTCACCCGCGCCCCCGGCAACGCTAGGCGCCCGCTACCCCGACCGGAAGGACGAATAGGGCGACCTTTGATAGGCACAGCGGAATAATGTCGACAGGGATCCCGAGGAGATCAGGGATCCCGAGGAGATCAGGGATCCGGAGGAGATCAGGCATCCTGAGGAGATCCCGGATGCTGAGGAGCTCCCCCCGCGCAGGCCTCCTCAGCATCGCGAATCTCCTCAGGAACGCCGACGCTCTGAGGCTCATGTCGAGATTTCTGCCCGCGGATCGCGGCCGGCAGACCGCTCCGCCCCCGGAATTCCGGGGGCCGCGCGGATGCGGACGACGCCCTATCCGGCGTAACTTCACGGATACGCGGCGGTTATCGCGGAGTAATTGCCCGCCCCTCTAATGAAAGGCATGTTCCCGACCATGGCCGCCTTCCACCCGCGCACCGAGCGCCGGCTGGCCGCTGCCGGGCGCGTGCACGACCTGCTCCGGTCGGCGATCATGCACGGAGAGATCCCCTCCGGCGTCCTCCCCGCCGAGAGCGAGCTCATGGAGTCCTTCTCGGCGAGCCGGCAGGTCATCCGCGGCGCACTCGAGTTGCTGCAGCGCGAGGGGCTCGTGCGGCGCCTGCAGGGCACCGGCACGCTCGTCACCTCCATCCGCGTCACCCATGACTTCGACTTTTTGCACGGCCCCGAGCAGCAGGTCGAGCACCGCATGCT
>JAVBUN010000204.1:0-15569 GCA_031555335.1 Microbacterium sp.
CCGACCAATCAGGCGAAGTATCTCCTCGGCCCGACCGAGCTCACCGGTGACGTGATCACCGACGCCACGGCGGGACGCGACCCGCGCTCGGGTGCCTGGCTCGTGCAGCTCGAGATGAACGGCGAGGGCACCGAGAAGTTCGGTGAGGTCAGCACGCGTCTCAACCAGAACCGCATCGACGGGTTGACCCCGCGCGACCAGTTCGCCTTCGTGCTCGACGGCTCGGTGATCAGCGCACCGCAGATGAACGGAGTGATCCTCGACGGCAACCCGAGCATCTCCGGCAGCTTCACGCAGGAGACTGCTCAGACCCTCTCGGACCAGCTCAAGTACGGCGCTCTGCCGCTGAGCTTCACGGTCGAGAGCACCGACACCGTCTCGGCGACGCTGGGCACCCAGCAGCTGCAGATCGGTCTGATCGCCGGCCTCATCGGTCTGGCCCTCGTGGCGCTGTACTCGCTGCTCAGCTACCGGGCGCTCGGCTGGGTCATCATCGCCTCGATCGCAGTGATGGCGGTACTGACGTACATCATCATCTGCATCCTCGCCTGGCGGATCGGCTACCGCCTCTCGCTCGCGGGTGTGGCCGGTCTGATCGTGTCGATCGGGTTCACGGCCGACTCGTTCATCGTGTACTTCGAACGCATCCGCGACGAGCTGCGCGACGGCAAGTCGATCACCTCGTCGGTCGAGGACGGCTGGAGCCGCGCGAAGCGCACGATCTACATCTCCAAGTCGATCAACATCCTCGCCGCCGTGGTGCTCTACATCCTCGCGGACGCGACGGTGAAGGGCTTCGCCTTCACGCTCGGCCTCACGACCGTGATTGACGTGGTGATCTTCATCCTCTTCACCCACCCGGTGATGCAGCTGCTGGCGCGCACCCGCTTCTTCGGATCGGGGCACCCGCTCTCAGGCATGGACCCGAAGGCGCTCGGGGCGGTGTATCGCGGGCGCGCACAGTTCCGCGCCCCGGCGGTCGCCGCGACCGGACGTTCCGCCAAGTCGCGCGGGGAGGCGGAGCGTCGACAGACGATCGCCGAACGCAAACGCGCCGCCGAGAGCGGCGCGGATTCGACGCCCACCTCCGAGAGCGACAACGCCTCGGTCGACGCGAAGGCAGGACGCGACTGATGCGCTCCATGGGCCAGCTCGGCAACGACCTGTACACGGGCAAGACCTCCTTCCCGTTCATCCCACGCCGCCGGCTGTGGTTCATCATCGCGGCGCTGCTCGTGATCGGTTCGGCCCTGGTGCCGCTGTTCCGCCCGATCCAATTCTCCATCGAGTTCACGGGCGGATCGCAGTTCACGGTCACGGGGCTCTCGTCGCCGGATCAGTCGCTGGCGACGGATGCCGTCCACTCCGTCGTGCCGGACGCGACGACCAAGGTCACCACGATCGGGTCGGACGCGGTGCGCGTGCAGACCGACCAGATGTCGAACGAGGACACCCAGGCGGTCTCGGCCGCCCTGGCGGAGACCTACGACGTCGCCACCGACGAGGTCACCTCATCCTTCATCGGCCCGAGCTGGGGCGCGGACGTCACCCGTCAGTCGCTCTGGGGACTGGCGATCTTCCTCGCCCTGACGTTCCTGATCCTCGCGCTGTACTTCCGCACCTGGAAGATGTCCGCGGCCGCGGTCGTCGGCGTCGTGGACGTGCTGATCATCACGGTGGGCGTGTACGCGGCGTTCGGATTCCCGATCTCGCCCGCCGCCGTGATCGGATTCCTCACGATCCTCTCCTACTCGCTCTACGACACCACGGTCGTCTTCGACAAGATCCGGGAGAACACCCGGGAGGACGGCGAGATCTCGTCGCGCACGTTCGGGGAGTCCGTGAACCTCGCGGTCAACCAGACGCTGATCCGCTCGATCAACACCACGGTCGTCGCCATCCTGCCGACGGGCGCGATCCTCTTCATCGGCGCGGTGTGGCTCGGGGCGCAGACTCTCACCGACATCTCGCTGTCGATCTTCGTCGGCACGATCGTCGCGGCCTACTCGACCGTGTTCGTCGCGGCGCCCCTCTACTCGCTGTTCCGCGAGCGGGAGCCGAAGATCGTCGCGGCCGACGGACGGGTGCGTGCGGCGCGCGAGCGCGCCGGCGTCCCGGCCTGAGCGGAACGCGACGGCTGCCGACCGGCGTAGGATGATTCGATCCGGCGGAGGGCGGTGAGGATGGCGGAGACCGTATCCGCGGGTGCGCAGAGTTCGTCGCTACGGCGACTGATTCCCCGCATCTTCTCGCGCGCAGCGCGACGCGACGACGTCGACAAGCTCGTGCGCACGGTGCGGACGCACCACCCGCGGGGGGACCTCGCGATCATCGAGCGGGCGTACGAACTCGCGGCGCGCGCGCACGCCGACCAGAAGCGGCAGAGCGGCGAGCCGTACATCACGCATCCGCTCGCCGTCGCGCAGATCCTCGCCGACCTCGGTCTCGGGCCGAAGGCGATCGCGGCGGCTCTCCTGCACGACACGGTCGAAGACACCGGGTACGAGCTCTCCGCGCTGAGCGCGGAGTTCGGCGACGAGGTCGCGATGCTCGTCGACGGGGTCACCAAGCTCGACAAGGTCAAGTACGGCGAGAGCGCACAGGCCGAGACCGTGCGGAAGATGATCGTGGCGATGTCGCGCGACATCCGCGTGCTGCTGATCAAACTCGCCGACCGGCTCCACAATGCCCGCACCTGGGGCTTCGTGCCTCCCGAGAAGGCGGCGAAGAAGGCCACCGAGACGCTCGAGATCTACGCGCCCCTCGCGCACCGACTCGGCATCCAGGCGATCAAGTCCGAGCTCGAGGACCTCTCGTTCGCCGTGCTGCACCCGAAGATCTACGTCGAGATCGACAGCCTGGTCAAGCAGCGGACCCCGCAGCGAGAGCAGTACGTGCAGAACGTCATCCACTCCGTCGAGGAGGATCTGCGCGAGCTCCGCATCCGCGGACGCATCGCCGGGCGACCCAAGCAGCTCTACTCCGTGTACCAGAAGATGGTGGTGCGCGGGCGCGAGTTCGACGACATCTACGACCTCATCGGCATCCGGGTGATCGTCGGCACGGTGCGCGACTGCTACGCCGTGCTCGGCGCGCTCCACGCGCGGTGGACACCGCTGCCGGGGCGCTTCAAGGACTACATCGCGACCCCGAAGTTCAACCTCTACCAGTCGCTACACACCACGGTGATCGGTCCCGGTGGTCGCACCGTCGAGATCCAGATCCGCACGAACGAGATGCACCAGCAGGCCGAGTTCGGTGTTGCCGCGCACTGGAAGTACAAGGAGCGGATGGCGGGCGGCAAGGCCGACGCCAAGTCGGTCGACACCGACATGGCGTGGCTCGCGCATATCTCGGACTGGCAGGCCGAGACCGCCGACCCGGGCGAGTTCCTCGACTCCCTGCGATTCGAGATCGGTGCGAAGGAGGTCTACGTCTTCACGCCCAAGGGCCGCGTGATCGGACTCCCCGCCGGCGCCACCCCCGTCGACTTCGCGTACGCGGTGCACACCGAGATCGGGCACCGCACCATGGGGTCGAAAGTCAACGGGCGCCTGGTGCCGCTCGAGTCCGAGCTCCATTCCGGCGATGTCGTCGAGGTGTTCACCTCGAAGAACCCGGATGCCGGCCCCAGCCAGGACTGGCTCGGCTTCGTCAAGAGCACCCGCGCGCGCAACAAGATCCGCGGCTGGTTCACGAAGGAACGCCGCGAGGAGGCCATCGAGCAGGGACGCGAGGCGATCGCGCGCGCGATGCGGCGGCAGAACCTGCCGCTGCAGCGCCTGATGAGTCAGGACTCCTTCACCCGCGTCGCCGAACAGCTGAAGTACGAAGACGTGTCGGCACTGTACGCGGCGGTCGGCGAGGGGCACGTGTCCACGCAGTCCGTTCTCGAGAAGGTCACGGCGCTGATCGCGGACCACGACACGACGACCGGCCCCATCGACATCCCGCACATCGGCCGCGGTCGCGCACCCCGCGACGGCGATTCCGGGGTGCTGGTGCGCGGCGCGCCCGACATCCTCGTCAAGCTCGCGAAGTGCTGCACCCCGGTTCCCGGAGACGAGATCGTCGGATTCGTCACACGGGGGAGCGGCGTCTCGGTGCACCGCACGGACTGCACCAACGTCAAGGCGCTGATGGCCGAGCCGGACCGTCTCATCGAGGTGGAATGGGCTCCGACGACGAAGAGCATCTTCCTCGTCCAGATCCAGGTCGAGGCGCTGGACCGGTCGGGGCTCTTGAGCGACGTGACCCGGGTGCTCAGCGAGCATCACGTCAACATCCTTTCGGCGACCGTGTCGACCAGCAACGACCGCCTGGCGCTCAGCAAGTTCGTGTTCGAGATGGGCGACACCGTCCACCTGGATCGGGTCCTGAACGCCGTCCGCCGCATCGACGGCGTCTACGACGTTTACCGCGTCACGTCGTCCTGAGCGCCGCGATCCGCTCGAGTGCCGCACGTTTGTGGGGCACTCGGCCCGTGGTCCTCAGCCAACGGGCTCCCGACGCCAAGGCTTCCGGGTCCCGCTCCGCGTAGGCGTTGAGGGCCCGGGCTGCCGAGGCGTCGTCGCTGCGGGCGAGGTCGGCGACGGTGCGGCCCGCGCTCGTCACGGCGACGCCGCCGATCACGAGGAGATCCGCGACGGGCAGCTGCGGGTCGCGGTAGACGAAGCGGCGGGCGATCGGCTCATGCAGACGCCGTGGGCTCGCGCGCTGCATCCGATGCCGTGCCGGCGGGTCGTCGAGCACGCCGTGCACCCAGGCCGCGCTCTCGAGGACGACGGCGAGTCGGGTGCCGGCGAGGGCGCGCAGCGATGCCGCCCGCAGCGACGGGGTCTCGACCGTGTCGGCGGGTACGTAGCCCTCGCCGAGTCCGACCAGGTGGCCGTCGAGGCAGGCCGCCGAGAGCTCGGCGGCGCTCAGCCGCCCATCGGGGAAGTACAGGAACACCGACGTCATTCCGTCAGTGTTGCCGCCCGCAGGCCCGAATGGGAGAACGCGCCCCCGGCTGTGGACAGCAGGGGCGCGTTCTCGGGTCGGGAAGGGCGGTCAGCCGCCGATCGCGCGGAGCCAGGCCTTCCGTGCGTCGAGCGCGTCCTGCGCGGCCGCGATCGCGCGCGGGTCCGCGCCGCGCTGGGCCTCGGCGAGCTCCGCCTCGAGCTTCTCGATCGCCTCCGTCAGCTGACGCGTCATGTCGTTCGCGCGCGCCGTGGTCTCGGGCTCGTTGCGCTTCCAGTCCGCATCCTCACGGGTGCGCACAGACTGCTCGATCTTGCGGAGCTCGTCATCGAGGCCCCGTTCCTTGTCGCGCGGGAAGATCCGGCCGATCTCGTCCCACTCGCGTTGCACGGCCGTCAGCTGCTGGCGGGCCGCGGTCAGATCCTTGACGTCGACGATCGGACGCGCACGCTCGAGCAGCGCCCGCTTCGCCTCGATGCGGTCCTTGGACTCCTCGGCCTCGACCGACTCGCGTTCGATGCGCGCACCGTAGAGCGCGTCACCGGCCGCCTTGAAACGCGCCCACAGCGCGTCGTCGACACGCTTGCCGGCACGCCCGGCGCTCTTCCACTCGTCGAGCAGCCCGCGATAGGCGGGGATGCCGTCCTCGCCACGCGGCGCGAGGGCCTCGGCGCGCTCGACGAGGCGGGTCTTCTGATCCTTGGCGTGCTTGTGGGTCTCGTCGAGCTCGGCGTAGAAGGCGCGACGGTGGCGCTCGACGGTGCTCCGCGCATCGCGGAACCGGGTCCACAGCTGCTGCGACACCGACTTGGGCAGCCGCGGGCCGTTCTGCTGATGCGCCTGCCACTGGTCGAACAGCTCGGTGAGGTCGGCCGTGACCTGCTTCCACTGCACGGTGCGCGGGTCGCGTGCGGCGATCGCCTCGGCACGCTCGACGAGGGCGGTCCGCTCGGCGATGGCCGCATCGACCGCCTCCTTCGCGGCCTGGGCCTCGGTCGCGGACGCCTCCTCGAGCGCGGCGAGCAGCGCCGTCAGCCGCGCGGCGAGCGTGGCGAGGTCGCCGACAGCGGCCGCGCCGTCGACCTTGCCCTGCAGCGTCTGGGCGGTGTGACGCAGATCCGCAGCGGATGCGCCGCCGCGGCGGTGACGGACCTCGAGCAGCGTGATCTCGCTCGCGAGGTCGGCATACTTCCGCGTGAAGTAGGCGAGCGCCTCATCCGGCGATCCGTCGGGGAACTGGCCCACGACGCGCCACTCGGCGCCCTCCCGCACGGATACCGTGCCGTCGTCGTCGACACGCCCCCAGGGCTCGGCAACGGACCCGCTATCGGGCTGGTCGGAAATGTGTTCTGTCGCGGCAGTCACGGGGTACCTCAAAGCGGCTCGCGTCGGGGTTCGGGCAATCGGCCCCCAGCCTAGTACCCGGAGGTCCGGCCGCCGCGTGAGGACGGCGGGGCGGATGCCCGGCGGGGGAGGGAGATCAGGACGGTGTCGGCGCGGGTTCCGGCGTCGCGGGGGAGGACGGCGCGGGCGTCGTCGACGACGACGGAGCGGGTGCCGGTGTGCCGGGGCCGAGCGTGTAGTAGGCCACCTGAGCGCCGACGACGGCCAGGATGAGGACGCCGCCCGCGATCCCCGCCACGAGGTTGTCGCGACGCCGGCGGCGCACGACGCCCTCGTGGAAGTCACGACGTGCCTGATAGGTCCGGGCGCGTTCGCGCGCTTCGCGCCGATCGCGGCCTCTGGGGTTCGCCGCCACGGCTCCTCCTGGGGGTTCGCATCGCTCGAATGAGCTCGCCCGATCCTACGCACTGCGACGAGGCGTCGACAAAGCGGTGGCGGACCGGTGTCGGCGCGCACGATTAGCCTGGGACGATGACGACGTCCGGTGCGCTCTTCCAGGGGCAGACCCCGCTCGCCGTCCGTATGCGGCCCACCTCGCTGGACGAGGTCGCCGGGCAGCGTCACCTGTTGCGGCCCGGGTCGCCGCTGGTGGCCCTGGCGGACGGCCGTCGTCCGACGACGGGCGCGGTCTCGGTCATCCTGTGGGGGCCTCCGGGCACCGGCAAGACGACACTCGCCCAGGCGATCGCCCGTTCATCGGGTCGCCGATTCGTCGAGCTCTCCGCGGTGACCGCGGGGGTCAAGGACGTCCGCGAGGTCATGCAGGACGCTCTCGATCAGCGCGACCTCTACGGGCAGTCGACGATCCTCTTCCTCGACGAGATCCATCGTTTCACCAAGGCGCAGCAGGACGCACTGCTCCCGGGCGTCGAGAACGGCTGGATCGTGCTCATCGCCGCTACGACCGAGAACCCCTCCTTCTCGGTGATCTCGCCACTCCTCTCGCGTTCACTGCTGCTCACGCTCGAGCCGCTCGGCGACGACGATCTCGGCGCGCTCGTCGATCGCGCGGTCGCCGACCCCCGCGGCCTGGCAGGTGCCGTCGCGCTGGCCGACGACGCGCGCGCGGCGCTCGTGCAGATGGCCTCGGGTGATGCCCGCCGCGCCCTGACCGCGCTGGAGGCGGCGGCTGCGATGGTCGCCGCACCGGCGGCATCCGCATCCGACGAGGACGAGGACGACGGGGACTCGGACCCCGATGGCGCCGCTGCGCCCCTCGTCACCGCCGAAGCCGTGGCCCAAGCCGTCGACCGCGCCCTGTTGCGCTACGACCGGCAGGGCGACGAGCACTACGACGTCATCAGCGCCTTCATCAAGTCGATCCGCGGCAGCGACGTCGACGCGGCGGTGCACTACCTGGCGCGGATGATCGAGGCCGGGGAGGACCCCCGGTTCATCGCACGCCGCCTGGTGATCTCGGCCGCCGAGGACATCGGCCTGGCCGACCCGCAGGCGCTGCAGATCGCCGTCGCCGCCGCCGACGCCGTGCAGCTCATCGGCATGCCGGAGGGTCGCATCCCGCTCGCGGAGGCCACGGTCTACCTGGCGTCGACCGCCAAATCGAACGCGGCGTACGTCGCGATCAACGAGGCGATCGCCGATGTGCGCAAGGGCGGGTTCGGGCGGGTGCCCGCGCACCTGCGCGATGCGCACTACGCGGGCGCGAAGCGGCTCGGCCACGGCAAGGGATACCGCTACCCCCACGACACCGAGGTGGGCGTGGCGACACAGCAGTACCTGCCCGACCCGCTCGTCGGACGCCGGTACTACGACCCGACCACGCACGGGCACGAACGCGACGTCGCGGCCCGCCTCGAGCGCATCCGCCGCATCCTCGACGGCACGGCGTGACCCCACCCGGGCGGATGCGGCCCGTCTGGTAAGCTGAATCGGCTCGAAACCGTGTTTTCGGGCATCTCCTCTTTCCAGTCACTGCTCCGATGCGCCCCGGCGTGCGCGCGGAGCGGGGAACCGGGAGATACGTCCGTGAGTCGTGAAAGGCACGGCCACGTCATCGAAAGGAACGCTTCGTGACCACGAAGTCCCAGGACCGCCGCAAGGTGCGCCTCTCGCGCGCCCTCGGCATCCCGCTGACCCCCAAGGCCGCCCGCTACCTCGAGAAGCGTCCCTACGCTCCGGGTGAGCACGGTCGCACCAAGCGCAAGGCCGACAGCGACTACGCGGTGCGTCTGCGCGAGAAGCAGCGTCTGCGCGAGCAGTACGGCATCCGCGAGAAGCAGCTGCGCATCGCGTTCAACGAGGCCCGTCGCACCGACGGCCTGACCGGTGAGAACCTGGTCGAGCTGCTCGAGATGCGTCTCGACGCGCTCGTCGTGCGTGCCGGGTTCGCCCGCACGACCGCGCAGGCTCGCCAGTTCGTCGTGCACCGCCACATCCAGGTGGACGGCCAGATCGTGGACCGCCCGTCGTTCCGCGTGAAGCCCGGCCAGCTCATCCACGTCAAGGCCCGCAGCGAGGGCACCGAGCCCTTCCAGGTCGCGGCCGCCGGCGGTCACGCCGACGTGCTGCCCCCGGTTCCGGGTTACCTCGAGGTGGAGCTCGACAAGCTGCAGGCGCGCCTCGTGCGTCGCCCGAAGCGCGCGGAGGTCCCCGTGACCTGCGACGTGCAGCTCGTCGTCGAGTACTACGCCGCGCGCTGATCGGTTCAGATCGCCGCACACGAAGGGCGTCGGGTCTCCCGGCGCCCTTCGTCGTCCCCACGATCATCGGAGGCGTTCTCGCCTACGATGGACACGGCCGCGCCGCGCGGCCGAAACGAGGAAGAAGGTCCCGGTGAAGAATGTCCTGTGGTTCGTGCTCGGAACCGGGGCCGGGTTCCTGCTCGCCCATCTGGTGAACAAGGATCCCCGCGGACACGAGGTGCTCGCCGAGATCGACGCGCGCATCACCGAGTTCACCGATCGCATCGGCGACGCCTACCGCGACCAGCAGGCGCGGCTGTCCGGTGAGGGGGATGCGGCGACCGTCGTGCCGCCCGCATCCGATCCGTCCACCAACGACTGACCCGCTCCCACGCGCGCGATCGGCCGGAGGCCTCGCGTGCTCTGCCCAAGGAACACAGAACACACCCCATGAAGACCGCTGAGATCGCCCAGCGCTACCTCGACTACTTCGAGCGCAACGACCACGTCATCGTCCCGTCGGCCTCGCTGGTCAGCGATGACCCGACGCTCCTGTTCACGGTCGCGGGCATGGTCCCCTTCGTCCCGTACCTGAACGGCACCGTGCCGCCGCCGTTCCCGCGTGCGGCGGACGTGCAGAAGTGCATCCGCACGAACGACATCGAAGAGGTCGGCCACACGGCGCGGCACGGCACCTTCTTCCAGATGCTCGGCAACTGGTCGTTCGGCGACTACTTCAAAGAGGGCGCGATCGGGTATGCCTGGGAGCTGCTGACCAGCCCCGAGTCCGCGGGCGGTCTCGGGTTCGACGAGAAGGATCTCTGGGTCACGGTCTACGAGACGGACGATGAGGCGGCGCGGCTCTGGCAGAAGGTCGCGGGGCTCCCGGCCGACCGCATCCAGCGCATGGGCAAAGAGGACAACTACTGGTCCACCGGCCAGCCCGGTCCCGCCGGACCCTGCTCCGAGATCTATTTCGACCGCGGTCCGAAGTACGGTCGCGAGGGCGGTCCCGCCGTCGACGACAGCCGGTTCACCGAGATCTGGAACCTCGTCTTCATGCAGGACGCGATCGCGAACGTGCGCTCCAAGACGGACTTCGACATCGTGGGCGAGCTGCCGAACAAGAACATCGACACCGGGATGGGGCTCGAGCGCGTCGCCTTCATCAAGCAGGGCGTCGACAACATGTACGAGACCGATCAGGTGCGCCCGGTCCTCGATCGTGCGGTGGAGCTCAGCGGCCGCGCGTACGGCGCCGACCACGAGGACGACGTGCGATACCGCGTGATCGCCGACCACGTCCGGTCCTCGCTCATGCTGCTCTCGGACGGTGTCACGCCCTCGAACGAGGGCCGCGGCTACATCCTGCGTCGCCTCATGCGCCGATCCGTTCGCGCCATGCGGCTCCTCGGCGTCGACGGTCCCACGTTCCCCGAGCTGTTCACGGCGTCGCGGGATGCGATGTCGACCGCCTACCCCGTCGTCGCGTCCGACTGGTCCCGCATCTCCCAGTACGCGTTCGCCGAGGAGGAGACGTTCCTGCGCACGCTCGCCGCGGGCTCGACGATCCTCGACCTCTCGATCGCCCAGACGAAGGAGGCGGGCGGCACCTCGCTCGCCGGCACCGAGGCGTTCCTGCTGCACGACACGTACGGCTTCCCCATCGACCTCACGCTCGAGGTCGCCGAGGAGGCGGGCCTCGCCGTCGACCGTGGCGCCTTCGACCAGCTCATGCAGGAGCAGCGCTCGCGCGCCAAGGCCGATGCCAAGAGCCGCCGCCGGGCCATCGCCGATCACAGCGTGTACCGCGACTTCCGCGCGCAGGGCGAGACCGTGTTCACCGGATACTCCGACCTCGAGACCGAGTCGCGCGTCCTCGGCATCCTCGTCGACGGCGTGCCCGCGGATCGGGCGCGGACCGGTCAGATCGCGGAGATCATCCTCGCCGAGACGGCCCTGTACGCCGAGTCGGGCGGCCAGGTCGCCGACAAGGGCGCGATCGTCGGCGCGGGCTTCGAGCTCGACGTCCTCGACGTGCAGAAGCCGGTGCCGGGGCTCGTCAGCCACACCGTCGAGGTGACGGTGGGCGAGGTGGCGGTCGGCGACGCCGCGACCTCGGTGGTGGATGCCGCCAACCGCCGCGCCGCACGACAGGCGCACTCCGCGACGCACCTCGTGCACGCCGCTCTCCGCGACACGCTCGGCAAGAGCGCGACACAGGCCGGCTCGCTCAACCGCGCGGGCTACATGCGATTCGACTTCACGTGGGGGCAGGCCCTGTCGCCCGAGACCCGCACCGAGATCGAAGAGATCGCCAACAACGCGGTGCGCGACAACCTCGAGGTCACGACCCGGGTGCTCGCGCTCGACGACGCGCGCGAACTCGGCGCGATGGCGCTGTTCGGCGAGAAGTACGGCGAGACCGTGCGGATGGTCGACATCGGGGGACCCTGGTCGCGCGAGCTCTGCGCGGGAACGCACGTCGCCTCGAGCGCCGAGATCGGCCTGATCAACCTGGTGAGCGAATCCTCGGTGGGCGCAGGCGGACGCCGCGTCGAGGCCCTCGTCGGCCTCGACGCCTTCCGCGACCTCGCGGCCGAGCGCGCTATCGTGTCGCAGCTCTCCGGCTCGCTGAAGGTGCCGCGCGACCAGCTTCCGGCGCGGATCGCCGACCTCGCCGCGAGCCTGAAGGCCGCGGAGAAGAAGATCGCGGCCTTCGAGGCCCAGGCTCTCGCCGGACGCGCACCCGAGCTCGTCTCCGAGGCCCGCCGCGCCGGTGACGTCACCGTCGTGGCGGCGGCGCTGGGTGCGGCATCCGCCGCGGACGACGTCCGCTCGCTCGCGCTGCAGGTGCGGGACCGCCTCGGTTCGGACCCGGCGGTCGTCGCGCTCGGCGCGGTCGTCGGCGCCCGGCCGGTCGTCCTCGTCGCCCCCAACCAGGCCGCCCGCGACGGCGGTGTCAAGGCCGGCGCACTCGCGAAGGCCGCGGCCGGCGCGCTCGGCGGTGGGGGCGGCGGACGCGACGACGTCGCGCAGGGCGGCGGCACGGATGCGTCGGCGATGCCCGGCGCGCTCGAGGCCGTCGTGGCCTCGCTGGAGGCGGCTCGCGCGTGAGCGGGTTCCGGCGGGGCGTGCGACTCGGCGTCGACGTCGGTCGCGCACGCGTCGGGGTCGCCCGCTGCGATCCCGACGGTCTGCTCGCGACCCCGATCGAAACCGTCCCGCGCGACGATGCATCCGTCGCACGGATCGTCGCGCTCTCGGCCGAGTACGCCGCCGTCGAGATCCTGGTGGGGTTGCCGCTGAACCTCCGCGGGGACGACACCCCCTCGACGCAGGACGCGCGCGAGTTCGCCGCGGCGATCGCCGGGGCGAGCCCCCTGCCGGTGCGCATGGTCGACGAGCGGCTCAGCACGGTCTCCGCCCACGCGGCGCTCCGCCAGTCCGGACGGTCGCAGAAGTCGTCGCGTGGCATAGTGGACCAGGTCGCCGCCGTGATCCTCTTGCAGAATGCCCTCGATGTCGAGAAGCGCACGGGGCAGGCACCCGGAACACCCGTACACCCGGACGAGGAGCCCGACTGATGTCCGACACCACGCCGCCCTCCCGGCGCGCGGCGCGCGAGGCCGCGGCGGCCGCCACCCCCGGCAGCGCCGCACCGGACGGCCCCGCGGCCGGGTCGCCGCGTCCCGCCGCGTCGCGCCCCACGACGACCGCATCCCTCGACGACTTGTTCACCGGTCACGCGACGACGGAGGCCCTCGGCGCACCGCCGCCCCCGCCGGACAAGCGGCGCCGACGCATCGGCGGCTGGATCGCCCTCGGCGTCGTCCTGGTGGTGCTCGGCGGTATCGCCGGCGGCGGTCTCTGGGTATGGAACACCTACGAGGACAAGATCCGCGCCGTCCTGGGCTGGGAGGAGCCGAGCGAATACGCCGCCGACGAGGCGAACGGCGAGGCGACGGTCACCATCAGTTCGGGGGATGCAGGGCCGCAGGTCTCGCAGAAGATGTACGACGCGGGCGTCACGCGGACCCCGGACTCGTTGTACGACTACATGATCGAGAACTCGGTCGTCTTCACGTTCCAGCCGGGCGTGTTCCAGCTCCAGAAGCAGATGACCTCCGCCGCAGCGCTCGCGGCGCTCGAGGACCCGGCGAACCGGATGGAGAACTCCGCGCAGCTGCGCGAGGGCCTCACCCAGGAGCAGACCCTCACCGCCATCTCCGAGCAGATGCAGCTGCCGCTGGCGGACCTCGAGGCGGCCGCGGCCGATCCGTCGGTCTACGGCGTCGCCGCCTCATCGCTGGAAGGCTGGCTCTTCCCGGCGACGTACACGTTCGATCCGGGCGTCACGGCCACTCAGGTCATCCAGCGGATGGTGGACCGCGCCGTGCAGTCGCTCGACGAGGCCGGTGTGCCGGTCGAGGACCGGCAGCGCATCCTCACGGTCGCCTCGATCATCCAGCGCGAGGCCCGCTCCACCGAAGACTTCTACAAGGTGTCGCGGGTCATCGAGAATCGGCTCGACCCCGGCAACCAAGAGACCTACGGACTCCTCCAGATGGACTCCACGGCCCAGTACGGGTACGGCGAGATGCACGACGGCACGGCCAGCTCGTCGGCCGAGGCCCTTGCCGACGACAACCTCTGGAACACCTACGTGCACCCCGGTCTCCCTGTCGGTCCGATCTCGAACCCGGGTGACACCGCGATCGCGGCGGCGATGTCGCCCGCGGACGGGCCCTGGCTGTACTTCGTGACGGTCAACCTCGACACGGGGGAGACCGTCTTCACCTCGACGGCGCGCGAGCACGAGGCGGCCGTCGCGCAGTGGCGCGCATGGTGCACGGAGAACCCGGACGCCGGATGCTGATACCCCGCAGACTGGCCGTCTGGGGGGATCCGATCGCGCACAGCCGTTCACCGCGCCTGCACGCGGCGGCCTACGAGGTGCTCGGTCTCGACTGGGCGTACGACCGGCGGCAGGTGACGGAGGCGGGGTTCGCCGCGGCGGTCGCGGCCCTCGGTCCCGAGTGGCTCGGTCTGTCGCTCACGATGCCGCTGAAGCTCGCCGCGTTCCGTCATGCGGCGCGGCACGACCGGCGCGTCGAGCTCACGGAGGCGGCGAACACCCTTCTGCTCGGCCCGTCGGGGACGAGCGCCTTCAACACGGACGTCGGCGGCATCGTCGGCGCTCTCGCCGAGGACGGGATCGCACAGGTGCCGGCCGCCCGCATCATCGGCGCGGGCGCCACGGCGACGTCCGCGCTGGTCGCCCTCCAGGAGCTCGGCGCGACGCGGGTCGACGTGGTCGCGCGGCGCCCCGAGGCGGTATCGCGCCTCGTCGGGCTCGGTGACGCGATCGGCGTGCGGGTGACCGCATCCGCCCTCGGCGCCCCCGCCGCGTTCGCCGTGCCCCTGACGATCGCGACCCTTCCCGGCGACGCCGCTCTGCCGCTCGGTGCCGCAGAGACGCTCGCAGCGACCGGGGGAGCGCTCCTCGACGTCGTCTACGGCACGTGGCCGACACCCCTCGCGGCCGCGTGGGCCGAGGCGGGGCGAACCGCCGCATCCGGGCTCGGGATGCTGCTGCACCAGGCCCTGCGGCAGGTCCGCATCTTCGTGAACGGCGATCCCGAGTCACCCGTGGATCGCGAGGACGCCGTGCTGGCCGCGATGCGGCGCGCGGTCATGGGAGACTAGAGGCATGCTCCGCGTGCTCACCGCCGGCGAATCGCACGGCCCCGAACTCGTCGCCCTGATCGAGGGTCTGCCTGCCGGCGTCCCGATCTCCCGGGCGGCCATCCAGGCCGACCTCGCCCGCCGAAAGCTCGGCTACGGTCGCGGCTCCCGCATGAAGTTCGAAGAGGACGAGCTGACGATCTCGACGGGCGTGCGCCACGGGGAATCCCTCGGCAGCCCCATCGCACTGCGGATCGGCAACACCGAGTGGCCGAAGTGGGTCGAGGTCATGAGCGCCGAGCCGGTGCCGCTCACCGAGCGTTCGCGCGGTCGCGGCGCTCCGCTCACCCGCCCCCGACCGGGACACGCCGACCTCGTCGGCATGCAGAAGTACGGCTTCGACGAGGCTCGCCCGATCCTCGAGCGGGCGAGCGCCCGCGAGACGGCGGCGCGTGTGGCGCTCGGCGCGATCGCGCGGTCGTTCCTCGCCGAGCTCGGCATCACCCTCGTGAGCCACACCCTCTCCATCGGCCCCGTGCGCGTGCCGGATGGCGCAGCGGTTCCCGTGCCGGGCGACGTCGACGCGCTGGATGCGGATCCGCTCCGGTGCTTCGACCCGGCCACCTCCGCGCTCATGGTCGCCGAGGTCGACGCCGCCAAGAAGGACGGCGACACCCTCGGCGGCATCGTCGAGGTGCTCGCGTACGGCGTGCCGCCGGGGCTCGGCTCCCACGTGGAGTGGGACCGCAAGCTCGACGCGCGCCTCGCGCAGGCGATCATGAGCATCCAGGCCATCAAGGGCGTCGAGATCGGCGACGGCTTCGAGACGACCCGTCGGCGCGGCTCCCAGGCGCACGACGAGCTGTTCGCGGC
>JAVBUN010000032.1:0-9645 GCA_031555335.1 Microbacterium sp.
CGGTGGTCGAACGAGCCCGACACGGTCGTCACCCAGCGGGGGCGCACCTCGCCGTCCACGACCCAGGGCTTCTGCCGGATCGCGCCGAGCGCGACGATGCCGACCTCGCCCGGGTTGATGATCGGGGTGCCCGCATCCATGCCGAACACGCCGATGTTCGTGATCGTGATCGTGCCGCCGGACTGATCCGCCGGGGTCGTCTTGCCCTCGCGGGCCGTGAGCGTCAGCTTCTCGAGCGCGCGCGCGAGGTCCCGCATGTTGAGGTCCTGCGCGTCCTTGATGTTGGGAACGAGCAGGCCGCGCGGCGTCGCCGCCGCGATGCCGAGGTTCACGTAGTGGCGCACCCGGATCTGCGCGCCCTCGTCGCCGTCGATCCAGGCGGCGTTGACCATGGGAGTGCGGCGCACGGCCCAGATGACGGCGCGGGCCATGATCAGCAGCGGCGACACCTTGACGTCGGCGAAGTCCGGCGAGGTCTTCAGTCGCTTGACGAGCTCCATCGTGCGGGAGGCGTCGACATCCGTCCACACCGACACGTGGGGTGCGGTGTAGGCGCTGCGCACCATGCCGGATGCGGTCGCCTTGCGGACGCCGCGCACCGGGATGGACTCCTCGCGCGCGTCCGGCGCGGGGGCCGCGGCGGGCTGCGCGGGGGCCGGCTGCTGCGACGCGACCGCGATGGTCTCCTCGCGCACCTCGGGCCACTCCGGCGTCTCGATGTTGCGGAAGACGCTCGCCTGGGACGCGTGCTTGACGACGTCCTCGCGGGTCACTTCTCCGGCGGGCCCGCTGGGGGTCACGGCGGCGAGGTCGACGTCGAGATCGCGGGCGAGCTTGCGGATCGGGGGCTTCGCGACGACCCCGACGGATGCGGCGACCGGGCGTTCCGCCGGCTTCCGGCGGCGCGACGAGACGTGGCCGGCCGACCCGTAGCCGACCAGCACGGAGCCGCCGCCCTCGTCCTCGGCCGGCGGAGCCGCGGGCGCCGGCGCGGGGGCCCCCGCATCCGCGATCGTGATGATCGCTGCGCCGACGTCGACGGTCGTGCCCTCGTCGACGAGCAGGTCGCCCACGACGCCCGCGTAGGGCGAGGGCAGCTCGACGAGCGACTTGGCCGTCTCGATCTCCACGAGGACGTCGTTGACGGCGACCTCGTCGCCGGGCGCGACGCGCCACGACACGATCTCAGCCTCGGTGAGGCCCTCCCCGACGTCGGGGAGGTGGAAGGTCTGGTCGCTCATGCGAGCTCCTTTCGCCGGTCCTGGAGACCGCGAGACAGCAGTGGTTCCACGAAACAGCATGCATCCCGCGCTGTCTCGTGGAACGGATGCTGTCTCGCGGAGGAAGGCATGGGGGTCAGTAGGTCAGAGCCCGGTCGACGGCCTCGAGGATGCGGTCGGCATCGGGCAGGTAGAGCCCCTCGAGCTTCGCGGGCGGGAAGGGGGTGTCGAACCCGGACACCCGCAGCACGGGCGCCTCGAGCGAGTAGAATGCGCGCTCCGCGACGGTCGCGGCGACCTCGGAGCCGAGCGAGGTGAACCCCGGCGCCTCCTGCGCGTAGACCATGCGCCCCGTCCGCCGCACCGAGTCGAGGATCGGACCGTAGTCCACGGGCGAGAGCGAGCGCAGGTCGATCACCTCGCAGCTCGTGCCCTCGGACTCGGCGAGCGCCGCGGCCTGCAGCAGCGTCGCCACCATCGCGCCGTGGCCGACGAGGGTGATGTCGGTGCCGCGACGCACCACCCGCGACGCGTGGAGCGGCAGGGCGCGGGCCGACAGATCCACGTCGCCCTTGGGCCAGTAGCGGCTCTTCGGCTCGAGGAAGACCACCGGGTCGTCGGATGCGATGGCGTCCTGGATCATCCAGTACGCATCGTTCGGCGTCGACGGGCTCACCACCCGCAGCCCCGCGGTGTGCGTGAAGTACGCCTCGGGGCTCTCCTGATGGTGCTCGACGGCACCGATGTGACCGCCGTACGGGATGCGGATGACGACCGGCATCCGCACGGAGCCCTCGTGCCGGTTGGTCATCTTCGCCAGCTGCGTGGTGATCTGATCGAAACCGGGAAAGACGAAGCCGTCGAACTGGATCTCGCAGACCGGACGGAACCCCGCCATCGCGAGACCGATCGCGGTGCCGATGATGCCCGATTCGGCGAGCGGCGTGTCGATGACCCGGCGCGGGCCGAACTCGGCCTGCAGCCCCTCGGTCACGCGGAACACCCCGCCGAGCGGGCCGATGTCCTCACCCATGAGCAGGACGCGGTCGTCGTTCGCGAGGGCGGCCTGGAGGCCGGCGTTCAGGGCCTTGCTGAGCGGCAGCGAGGGGTGGTCGGTCATGCCTGGCCCTCCCCGAACGACGCCTCGTACTCGGCGAGCCACTGCTTCTGCTCCTCGATCAGCGGATGCTCCTCGCTGTACACGTGGTCGAACATGGTGTTCACCGGGATGGACTCGAGCGCGACCGTGCGCGCACGGGCGTCCTCGGCGACCGCCGCGGCCTCTGCATCCACCTCGGCGAAGAACGCATCGCTCGCGCCGCGTCCGGTGAGGTAGGTGCGCATGCGGGCGATCGGATCGCGCAGCGCCCACGACTGCTCCTCGTCGGCGGTGCGGTACTTCGTCGGGTCGTCACTCGTCGTGTGCGCGCCCATCCGGTACGTCATCGCCTCGATCGCACGGGGACCCTCGCCCGCGCGGGCCTCGTCGAGCGCACGCCGGGTCACGGCATAGCTCGCCAGCACGTCGTTGCCGTCGACCTGGATGCTGGGCATGCCGTAGCCGCTCCCGCGCAGGTGCAGCGGCGCGGGAGACTGCGTGCGCACCGGCACCGAGATCGCCCACTGGTTGTTCTGCAGGAAGAAGACCTCGGGGGTGCGGAAGCTCGCGGCGAACACCATCGCCTCGTGCACATCGCCCTGGCTGGAGGCACCGTCGCCGTAGTACACGATGACGGCCTGGTCGCGCTCGGGATCGCCGGAGCCGTTCTTGCCGTCGAAGGCGAGGCCCATCGCGAAGCCGGTGGCGTGCAGCGTCTGGGAGCCGAGCACCAGTGTGTAGAGGTGGGTGTTGCCGTTCTTCGGGTCGCTCGGGTTCCACCCGCCGTGGGTGAGGCCCTTCATGAGCCGGATGATGTCGACTGGGTCGACCCCGCGGATGGTGCAGACGACGTGCTCGCGGTACGACGGGAACAGGTGGTCCTGTGCGCGAGCGGCGCGCGCGGAGCCGACCTGCGCGGCCTCCTGGCCGTAGCTCGGCGGCCACAGCGCGAGCTGTCCCTGCCGCTGCAGGTTGGTCGCCTGGCGGTCGAACGCGCGGATCACCGTCATGTCGCGGTAGAACGTCTCGAGCTCGGCCTCGGTGAGCGCGGCGATCGCGTCGAGGTACGGCTCTGCGGCGGGGGTGGGTGCGAACGATCCGTCCGCCGCGAGGACCCGCACGAGGTGGGGATCGTCGGGCGTCACCGCATCGTGGGGCACCGTGTCGGGCGGGGTCACGGGTTCTACGCTAGCCGCCGTGCGGGGTGGTCCTTCGGAAGGTCGTCCACAATGGATGCCGCGATTCGTAGGACAGTCTCCACAGCTTCCTCCTCGCCGATCGAGATCCGTACGCCGTCGCCGGGGAACGCCCGCACGATGAGGCCCGCCGCGTCGAACGCCTCCGCGGCAGCGGCGGTGGCGGCGCCGGCCGCCAGCCACACGAAGTTGCCCTGCGCCTCGGGCACGCGCCATCCGGCGTCCCGCAGTCCCTGCGCGACGCGGTCGCGACGCTCGGCGATGACCTGCACACGCGCGCGCAGCTCGTCCTCCGCCTCGAGGCTGGCGAGAGCCGCGACCTCGGCCTGGGCCGTCACCGAGAGCGGGATGGCGGTGGCGCGGGCGGCATCCAGCACGCGGTGGTGCCCGACGGCGTAGCCGACGCGCAGCCCCGCGAGCCCGTACGCCTTCGAGAAGGTGCGGAGCACGACGACGTTGGGTCGGGCGATGCCCGGCTCGCGCAGCCCGTCGACCGCACCGGCGTCGGTGACGAACTCGGCGTACGCCTCGTCGAGGATGACCAGGACGTTCGCGGGCACCACCGCGAGGAACGCGTCGAACTCGGCCTGCGTCACGACGGGACCCGTGGGGTTGTTCGGACTGCACACCAGCACCGCGCGGGTGCGCTCGGTGACGGCGGCCGCCATCGCGGGGAGATCGTGACGACCGTCGTCGGACAGCGCCACCTCGACGCGGTTCGCTCCGGCGACCGTCACGAGGCCCGGATAGGCCTCGAACGACCGCCAGGCATAGACGATGTCGTCGCCGGGACCGGCGACGGCCAGCATGAGCTGCGCGAGGATCGACACGCTTCCCGCGCCCACGTGGACCTCGTCCGCGGTCACGCCGTGACGGGCGGCGAGGCGCTCCCGCAGCCGGCCCGCCGAGGCATCCGGATACCGGTTCACCGCGGTCGTGCCGTGCAGCGCCTCGACGACGTGCGGCAGCGGATCGAACGGGTTCTCGTTGCTCGAGAGTTTGAAGGCGTCCGCGCCGGCCGGACGCCCCTGCCGGTACACGGGAAGCGCGGCGATCTCGGGGCGGATGCGGACAGGGGAGGACTCGGTCACGCTCCGAGTCTACGAGCGGCCCCCGTGCCACACTGGCGACATGGGCTTCCTCATCCGCGTCGTCGTCAACGCGTTCTCGATCTGGATCGTGACTCTCCTGCCGGCGCTCGGGGTGAGCGTCATCGCGTTCGCGCCCGGCGAGACGCTGCAGCTGATCCTGTCCCTGTTGGCGATCGCGGCGATCTTCGCGCTCGTCAACTCGATCGTCGGCACGGTCGTGCGGGTCCTGACCTTCCCCCTCTTCGTCCTCACGCTCGGGCTCTTCTCGCTCGTGGTCAACGGCTTCCTGCTGTGGCTGACGAGCTGGATCACCGGATTCTGGTCCTGGGGGCTGCGCGTCGAGAGCTTCTGGTGGGGCGTCGTCGCGGCGCTGCTCATCTCCCTCATGAACTGGATCTTCGGCCTCATCCTGCGCCCCAAGCGGAAGGAATGACCCGACCGCGCGGAGCCTCCCGCGGCGGGGCGCCCGGATCCACCGGCGGTTGACGGGGTCCGGCAACCAGCCGCTCCCGCTCCGCGCCGTACTCCACGGCGTGGATGAGCTCGGCATCGTCGAGCGCAGCGAGTCGTTCATGCAGTGCCGCGACGCGCGGGTCGCCCGACGTGTCGACCGTTCGCGCCGTCTCGACGTACGTGTCGAGATGGTGCGCCGGCAGACCGAGGTCGTGCACACCGACCGCGGGATCCACCGTGCGCTCCACGACGAAACTGCCCGGCGCACCCACGCGCGTCTCGTGACCGGTCGCCATGGCGGCGACCGGATCGTCGGAGTGGCGCACCTGCACACTGAGCGTCTGCGCGCCCACCGCGACCGCCGTCGGCGCGCCGAACGTTCCGACGACGGCGACGTCGTACCGCGAGGACTGCTCGAGCTGGGCCCCCAGCATCCCGCCCAGCGAATGACCCCAGACGTACAGCTCGTCGCCGGGTGCCGCTCCCGCGCGCGCGAGGGCGGCCTCGACGGTCGCGAGGGCATCCGACCCCTGCCCCGACAGGGCGTCGATGCCGGCGCCGAGGTCCCACACCTCGGACCGGCCCGCCCGCGTCCCGCTGATGTACACCGCGAACGCGCGGCCGCCGGTAGACAAGGCGTACTGCTCGACGCGCACGCGTGCGGCGCCGTCCGCCGGGATCCGTGCGGCCGCCTCGCCGAGCGTGCGCGGCGCGGTCACGGCCTGCGAGGTCGGCAGGGGAACGAGGGTCGCCGCGCGCCCGCCGGGACGCACGGTGCGCCCGCGGTCGACGGTGCCGATGCCGAGGGCGCGGATCCCGGCCAGCGCGGCCGCGAGTGCGGGCAGCAGGGTGAGCCCGAACGGTGCACCGACGATCCCCCCGACCAGCAGCTGCTCGATCGCCTCACCGCCGAACGACGCGTGCGCCGCCGCGTCGTTCGCGAGCGCGGCCGCATCCGGCCACTGCCCTTCGATCGCGTCGATGTCGCGCTGCGCCCGCTCGAGGCCCGTCGTGTCGCCGGCGAGCGCGGCGAGATCGCGGGCGACACGCGCGTCGACCAGCGCGTAGGTCGCCGATGCGAGCCGCAGCGACGCGCCCAGCTCGTCGGCCCGGTCGGCGGATGCGGCGACGCGCTCGGCCGCGTGCCCCGCGCGGCCGAGCAGGTCGAGCACCGGGAAGGCGATGCGGCGGATGCGGTCGTCCGCCGCCGTCAGGTGGCCGGCCGCCGTGCGCAACCGCTCGGCGGTGCGCTCGAGCACCGCCGCCGCGGCGTCGAGTGCATCGGTGTCGACCGCGACCGCTCCGCCCGACGAGATCGTGATGGCATCGCTCACCCGTACGCCCCGTTCCCGCCCTGCACCAACAGGCGTGCCCGCACCCGCGCCACCTGCCCGTCGAGGTCGCGCAGCTCGCGCTCCCACCGGGCGAGCTCGGCGATCCAGACCTCGCGCTGCGCCTGGAACGCCGCCATGGCGGGCGACACCCATGCGGTCGCCGCGATGAGATCCGCGCCGGCGCGCTGCGCATCGGCGACGAGGGCGTAGGCGTCCTCGATCTCGTGGCGCGCCACGGCGAGCTCCGCCACCCAGGCGTCGACCATCGTCTGCTCCCCGACCCACTGCATCCGCCGAGCGTGCCCCGCGCGCACCCCCGCGGCACGGTCCGCGGATGCCGTTCGGGAGTGTTCGGACGGGGATCCGTTCTGTGGAGGAGGGGTCGCGGGCACCAGAATGGGAACATGACCGATTCCGCGCCCTTCCGCGTGGTGTTCGTCTGCACGGGAAACATCTGCCGCTCGCCCATGGCCGAAGTGGTGTTCCGGTGGTTCGCCGACTCCGTCGGTCTCGGCGACCGTGTCGTGTCCGCGAGCGCCGGCACCGGCGACTGGCATGTCGGCGAGCCCGCCGACCCGCGCACCACGGACGCACTGGCCCGACGCGGCTACGACGGCAGCCGCCACCGCGCGCGGCAGTTCACATCCGCGGACTTCGAACGCAACGACCTCGTCATCGCACTCGACCGCTCCCACGAGCGCAACCTGCGGGCCTGGGCGCAGTCCGAGTCCGACTCCGACAAGGTCGTGCTGCTGCGGCTGTTCGACGAACCCGGCACGGACGCGCCCGACGTGCCGGACCCCTACTACGCCGGTCCCGAGGCGTTCGACGAGGTGCTCGGTATGATCGAGAGCGCGTGCCGGGCGCTCTTCCGGCAACTCGAACCCGCCATCCGCTCCGCGGGGTAGCCGCGAAGCGGGCGCCGCATCCGACGGAGTACCGTGTCGTCTTTCCCCGTTCAGCCGCTCAGCCCGCTCGATGGACGTTACCGCCCCGCGGTCGCCCCGCTCGGGGAATACCTCTCCGAAGCCGGGCTCAACCGCGCGCGCGTGGAGGTCGAGGTGGAGTGGCTCATCGCCCTCACCGACCGCGGCCTGTTCGGCACCGGCGCACTCACCGGTGATGAGCAGCAGAACCTGCGGCAGTTGTACCGCGACTTCGGCCAGGCCGAGATCGACTGGCTCGCCGAGCGCGAGGCCGTCACCCGCCACGACGTCAAGGCGGTCGAGTACCTCGTCCGCGATCGGCTGGCGACGCTCGGTCTCGACCGCATCGCCGAGCTGACCCATTTCGCGTGCACGAGCGAGGACATCAACTCCACGGCATACGCCCTCACTGTGCAACGCGCGGTGACCCGGGTATGGCTTCCCCAGCTGCGGGCCGTCGTCGAGCGCCTGAACGAGGTGGCCGTGGAGCTGAAGGATGCGGCGATGCTCGCCCGCACCCACGGGCAGCCCGCCACCCCCACGACGATGGGCAAGGAGCTCGCGGTGTTCGTGCGCCGGCTCGAGCGCGTGATCGGCCAGCTGGATGCATCCGAGTTCCTCGCGAAGTTCTCGGGTGCGACGGGCACGTGGTCGGCGCATCTGGCGGCGGAGCCGGATGCGGACTGGATCGAGATCTCGCGCAGCTTCATCGAAGGGCTGGGGCTCGGCTTCAACGACCTGACCACGCAGATCGAGTCCCACGACTGGCAGGTGGAGCTGTACGACCGCGCGCGGCACGCGGGCGGCATCCTGCACAACCTCGCGACCGACATCTGGACCTATATCTCGCTCGGCTACTTCTCGCAGATCCCCGTCGCCGGCGCGACCGGGTCCTCGACCATGCCGCACAAGATCAACCCGATCCGGTTCGAGAACGCCGAGGCGAACCTCGAGATCGCGGGCGGCCTGTTCGCGACGCTCGGCTCGACCCTCGTGACCTCGCGGATGCAGCGGGACCTCACCGACTCCACGACCCAGCGCAACATCGGCGTCGCGTTCGGGCATTCGCTGCTCGCGCTCGACAACCTGCGGCGCGGGCTCGGTGAGATCTCGCTGTCGCGCGAGACCCTGCTGGCGGACCTCGACGCGAACTGGGAGGTGCTCGCCGAGGCCATCCAGACCGTCGTCCGCGCCGAGGTCGTCGCCGGCCGGTCGCAGATCACCGACCCGTACGCGCTGCTCAAGGAGCTCACCCGCGGTCGCCGCGTCGGGGGGGCCGAGCTCGCCGAGTTCGTGCGCGGACTCGACATCGGCGATGCCGCGAAGGAGCGCCTGCTCGCCCTCACGCCCGCGACGTACGTGGGTCTCGCCGAGCATCTCGTCGCCCCGCGCTGAGCTCACCCCGCGCGCTCTCGGCCCTGCGCCGGCTCGCCCCGCGCGCCGGGTCGCCCGCGCGCGCAAAAGCCCGCGAAACAGAATCCGTTCCACGAAACAGCGTGGAACGCGTGCTGTTTCGCGGATGTGGTGGGGTGGGCGGGGTGGGCGGGGTGGGCGGGGTGGGCGATAAGGATTGGGGCGGGGCGGGGCGGGCGGTAGGTCATCGAGCGGCGGGATGCAAGCACCCCCGGGGCCGGCCGCGGCGTGGGTAGCGTCCCGGGCATGGCCGACAACATGTACACCCCCCAGGACCCCACGACCCAGTACCCGCGTCCGCCGTTCCCGCCGCAGCAGCAGAGCGGGCCCGGCGACATCCACGAGATGGACCCGGCGCCCGACCACGGCGAGCAGAGCTACGTCGGCAACAACCGTCTTCCCGGGCGCAGGGCGCTCGTCACCGGCGCCGACTCCGGCATCGGCCGCGCGGTCGCCATCGCCTACGCGCGGGAGGGCGCCGACGTCGCCTTGAGCTACCTTCCCGAGGAGCAGCAGCAGGCCGAGGAGGTCGCAGCGCTCGTGCGCGAGGCGGGACGCACCGCGGTGCTGCTGCCCGGCGACATCCAGAGCGAGGACGTCAACCGCGAACTCGTCGAGAAGACCGTCGCGGAACTCGGCGGCATCGACATCCTCGTCATCAACGCCGGCACGATGCCGACCGTCGACAGCATCGACGACTTCGAGACCGAGACGCTCGACCACGTGCTGAAAGCCAACATCTACCCGCTGTTCTGGCTCACGAAGGCCGCGTCACCCCACCTGAAGCCGGGGTCGTCGATCATCACGACCTCCAGCATCCAGGGCTTCGTGCCCTCGCCGTCGCTCGCGGAGTACGCGGTGTCGAAGGCGGGCATCGCGAACTGGACGCGCGCGATGGCGCAGCAGCTGATCG
>JAVBUN010000154.1:0-3677 GCA_031555335.1 Microbacterium sp.
CGCCCCCACCGGCGGAACCGGCACGGCAACAGGCGGCGCGGAGACCTCCGGCACCGACGGCACCGCCAGCGGCACCCAGGTCATCGCACCCGTCACCGCACCGGTCACGGTCGGCGGCAACGCCATCTCCATCCTCGGCGACAGCGAGACCACCGACGCCACCACCGCCCCCACCGGCGGCACCGGCACGGCGACCGGCGCACCGATGACCGCCGGCTAGGACAGCATCCACTGCGGCACCCAGGCCTTCGCACCCATCACCGCACCGATCGCGGTCGGCGGCAACGCCATCTCCGTCCTCGGCGACAGCGAAACCACCGACGCCACCACCACCGGCGGCGGCACCGGCACGGCAACCGGCGCACCGATGACCGCCGGGGATGACAGCATCATCGGCGGCACCCAGGTGCTCGCGCCGGTGGCACTGCCCATCACCGCCGGCGGCAATGCGATTGCGGTGATCGGCGACAGCACGTCGACCGACACCACGACCGTGGCTCCCGCCGCGGGCGGCATCGGCAGCCCGATCACCTCGGGTGACGACGGCGCCCTCGGTGGCACGCAGATCGGCCTGCCGATCGATGTGCCCATCACGATCGGCGGCAACGCGATCTCGGTGATCGGCGACCCGACGACGACCGGCACCACCACGGTGCCGACCACGCCGACGGACCCGACCGACCCGACAGACCCGACGGACCCGACCGACCCGACCGACCCGACGGACCCCACGGTCCCCGGGACGCCCGGGACGGATGGTGACGACACCGGCGCACCGATCACCGCATCCCGCGGAATGGTGGCGACCGTGGTCGCCGCCGACGCGGCCGGCAGCGGCACCCTCGCGCAGACGGGCGGCGGCGATGCCGGAGCACTGGGCCTCATCGCCGGGATGCTGTTTCTCGCCGGCATCCTGCTGGTCGGTGCGCGCCGCGCAACCGCGCGGCGCTGACCCGCGAAACGCGGATGGCGCGGAGCCGAAATCGACTCCGCGCCATCCGGCGTGCCCCGAGGGGCGATGCGTTACTTGGCGGCGACCACCTGGAGGGTGATCACGGCGGTGACGTCGTCGCGCAGACGAACGGTCGCCTCGTGCTCGCCCACCGACTTGATCGGCGAGGTGATCTGCACCTTGCGCTTGTCGATCTCGCCGATGCCGGCGTTCTTGACCGCGTCGGCCACGTCGCCGGTCTTGACCGATCCGAACAGACGCCCTTCGGCGCCCGCCTTGACGGTCAGCTTGACCTTGCCGGCCTCGAGCGCGTTCTTCAGCGCCACGGCGTCTTCGTGGAGGTGGATCGCGCGAGCGTCGCGAGCGGCGCGAATCGACGCCACCTGCTTCTCGCCACCGCGGGTCCACGCCACGGCGTACCCCTGGGGGATGAGGTAGTTGCGGGCGTACCCGTTCTTGACCTCGATCACGTCACCGGCGCTACCGAGCCCGGTGACCTCATTCGTGAGAATCAGCTTTGCCATCGGTTGCTCCTTAGCGGCCAGCGCCGGCGTAGGGCAGGAGCGCCATTTCGCGCGCGTTCTTGATCGCGCGGGCGATCAGACGCTGCTCCTGAACCGAGACACCAGTGATACGACGGGCGCGGATCTTGCCGCGCTCCGAGATGAACTTGCGAAGCGTGGGGACATCCTTGTAATCGATGACACCGACGCGGATCGCCTTCGCGGGAGCGGCGTTCTTCGCGCCCTTCCGCGGCTTGCGGCGGTCGCCGCTCGACTTTCCAGCCATGTTGGTTCCTTAGGAATTGGGTCGGATGCGGCGAGCCGCCGGCATCCGGAATGAGATCAGAAAGGCGTGTCGTCGCCGTAGGAGCCGCCAGGGGCTCCCCAGGCGTCCGCGCCGCCGCTGCTGTTCGCGTTGCCGCCCGTCGAGCCGGGGGTCGCCCACGGCTCTTCGGCGACCTGCGCCTGACCACGGGACTGTCCGCCGCCGCTGCCACCGGCTGCGCGCGTCACCTGGGCGGTGGCGTAACGCAGGCTCGGGCCGATCTCGTCGACCTCGAGCTCGATGGACGTGCGGTTCTGGCCCTCGCGGTCCTGGTAGGAGCGCTGCTTGAGGCGACCGGTCGCGATGACGCGGCTGCCCTTGGTCAGCGAGCCCGCCACATGCTCGGCGAACTCACGCCACACGCTGGCCCGCAGGAACAGCGCCTCGCCGTCCTTCCACTCGCCCGACGCGCGATCGAAATTGCGCGGTGTCGAGGCGATCGTGAAGTTCGCGACAGGCAGCCCGTTCTGCGTGTACCGCAGTTCGGGGTCGGCCGTGAGGTTACCCACGACGGTGATGACAGTTTCGCCGGCCATGAGCCTTAGGCCTTCGCAGCCTTCGCGGGAGCGGCAGCCTTGCGGGCGGCCTTCTCCTCGGAACGCTTGGTCTCGGCGGCCACCTGCGCGATGGCCTCCTCGGCGCGGAGGACCTTCGTGCGCATGATCAGCTCGCTGAGCTTCAGCTGACGGTCGAGCTCCTGAGTGGCCTCGCTCGTGGCGGTGAAGTTGACGACGGCGTAGATGCCCTCAGTCTTCTTCTGGATCTCGTACGCGAGCCGGCGGCGGCCCCAGACGTCGACACCGTCGATCGAGCCACCATCATTCGTGATGACCTTCAGGAACTTGTCGAGGTTGGGGGCAACCTGACGCTCGTCGACCTCGGGGTCGAGGATGACCATGAGCTCGTACTGGTGTGAGTGCGTCACTAACCCACCTCCTTCGGACTAGAACGGCTACCGGGCACTTCCCGGCAGCAGGAGGGTTGATGCACGTCGTCGGGGCTTACACGGACTCGGCCGCGACCAGACAACCTTCGTAGTCTAGCGGATGCGCCACGCCGGCGTGTCGGCGCATGCGCGCACGCCCGTCAATCGCTGAGCCGCCAGTCGTCGAAGGTGAAGCCCGGCGACACGACACAGCTCACCAGCACCTCGCGGTCTCCCGCGAGAGCGGCGGTCTGCCACGTCCCCGCCGGCACGACGCACTGGGCGCGCTGCCCCGCCGCGAGGTCCGGACCGAGCACGATCGTCTCGGCCGCGTCCGGGTGCGCGCCCGACCCGCCGAGGGTGAGCGTCAGCGTGCCGGGTCCGTGCCACAGCCAGATCTCGTCGCTGACCACGACGTGCCACGCGCTGTGCTCGCCGGGCACGAGCAGGTAGTGGATGCACGTGGCAGCGGGGCGTTCGCCGGCATCCGTGGCCACCGGATGCGTTCCGGTCCAGGTACGCCGGAACCAGCCGCCCTCCGGGTGAGGTGCGAGGTCGAGGATGACGGCGGTCGCCGGCCGCTCGCTCATCGACGTCTGTTCCCCGGATCCCGTCATCCGCCCAGCCTAGGACGGTGCCCGCCGGTAGCGTGGCCGCATGGAGTGGACCGCCGACGTGCACACGGCCGACTGGTTGCGCGAACGAATCGACGAGCCCTGGCGCGGCACGATGCACGACGCCGTCCCGCGCGGGTTCGCCGCCTACGCCCGCGTCTTCCATCCGACCACCCGGTCCCGTCCCGTCGGGCGCGAGTGGCCGCCCCTGCCGCAGGACCGCCACCGCCGCGAATGGGAGCGCTTCGCCGACGATCGCGTCGAGATCGAGACCCTGCCGGCGCGGTGGGCGGATGCGGCGACGGCGTTCGGCACCCGGCTGCATCCGCTCGCCCAGTGGAGTGCGATCGTGCGCGCT
>JAVBUN010000265.1:0-5804 GCA_031555335.1 Microbacterium sp.
CGCGATCCAGGCGGCGATCGTCACGACGAGGGTGCGGAACGGGTTGCGTGCGCGCCTGATGAGCCCGGCCGGCCAGGACTGCCGCCGCGCCGCCAGCCGGGTGACGAGCGAGACGACGACGGTGATGGCGACGGCGATCGCAAGCGCGATGACGAACGTGATGGCGAACTGCAGCCAGGGATCGAGCATGGGCCTCCTCGGGACGTCCGTCCACGCTAGTCCGGGAGCTGCCGCATCCGCCGCGGGTCGACAGGCGCCGCCGAGGTTGCGATACTGGCCGCCGGCGGGGCCTCAGGGGAGGGGGCGGACCGCCACCGGAGCCGGGTCGAGCGCGATGCGCACGACGTCGCCGTATTCGACGCGGTCGGCGGGACGCAGGTAGAGGTCCTCGGGAGTGCTGATCTGCTCGATGCGACCGGCGTTCATCAGCGGGACGTGAGGACGCGACGAGGGGCGGATGAATCACCCCATCGGGGTGAGTGAACGGTGCGCGAGCGTCTGGTTGCCGGATCGTCGTGTCTGCCAGGATCGGACGGAGCAGCGCGATCCACCCCTCCGGAACGGGAGCCGACATGATCTCCAACACCAGCAGGGCCCGGCAGTCGAGCAACCTCGACCCCGTCCTCAGCCTCAACCCCGTGTTCGTGCGGCCCGGCGAGGCGACGGAGTTCGACAAGTTCGTGATGCCCGACGGCCCGAGCCTGCCCGAGACGGCGTACCAGATCGTCCACGACGAAGCGATCCTCGACGGCAATTCCCGGCTCAACCTGGCCACGTTCGTCTCCACGTGGATGGACGACGAGGCGCGGCGGCTGTACGCCGAGTCTTTCGACAAGAACATGGTCGACAAGGACGAGTACCCCGCGACCGCCGCGATCGAGGAGCGATGCTGGCGGATGCTCGCCGGCCTCTGGCACGTCCCGGACGCCGACGACACGATCGGCACGTCGACGATCGGGTCGTCGGAGGCCTGCATGCTCGGCGGCCTCGCATTGAAGCGGCTGTGGAAGCAGCGACGGGAGGCCGAGGGAAAGCCGACCGACAGGCCGAACCTCATCATGTCGTCCGCGGTGCAGGTCGTCTGGGAGAAGTTCTGCAACTACTGGGAGATCGAGCCGCGGTTCGTGCCGGTGAGCCGGGACCGCCTGGTGCTCGACGGCGACGATCTCGAGAAGTACGTCGACGAGAACACCATCGGTGTCGTCGCGATCCTCGGGCAGACCTTCACCGGGCTCTACGACCCGGTCACAGCGATCGCCGCGAAGCTCGACGAGATCGAGGCGGCGACGGGGCTCGACATCCGGATCCACGTGGACGGCGCATCCGGGGCGATGGTGGCGCCGTTCTGTCAGCCGGACCTGGTGTGGGACTTCCAGGTCGACCGCGTGAACTCGATCAGCACCTCAGGTCACAAGTACGGACTCGTCTACCCCGGCGTCGGCTGGGTCGTCTGGCGCGATCGGGCCGTGCTGCCCGAGAGCATGATCTTCCACGTCAGCTACCTCGGCGGCGACATGCCCACTCTCGCGCTCAACTTCTCGCGGCCGGGGGCCCAGGTGCTGCTGCAGTACTACCAGTTCCTCCGTCTCGGCCGGGAGGGATACCGCGCCGTGCAGCAGAACTCGTTGGACGTCGCCCAGTACCTCTCATCGGAGATCGCGCGCATCGGCGCGTTCGAGCTCGTCAGCATCGGCGACACCATCCCGGTGTTCGCGTGGGTGCTGAAACCCGGCTACACCGACAAGTGGAGTCTGTACGACCTCGCGGACCGGCTGCGCATGAAGGGATGGCTGGTGCCCGCCTATCCGATGGCCGACGACCTCGCCGACCTCGTGCTCCAGCGCATCGTGGTCAAGATCGGGCTGAGCCGCGACATCGCGTCGGCGCTGCTGGCCGACATCCGCGGCGAGGTCGAGTTCCTCGATTCGCTGCAGACGCCGCTGCCGCGTGAGGCGAGCAGCGGCTCGCACTTCCACCACTGACGCCCACGTCGAGCGCACGAGCGGAGGGGATTCGCGCAGCGGAGGACCGGAACCCCGGTTCGGGTCCTCCCGTCGTCGGATCTCCTCCGTTCGACGCGCATTGCAACGGCCGCCACCCCGGAGGAGCGGCGGCCGTCGCACTGCGCGGGCTTACGGTGCGAGGCGCGTGGGGCCGCGGAAGAGGTAGGTGACCTCGCGGATCGACGACTCGCCGAGCAGCAGCATCAGCACGCGGGCAAGGCCCATGCCGAAGCCACCGTGGGGAGGCGCACCGAAGCGGAAGAAGTCGAGGTAGAAGTCCAGGTGCTCCGGGTCGAGCCCCTTCTCCTTCGCCTGCTCGATCAGCACGTCGACGCGGTGCTCGCGCTGTGCGCCGGTCGTGATCTCGACGCCGTTGAAGAGCAGGTCGTAGCTCTTGGTGAGCCCGGTCTGCTCATCGCGCATGTGGTAGAACGCGCGGATCTCGGGGTGGTAGTCGGTGATGAACACGAACTGGTGGCCGAACGTCTCCTGCGCGTAGGCGGCGATCTGACGCTCGCCCTCGGGGTCGAGGTCGCCGTCCGTGCGGGGGATCTCGTAGCCGCGCGCCGCGACGATCTCGCGCGCCTCGGCGAGCGGGATGCGGGGGAACGGGACCGCGGGGACCTGCACCTCGAGGCCGAACAGCTCCTCGATCTCGGCGCCGTGCTTGTCCTTCACGGCCTGGAACGCGAACTGCAGCAGCTCCTCCTGCATCCGCGCGACGTCCTCGTGAGAGTCGATCCAGCTGATCTCGGCGTCGATCGAGGTGAACTCGGTCGCGTGCCGGCTCGTGAACGAGGGGTCGGCGCGGAACGCGGGGGCGATCTCGAAGATCTTGCCGAAGCCGGCGACCTGGGCCATCTGCTTGAAGAACTGCGGCGACTGCGCGAGGTACGCCGTCTTGTCCTCGAAGTAGGGCACTTCGAACAGTTCGGCGTTCGACTCGGAGGGTGACGCCATCAGCTTCGGCGAGTGCACCTCGATGTAGTCGCGCTCGATCCAGTACGTGCGCATCGCGTGCTCGAGGGTCGTCTGCACGCGGAAGATCAGGTTGTTGCGGCGCTGGCGCAGGTCCAGGAACCGCCAGTCCATGCGCTTGTCGACGCTCGAGTCGGCGGCGATGGGGGTCTCGGGGTTCGCCGCGGCCGCGATGTCGAGGGAGTGGATCTTGACCTCGACGCCGCCGAGCTTGACGCGCTCGTCGTGCTTGAGCTCACCGACGACGGTGAGGAAGGTGCCGGTCGCGAGTCCCGAGATCGTCTCGGTCAGCGCGAGGGCGGCGGATGCGGCCTCGTCGGCGCCCTCGGCGAGCTCGCGGGTGGCGGGGTTCACCAGCTGTACGGCGCCCGTCTCGTCGCGGAGGATGACGAACTGCACCTTCTTCTGATCGCGGACGGTCTCGACCCATCCGGACACCGAGACGGTGCCCGCGGGGGAGGACTTCAACTGCTGTACCAGGACGCGTTCGCTCACGAGGGACCAGTCTACGTGCGGCGCCGCGGCCGCTTAGCATGGGCCCGTGAGCGGATCGCGGCCGGACGAGGACCCCGGCGTCTACACGATGCCCGCGGATGCGTTCCGCATCGGTTCGGAGCCGCCCGCCCCCGCCCCCGTGCCGCCGCGGCCGGTCCGCCCGCCGCGTGCGTCGGCATCCGCCGGACCCGGACGGCGCCGGAAGGGGTGGGACATCGCGCTCACGATCGTGCTGCTGGTCGTGCTGCTCGCGGTCGCGGTGACCGCCTCGGTCGCCGCGCTGTCGCTGGGTGTCGCCGCCGGGTCCTGCGGGTCGGGCGGTCGGCTGTGCCAGGATGCGCTGCGCGACCTCGGGGTGTGGATGGCGCTGACGACGCCGTGGCTCGTCCTCGTCCTGTCGGTGTTCTTCGCCGTGATCCTGCTCGTCATCCGTCATCGCGCATTCTGGGTGCCGCTGGCCGGGCTCCTGCTGACGGTCGTGCTGTGGCTGGTCGGCGCGCTCCTGGTCTGGGCGGCGATCTAGCCGGGCTCACAGGGGCGGTTCATCTCCGGGCGATAGCGTCGGGGGAGCGCCCGCGCCGCGTGTGCCGATCACCGAGCCCGACGAGGACACCGATGACCGACATGGCAGTATCCGTCCGCATGTCCGCTTCTGCACGCGAGGGCGACGGCGGCTGGCTGACCTCGCTGATGGAGCTCGTCGTCTCGCTCATGGAGGTGATCGGCCCGATCGGCGCCGGCATCGCCATCGCCCTCGAGAACCTCTTCCCGCCGCTGCCGAGCGAAGCGATCCTGCCGATGGCGGGCCTCGCCGCGAGCCGCGGGTCGTTCAGCGTCGCCGAGGCGCTCGTGTGGACCACGCTCGGCTCGGTCGTCGGCGCCTTCCTGCTCTACGGAATCGGCGCCTGGCTCGGCGTCGAGCGCCTCCGCCGCATCGCCGCGCGGGTGCCGCTGCTCGACCCGCGCGACATCGACCGGACGGTCGCGTGGTTCACCCGGCACGGCGGCAAGGCGGTGTTCTTCGGCCGGATGATCCCCATCTTCCGGAGCCTCATCTCCATCCCCGCGGGCGTGACGCGCATGCCGTTGTGGAAGTTCGGCCTGCTGACCGGAGCGGGGAGCCTCGTCTGGAACACGATCTTCGTGCTCGCAGGGTTCTGGCTCGGCGAGGCATGGCCCATCGTCGAGCGCTACGCCGAGGTCTTCCAGATCCTCGTGATCGCCGCCGTGGTCGGGGCGGTGGGCTGGTTCCTCGTCGTCCGCATCCGCTCGATCCTGCGCGATCGCCGCGACGCCGACACCGCCTCGGACTGACCGTGCTTCATGGCTGGCGTTCAGCCAATGCAAAGAGCCCTCCCACGTAGAATTGCCGGGTGCCCGCCGATCGCCTCCACCTCGTGCGCCATGGCGAGGTCCACAACCCCACCCGGGTGCTGTACGGCCGGCTGCCGAACTTCCGCTTGAGCAGCGACGGGCGCGCCATGACGCGCCAGGCCGCCGACTACGTGCACGGGCTCGACCGGCCGGTCACCGCCCTGATCAGCTCGCCGCTGCAGCGTGCCCGCGAATCCGCGGAGCCGTTCACCGCGCTCTTCGGCATCGAACCGGTCGTCACCGAGGACGTGATCGAGCCGACGAACGTCTTCGAGGGGCGACGGATGAAGCGGGCCCTGCTGAACCCGCTCAACTGGCGCCACCTCGTGCACCCCGCGGTGCCGAGCTGGGGTGAGCCGTACGCGCAGGTCGTCGCGCGGATGCAGCGCGCCATGGGCCGAGCGTGGCAGTCGGTGCCCTCCGGTGACGTGGTGATCGTCAGCCACCAGCTGCCGATCTGGGTCACGCACCTCGCGATCGCGGGGGAGCCGCTGCGGCACGACCCGCGCAAGCGCCGGTGCGCCCTGTCGAGCGTGACGAGCGTCGAAGGCGGGCCGGGGGCGTGGCGCGAAGTGGGGTACGCAGAACCGGCGGATGTCGCCGGGTCGATCGACGTGGGAGCCGTATGAACGTCCGCACGCGCCTCGTGCGCGCCGCATCCGCCGCCGTGGCGGTCGCCCTGATGGTGGGCCTCGCCGCCTGCTCGAACGACGCACTCGCCGACCAGTACCGCGAGGGCTCGAACAAGGGCTACATCGGCGCCGACGGTCTCCAGGTCGTCGAGGTGCCCGAGGACCAGCGCTCCGACCCGGTCGTGTTCACGGGCGTGACCGAGTCCGGCGACACCGTGACGAGCGAGGACGTCGCCGGCGACGTCGTCGTCGTCAACTTCTGGTACGCCGCGTGCGGCCCCTGCATCGTCGAGGCGCCGCGGCTCGAGGAGTCGTACCAGGA
>JAVBUN010000202.1:0-4717 GCA_031555335.1 Microbacterium sp.
CGCCGTCGCGGCATCCGCCGGCCGGACCGCCGCCGCATCCGGGCCCTCGGCGACCACGTAGGCCGTCGCGAATCCCGCGTCGTGGCTCATCGAGAGGTGGAGCGTGGTGATCCCGCGTGCGGCGACGACCGCGGCGGTCGATCCGGTGAGGGTGAACCACGGCCTGCCCGAGGGCTCGGGGGTGATCTCGATCTCGGTCCAGTGCACGCCGTCCGACCCGCCGAGCGCCTTGATGAGCGCTTCTTTGGCGGCGTAACGCGCCGCGAGCGACCGGGGCTTGAGAGTCTGCTCGGCGGCCGAGAACAAGCGGTCGCGCAGGCGCGGGGTGCGCTCCAGGGTGCGCTCGAAGCGCGGGATGTCGACCAGATCGACGCCGATCCCCACGATCATGTGCCCTCCTGCGTTCGGCGGCACCGCCGCATCCGTCACTCTACCGAGCCCTCCCCGCCCCCTCCCCCGTCCCCGCTCGCCCGTCCCCGTCCTCCTCGCCCTCCCCACCCCCTCCTTCCCGCGCCGCACCCGCGGGTGCCCGAGAGCGCAGTGCTCACCGGGGGGTGCGGGGGGGCGCGGCGGGGGGGGGGGGCCGGGGGGGGGGGGGGCAAGGGGGAGGGGCGAGGGGCGGCAGGCGGGAGGGAGTTACTCGACCGTGACGGACTTCGCGAGGTTGCGAGGCTGGTCGACGTCGAGGCCCTTCGCCGTCGCGAGGCCCATCGCGAAGATGTGCAGCGGCACGACGGCCAGCAGCGGCTCGAAGAGCGGTCCGGCGAGCGGGATGCGCAGCACCTCGTCGGAGAACGGGAGCACCGAGGCGTCGCCCTCCTCCGCGATCACGATCACCCGGGCCCCGCGCGCACGGATCTCCTGGATGTTCGAGACGACCTTGTCGTGCAGCACCGACGACTCGCGCGGCGACGGAACGATGACGAACACGGGCTGGCCCGGCTCGATGAGCGCGATCGGGCCGTGCTTGAGCTCGCCCGCCGCGAACCCCTCCGCGTGGATGTAGGAGATCTCCTTGAGCTTCAGCGCGCCCTCGAGCGCGATCGGGTACCCCACGTGGCGACCGAGGAACAGCACCGACCGGGTGTCGGCCATCCATCCCGCCAGCTGCGTGATGCGCTCCTGCTGCGTCTCGAGGACGCGGGCGATCTTCTCCGGCACCGCCTCGAGCTCGAGCACGTGCTGCGCGATCTCGGTGTCCGAGATCGACCCGCGCACGTGCGCGATGTGCAGCGCGAGCAGATAGATCGCGGTGATCTGGGCGACGAAGGCCTTCGTCGAGGCGACCGCCACCTCGGGACCGGCGTGCGTGTAGACGATCGCGTCGGACTCGCGCGGGATGGTGGCGCCCTGCGTGTTGCAGATCGACAGCGTCCGGGCACCCCGCTCGCGGGCGTACTTGACCGCCATGAGCGTGTCCATCGTCTCGCCGGACTGGCTGATCGAGATCACGAGCGTGTTCGGGCCGAGCACCGGGTCGCGGTAGCGGAACTCGTGCGCGAGCTCGACGTCCACGGGCACCCGGGTCCACAGCTCCAGCGCGTACTTCCCGGTCTGTCCGGCGTACGCGGCGGTGCCGGCGGCGATGATCACGACGCGGTCGATGCCGGCGAACAGGTCGTCGAGGCCGTCGAGCTCCGGGATCTCGACGAGACCGTTGCGGATGCGGCCGCGCACGGTGTTCGCGACGGCCTCGGGCTCCTCGGAGACCTCCTTGGCCATGAACGACGACCAGCCGCCCTTCTCGGCGGCGGCAGCATCCCACGTCACCTCGAACGGCTCCACCTCGACCGCGTCGCCGCGGAAGTCGGTGACCTCGACCCCGGCCGGGGTGATCGCGACGATCTCGTCCTGGCCGATCGCGAGCGCGTGGCGGGTGTGCTCGACGAACGCCGCGACGTCGGAGCCGAGGAAGTTCTCGCCCTCGCCGAGGCCGATCACGAGCGGCGAGTTGCGGCGGGCCGCGACGACGAGGCCCGGGTGGTCGCGGTGCATCGCGAGCAGCGTGTAGGCGCCCTCGAAGCGCGAGACCGTCGCGCGGAACGCGGCCACGAGGTCGCCGGATGCCGCGTACTCGCGGCCGATCATGACGGCGGCGACCTCGGTGTCGGTCTCGCTGCGGAAGGTGTACCCCTCGCTCAGCAGCTCGGCCTTCAGGGTCGCGAAGTTCTCGATGATGCCGTTGTGGATCACGGCGAGCTTGTCGTCGTCGGCGAGATGCGGGTGCGCGTTCGCGTCGGTCGGACCGCCGTGGGTCGCCCAGCGGGTGTGGCCGATGCCGGTCGTGCCGTCGGCGAGCGGGTCGACCGAGAGGTCGTCGCGCAGCACCTTCAGCTTGCCGGCGCGCTTGCGCATCCCGAGCGCGCCCTCACCGTCGATCACCGCGATGCCCGCCGAGTCGTAGCCGCGGTACTCGAGACGGGCGAGACCCGCGAGAAGGATGTCCTGGCTCTGCCGAGGACCGACGTATCCGACGATTCCGCACATACCGTCAATCGTAGGTGAGCGATGCTGCACGGCTGCTGTCGAGGAAGGGACGGGCCCTCTCGAGCCGTTCAGTGGGGACTGGATGACTGGAGAGGGCCCGCGAACCGTCCCGGCTCCCCACGGACACGCGTTTGGGGACGGCGCGCCCGCGATAGCTGCTGGGGGCAGCCCGGAGCCCAGAGTGGACGGCACTGACATCGTAGGGGATCCGGCGCGGGTGCACACGAGGAGAACCTCGACTTCTCATCTTCGGATGCGGCGGGGGCCGCTGCCGGTCCCGCATCACGCGCGCGACGGCGCCCCGGGACGGGCCGACTACATAACTCCCTAGCAGGCCCGTAACGGCCCGGCACTCCCCAATGTCGGGAAATGGGTTTGTCCCCCTATTGGTGGACACGGACCTTTCATGTAGCGTCGCGCTTGCCGCAATTCGAAGTGCTTTGGGGAGCGCGGTGGAGAAGAGGCGGCAGCGGATGGCGTGACGGGGATCTGGGGGATCTAACTCACGTTCGTCAGGGCCCTTTGTGCAGTGCGCTCACCAGCGCGTGGCGCAAAGGGCCCGACTGCTGTCCGGGCGGTGTGCGCCGGCCAAACCCGATCCGACACACCTCTTGTCCTCGTGGTCGACATGTGATTATGCTCGGCCCCACGCCAGCCGCAAAAGCGGATGCGGAACTCCGAGGGGTCGGAGTCTCGCCGGTGGACCCGATGTGGGAATCGGATTCCGCCCTGACGTGGGCAACGCTCGTTCGGTTGCTCTGCACTGGGGAACGCGGATCTTTATCCGCACTGGGGAGACACGGATCTCGGTCCGGGTCTGAAATCTGGGGAAGACGTTCATGGGGACGGAACGTGGTCTGCGCGCGCACTCGCTGCGCCGCGATGACAGGAGACGAACGCACGGTCGCGACAGCGACGGGGCGACGTCATGATGCCCGCCGTCGGCGGGCTGCTGATCGAGTCGGTCGCGACGCCGCGCCCGACGCCCGATCTGATGCGACGGATGCGAGGCCGCAGTCGCCATCGTGCCGCGGTCGCCGCGACCGACGCCGCTGCGCTCGGCATCGCCGGGGTCGCGGTCGCGCTCGCCACCACGGCCCTGTCGGCCTCCGCGACGCCCGGGCTGCTCGCGGCGACGACGGCGGGCGCGATGGTGGTCTGGCTGGTGACGCTCGCCGCGCTCCGCACCCGCGACCCGTGGATCACTGCGCTGCGCGAATACCGCGGCGTGGCGAGCGCTGCGGGCATCACGTTCGCGCTCGGCGCGACGTGGCTCGCGGTCTTCCCGCAGCCCGCGATCCGCGCGCAGCTGCTCCTCGGCGTTCCCGCGGGGCTCGCCGCCCTGCTCCTCGATCGTTGGTACTGGCGGCGATGGGCACCGCGTCGACGCCGGTTGACCGCACCTCGCACACTCCTGGTGGGAACACCGCCGGACGTCGATGACCTGGTGCGGACGCTCCAACGCGACGGTCGGCTCGGATACCACGTCGTGGGGACGACGCTGGTGGGGGCGCACGCCGCCGAGCCGACCGTCGGCCCGACCGGCGTGCCGGTGCTCGGGCCGGCCGCCGCGACCGCACAGACGGCACGGGCGGTGTACGCGGACACCGTGATCGTGACAGGCCCGACCGACGATCCCGACTTCATCCGGCGCCTCAGCTGGGAGCTCGAGGGCACGGCGACGGCGCTCGTCATCGCCACCCGCCTCACCGATGTCGCGACCTCGCGGATGTCGCTGCGCACCACGACCGGGCTGGCGCTGGTGAACGTCCGCATCCCGACCTACTACGGCGCCCCGCATCGGGTGAAGCGCATCCTCGACGTCGTGACCGCGACGTGCGCACTGGTGCCGATCGCGCTGCTGACCCCCGTGCTGGCGGCGGTCATCAAACTCGACTCCCCGGGCCCCGTGTTCTTCCGGCAGCAGCGGGTCGGGCGGGACGGCCGCAGCTTCGACATCGTCAAGTTCCGCACCATGCGCGAGGGCGCCGAGAGCGAGCTGGCCGCGCTGCAGTCGGCCAACGAGGCCTCGGGGGCGCTGTTCAAGGTGCGCCGGGATCCCCGGATCACCCGGGTCGGAGCGCTGCTGCGCAAGTACTCGATCGACGAGCTGCCGCAGTTCTGGAACGTGCTGCGCGGCGACATGAGCGTCGTGGGACCGCGTCCGCCGCTCCCCCGCGAAGTGCGCGAGTACGACGATCCGGTGTTCCGGCGCCTGTACCTCCGCCCG
>JAVBUN010000019.1:0-2894 GCA_031555335.1 Microbacterium sp.
GCTTCGGCCGCGCCCTCGGGCTTGCCGAGGTTCGCGAGCAGCGGCACGGCGGTGCCGTCGGCGAGGGCGCCCGCGGTGATCGGGGCGGATGCGGCGTTCGCGCGCGCGTCGGCACGGTTGCGGGCGCGCTGCCGGTCGTCCTCGCTCGGGTCCACCGAGACGACTCCGGCGGCGGCGTCGACGATGACCGTCGTGCCGTCGGTGAGGGTCGCGGCCTCCGCGGCGCCGACGATGGCGACGATGCCCTTCTCGCGGGCGAGGATCGCGGTGTGGGAGGTCGGGCCGCCCTCACTCGTGATCAGCGCAAGCACCTGGGTGAGATCGAGCAGTGCGGTGTCGGCGGGGGCGAGGTCGGTCGCGACGAGCACGAACGGGTGGCCGGGCTCGGGGACGCCCGGCGCGGGCACGCCGCGCAGCCGTGCGATGACCCGCTGCGCCACGTCGTCGAGGTCCGCGGCGCGTTCGCCGAGGTACCCGCCGACCGCGGTGAGGGTGTCGCGGAAGCTGGCGAACGCGTCGAAGACCGCCCACTCCGCGCTGGCGCCGGCGGCGATGCGGGTGTCGACCTCGGACTCGAGAGAGGGGTCCTCGGCCATCATGGCCTGCGCCTCGAGGACGTCCTGGGCGTTGCCGCCGGCCTGTGCGCCGCGCTCCTCCAACTCGCGGGCCACGGCGTGCACGGCCTCGCGCACGCGTGCGGTCTCGGCGTCGACGCCGAGGGTGGAGGGGGTGTTCTCGGGCGCGGGGAGGGGCGCGGCCATGCGGGCCACGGGGCCCTGGGCGACGCCGAGACCGATGCCGACGCCGGGGATGGTGGTGCTCATCGTGTGGTTCACTCCGCGTCGTGGTCGGTGGCGAGCAGGTCGGCGAGGCGGTCGAGGATGTCCTCCGAGTTGCCGCCGTCGACCGTGAGGGTGACGTAGTCGCCGTAATCGATGCCGAGCGAGATGACGCCGAGGATGCTGGCGGCGTTCACGGGTGCGCCCGCATCCTTCGCGATCGTCACCGGGACGCCGGCGTCCTTCGCCGCCTGGGCGAACAGCTTGGCGGGGCGCGCGTGCAGACCGTGTGACGATCCGATGCGCACCGTGCGGGTTGCGAGTGCCATGGTGGAGCCTTTCGTACTCAGGCCGGTCGGCCTTGGAAGGACGCGGTCGCGTCGGTGACCAGCCGCAGGGTGCGCGCGCCGTCGAGGTCCGAGAAGACGTCCTCCGGGAGGACGATCGCCGGCACCCCGTACGCCGCGGCATCCGTGCGGATGTCGTCGATCGCGTCGGTCAGGTGCGGGCCGATCAGAACGATCTCCGCCACGCCCAGTCGTTCCGCGAGAGCAGATCGACTGACGGCCATGACGTCGTGGTCGAGCCCGGACCGGAGCGCCGCTCGTCGTAGCCGCTGCGCCACGAACGTGCTGGACGCGCCTGCACCGCACACCACCAGGATCCTCATCGACCCGCCTCCTTCCTCTCCATCCTGGAAACCGGCTGGGAGGCGGTCAACCAGGAGATCTTCCGCGGGGTGCGGAAACGCGACGGCCAAACCGGGCGCGCGGTCCGCCAGCCGTGGTGGAATGGAACGTCGGCGCCGTGCCGACGCTCCGGAAGGCGACCGTGACACGAGCGAGACAGGACCGGGTGCTCGCGACACTGGTCCGCGAGCGTGACTGGGTGACCGCGGCGACCCTCGCGGATGCGCTGGGCGTGACGCCCCGCAGCATCCGTTCGTACATCACCGCCATCAACGCGCGCGCCGTCGGCGCGGTCGAATCCGGCCCGCTCGGCTACCGCGCCGCCGCGCAGGCCACCGCGGCGCTGCGGGCGGCGGGGGCGGATGCCGGCACCCCCCGGGATCGCCTGCACACGATCGTGCGGGCGCTGCTGGCCGGTCCCGAGGGCATCGATGTGTACGAGACCGCCGATGCGCTGTTCGTGAGCCCCGCGACGCTGGAGTCCGACCTCTCCCGCGTACGGGCGCTCCTGGGCGGCACGGAGCTGACGCTCGAGCGATCCGCATCCCGGGCGCGCCTGGTCGGCACCGAGGTGGCGCAGCGGCGGCTGCTCAGCCGCCTCGCCCACGACGAGATGGACGCCGGTGCGTTCGACCTGCACGCGCTGCGGCGCACGCTCGGCGAGGGGTCGGTCGGGCCGCGCGCGTTCGGCCCGTTCAAGACCGAGCTCGTCACACGTCTGACCGAGCTCGGCTACTTCGTGAACGAGTTCGGCATCTCGGACGTCATCATGCACATCGCCATCGCCGCGGACCGGGTGGCGGTCGGGCGGCCGCTGGCGGAGACCGCGACCGCGCCGACCGCGGCGCAGCAGGTGATCGCCGAGATCATCGACGAGCTCGCGCGCGAACATCTCGAGGTGCGGCTCGGCGCCGGTGACCTGCAGCACCTCGCGACCCTCGTGCTCACGCGCATCGTGGCGCCGGGCGCCGCGGACGAGTCCCGGGCTCCGCTCGACCCGGAGGTCGAGCAGATCGTCCGCGAGGTCGTCGCCGAGGCCGCGGCCGAGTTCCTCGTCGACATCGTGGCGTCGGAGTTCGTGCTGCGCCTCGCCCTGCACGTGCAGAACCTCCGGTTGCGGGCGCGCGAGCAGGCGTGGTCGCGGAACCCCCTCACCCGTTCGCTCAAGTCGACGTATCCGATGATCTTCGAGGTGGCGGTGTACATCGCGAGCCGGCTCCATGCGCGGCTCGGCATCCCGCTGCTGGACGACGAGATCGCCTACATCGCGATGCACGTCGGCGGGCAGCTGGAGCGCAGCCGGCGCGCGGACCACCTGCTGACGGCGACGATCGTCTGCCCCGGCTACTACGAACTGCACGAGCTGCTGCGCTCGAGCGTCGACCGTTCCCTCGGCCAGGCCATCGAGGTCGTCGAGGTCGAGACG
>JAVBUN010000002.1:0-9064 GCA_031555335.1 Microbacterium sp.
GAGTCCGAGCTGCTCGGCGACATCCGCCCCCTGCTGCCGATCTGCACGGACGGCGCGAGCGACTCGGCGTCGTTCGACGAGGTGCTGGAGCTGCTCACCCTCACCGGCCGCAGCCTGCCGCACGCCATCATGATGATGGTCCCCGAGGCGTACGAGAAGCAGCCGGACATGGATCCGAAGCTGCGTTCGTTCTACGAGTACCACTCCATGCAGATGGAGCCCTGGGACGGCCCGGCCGCCCTCATCTTCACCGACGGCACGGTCGTCGGCGCCACTCTGGACCGCAACGGCCTTCGTCCCGGTCGGTGGACCGAGACGACCGACGGCCTGGTCGTCATCGGCAGCGAGACCGGCGTGCTGGATTTCGCGCCCGAGCGCATCAAGCGTCGCGGGCGGCTGCGTCCAGGCCGCATGTTCCTGGTCGACACCTCGCAGGGACGGCTCATCGAGGACAGCGAGATCAAGTCGCAGCTCGCCGAGATGCAGCCCTGGCAGGAGTGGCTGGATGCCGGCCGCGTGCGGCTGTCCGAGCTGCCCGAGCGGGAGCACATCGTGCACCCGATCGCCTCGATCACGCGCCGTCAGCGCACCTTCGGATACACCGAGGAGGAAGTCCGCATCCTGCTGACCCCGATGGGGCAGAACGGTGCGGAGCCGCTCGGCGCCATGGGCAGCGACACGCCGGTGGCGGTACTCAGCGACCGCCCGCGTCTGCTGTTCGACTACTTCACGCAGCAGTTCGCACAGGTCACGAACCCGCCGCTCGACTCGATCCGCGAAGAGGTCGTCACGTCGCTGTCGCTCGGACTCGGACCCGAGCCGAACCTGCTCAGCTGGGGGGCGGACCACGCCCGCACCGTCACGCTCGACTTCCCGGTGATCGACAACGACGAGCTGGCCAAGATCCAGCACATCGACACGGCGCTTCCCGGCCGCACCTCCGTCACCGTGCGCGGGCTCTACCGCGCGCAGGCGGGCGCGAAGGGCATGGAGAAGCGGCTCGCCCAGATGTGCGGCGAGGTCGACCGTGCCATCGAGGACGGCGCCGAGTTCATCGTGCTGAGCGACCGCGACTCCAACAAGGACCTCGCGCCGATCCCGTCGCTGCTCATGCTCGCGGCGGTCCACCACCACCTCATCCGCAACGAGACCCGCATGAAGGTCGGGCTCGTCGTCGAGGCCGGTGACGTGCGCGAAGTGCACCACGTCGCCACCCTCATCGGCTACGGCGCCTCCGCGGTGAACCCGTACCTGGCGATGGAGACGGTGGAGTACCTCGTGCGGGCCGGCTACATCACCGGCATCCCGCCGCAGAAGGCCGTCGCGAACCTGATCAAGGCGCTCGGCAAGGGCGTGCTCAAGATCATGTCGAAGATGGGCATCTCGACCGTGTCGTCGTACGCGGGCGCCCAGGTGTTCGAGGCCGTCGGGCTCTCGCAGCCGTTCATCGACGCGTTCTTCACCGGCACCGAGTCGAAGCTCGGCGGCGTCGGACTCGACGTCATCGCGGCCGAGAACGCGGCGCGGCATACCTTCGCGTACCCCGAGGATGCGGCGGCTCGCGCCCACGAGCGGCTGTGGACCGGTGGCGAGTACCAGTGGCGCCGCGACGGCTCGCCGCACCTGTTCAACCCCGACACCGTGTTCCGGCTGCAGCACGCGACCCGCGAGCGCCGCTACGACATCTTCCGGGAGTACACCAAGCTGGTCGACGACCAGGCGCAAGAGCTGAAGACGCTGCGCGGGCTGTTCACGCTGCGCACCGGCGTACGTCCCCGCGTGCCGCTCGACGAGGTCGAGTCGGTGGCGTCCATCGTGAAGCGGTTCTCGACCGGTGCGATGAGCTACGGCTCGATCTCGAAGGAGGCGCACGAGACCCTCGCGATCGCGATGAACCGGATCGGCGGCAAGTCGAACACGGGCGAGGGCGGCGAGGACGTCGAGCGGCTGCTCGACCCGACCCGTCGCAGTGCGATCAAGCAGGTGGCCTCGGGCCGGTTCGGCGTCACGAGTCTCTACCTCACGGAGGCCGACGACATCCAGATCAAGCTGGCGCAGGGCGCGAAGCCCGGCGAAGGCGGTCAGCTGCCCCCGCAGAAGGTGTACCCGTGGGTCGCCCGCACGCGCGGCGGCACGCCCGGCGTCGGGCTCATCTCGCCGCCCCCGCACCACGACATCTACTCGATCGAGGACCTCAAGCAGCTGATCTTCGACCTGAAGCGGGCCAACCCGTCCGCACGCGTGCACGCGAAGCTCGTGAGCCAGTCGGGCATCGGCGCGGTCGCGGCGGGCACTGCGAAGGCGCTGGCCGACGTCATCCTGGTCTCCGGTCACGACGGCGGAACGGGCGCGAGCCCGCTCAACTCGCTCAAACACGCGGGAACGCCGTGGGAGCTCGGCCTCGCCGAGACGCAGCAGACGCTCATGCTCAACGGCATGCGCGACCGCGTCGTCGTGCAGGTCGACGGCCAGCTGAAGACCGGTCGCGACGTCGTGATCGGTGCACTGCTGGGCGCCGAGGAGTTCGGCTTCGCCACGGCACCGCTGGTCGTCTCCGGATGCATCATGATGCGGGTCTGCCACCTCGACACCTGCCCGGTGGGCGTCGCGACGCAGAACCCCGCACTGCGGGCCCGCTTCAACGGCAAGCCCGAGTTCGTCGTGAACTTCATGGAGTTCATCGCAGAAGAGGTGCGCGAGTACCTCTCCGAGCTGGGCTTCCGCTCGCTCGACGAGGCGGTCGGTCACGCCGAGCTGCTCGATGTCAACGGTGCCGTGGAGCACTGGAAGGCGAGCGGTCTCGACCTCGCCCCGGTGCTCGAGGGCCCGGCGTTCGCCGACGACGAGCCGCGCCGCAACCAGCGTGCGCAGCTGCACGAGCTCGACGAGCACTTCGACGTCGCGCTCATCGAGCGCGCACAGGACGTCATCGCCCACGGCGGCCACGTCGAGATCTCGCTGCCCGTGCGCAACACCGCGCGCGCGGTCGGGACGATGCTCGGTCACCACGTCACCAAGGCGCACGGCCAGAACGGCCTGCCGACCGACTCGATCGTCGTCGAGCTGACGGGTTCGGCGGGACAGTCCTTCGGCGCGTTCATGCCCGCGGGCATCACGCTGCGCCTCGAGGGCGACTCGAACGACTACGTCGGCAAGGGCCTGTCGGGCGGCCAGATCGTCGTCCGCCCGTCGCGCGACGCGACCTTCGACGCCTCGGAGAACGTGATCGCCGGAAACGTCATCGGTTACGGCGCCACGCAGGGAACCATGTTCCTGCGCGGCATGGTGGGGGAGCGGTTCCTCGTCCGCAACTCCGGTGCCACCGCCGTCGTCGAAGGCGTGGGCGACCACGCGCTCGAGTACATGACGGGCGGTCTCGCCGTCATCCTTGGTTCGACGGGACGGAACCTCGGTGCGGGCATGTCGGGCGGAACCGCCTACATCCACCGCCTCGACGAGAAGCTCGTCAACCAGGACTCGCTCCTCTCCGGCGAACTCGAACTCGGTCCGCTCGGATCGGGGGATGCGGAGATCCTCCGCGACCTGCTGCAGCGTCACGTCGCCGAGACGGATTCGACGCTGGCAGCACGCCTCCTCGACTCCTTCGAGGAGGAAGTGAAGAACTTCGTGCGGGTCGTCCCGCGCGACTACGCAGCGGTGCTGCAGACCCGCGAGGACGCGCTGGCCGAGGGCTTGGACCCGGATGGCGACGTCGTGTGGAGCCGCATCATGGAGGTGACCGGTGGCTGATCCCAAAGGCTTTCTGAAGGTCACCGAGCGCGAGCTTCCCGCCCGCCGCCCGGTGCCCGTCCGCATCCTGGACTGGAAAGAGGTCTACGAGCCGGGGGACTCGGCCGTCCTCCGTCGCCAGGCCGGACGCTGCATGGACTGCGGCGTGCCGTTCTGCCACAAGGGCTGCCCGCTCGGCAACCTCATCCCGGAGTGGAACGACCTGACGTGGCGCGGCGAAGGCCGCGCGGCGATCGAGCGCCTCCACGCGACGAACAACTTCCCGGAGTTCACGGGACGGCTGTGCCCGGCGCCGTGCGAGAGCTCGTGCGTCCTCGGGATCAACCAGCCGGCCGTGACGATCAAGCAGGTCGAGGTCTCGATCATCGACGAGGCGTTCTCGCACGGCTGGGTCGAGCCCGAGCCGCCGGAGCGGCTCACGGGCAAGACCGTCGCCGTCGTCGGGTCCGGCCCCGCCGGTCTCGCCGCGGCGCAGCAGCTCACGCGCGCCGGCCACACCGTGGCGGTGTTCGAGCGCGACGACCGCATCGGCGGGCTCCTGCGCTACGGCATCCCGGACTTCAAGATGGAGAAGAAGCACCTCGAGACGCGTCTGCGTCAGATGCAGGACGAGGGCACGCGCTTCCGCGCCGGTGTCGAGATCGGCCGCGACATCACCTGGAACGACCTGCGCGCCCGGTACGACGCGGTCGTCGTCGCGACGGGGTCCACCCTGCCGCGCGACCTGGCCATCCCCGGACGCGACTTCGCGGGCGTGCACTACGCCATGGAGTACCTCGTGGAGTCGAACCACGCGATCGCGGGCGACCAGGTGCACAACCAGATCACCGCGGAGGGCAAGCACGTCGTCGTGATCGGCGGCGGCGACACCGGCGCGGACTGCATCGGGACGGCGCACCGGCAGGGCGCGCTGAGCGTCACGAACCTCGCCATCGGCAAGCAGCCGCCGGCCGCGCGCACCGACGCGCAGCCGTGGCCGACCACCCCGACGCTCTTCGAGGTGTCCTCCGCGCACGAGGAGGGGGGCGAGCGCGTCTTCCTCGCCTCGACGGTGGAGTTCCTCGGGAACGAGGTGGGCGAGGTCCGGGCGCTCCGTGTGGCCGAGACCGAGTACATCGACGGCCGGCGTGTGCCCAAGAGCGGCTCCGAGCGTGAGATCCCCGCGGACCTCGTGCTGATCGCGATGGGCTTCACCGGCCCGGAGCGCACGGAACTCGAATCGCAGCTCGGTGCGCAGTTCACCGGCCGCGGCAACGTCGAGCGCGACGACGAGTACCAGACGACCGCCCCCGGCGTGTTCGTCGCCGGCGATGCCGGGCGCGGTCAGTCGCTGATCGTGTGGGCGATCGCCGAGGGACGCGCGGCCGCCGCATCCGTGGACCGGTATCTCATGGGCGACACCGCGCTGCCGTCGCCCGTTCGCCCCACCGATGTCGCCATCGGACTGCAGCCCGCGTAGGGTGGGAGCGGTCCCCCACCCACGAGAACCGGAGCACGATAAACGGATGAGACGCGCCAAGATCGTCGCAACCCTCGGCCCCGCAACTTCCTCCTACGAGATGGTCCGCGCGATCATCGACGCCGGTGTGGACGTTGCCCGCCTCAACCTGTCGCACGGCGACTACTCGGTGCACGACGCGAACTTCGCGAACGTGCGCCGGGCTGCGGATGACGCGGGGCGACCCGTCGCCATCCTCGTCGACCTGCAGGGACCGAAGATCCGGCTCGGCAAGTTCGCGGCTGGTCCGCACGATCTCGCGGTCGGCGACATCTTCAAGATCACGGTCGAGGACATCCTCGGCACCAAGGAGATCGTCTCGACGACCTTCAAGGGCTTGCCGCAGGACGTGAAGCCCGGCGACTTCCTGCTCATCGACGACGGAAAGGTGCGCGTGCAGGTCGTCGAGACCGACGGCACCGTGGTGACGACGAAGGTCATCGTCGCCGGCCCCGTTTCGAACAACAAGGGCATCAACCTTCCCGGCGTCGCCGTGAACGTCCCCGCCCTGTCCGACAAGGATGAGGCCGACCTCCGCTGGGGTCTGCAGGCCGGCGCCGACGTCATCGCGTTGTCCTTCGTCCGCGATGCGTCGGATGTCGACCGCGTTCACGAGATCATGGCCGAAGAGGGTCGCCGCATCCCGGTGATCGCGAAGATCGAGAAGCCGCAGGCGGTCGACAACCTCGAGGAGATCATCGACGCGTTCGACGGCATCATGGTCGCCCGCGGCGACCTGGGCGTCGAGCTGCCGCTGGAGGCCGTGCCGATCGTGCAGAAGCGGGCGGTGGAGCTGTGCCGCCGCATGGCGAAGCCGGTCATCGTCGCGACCCAGATGCTCGAGTCGATGATCGACAACCCGGTGCCCACCCGCGCCGAGACCTCCGACGTCGCGAACGCCGTGCTCGACGGTGCGGACGCGGTCATGCTCTCGGGCGAGACGAGCGTCGGGAAGTACCCGGTCGGCGTCGTCGAGACGATGGCGCGGATCGTGGCCTCGACCGAGGAGCACGGCCTCGAGCGCATCGCGAAGCTCACGACGAAGCCCCGTACGCAGGGCGGCGCGATCACGCTCGCCGCGATGGAGGTCGCCGAGTTCGTCGAGGCGACGTGGCTCTGCATCTTCACCGAGTCCGGCGACACCGCGCGCCGCATGTCGCGGCTGCGCCCGAACATCCCGATGATGGCCTTCACCCCGGAGCCGGCGATCCGTCGCCGCATGGCGCTGACATGGGGCGTGCAGTCCTCGCTCGTCGAGCACGTGCCGCACACCGACCGGATGTTCATGCAGGTCGACGAGTTCTTCCTGTCGAAGGGCCTCGCGAAGGAGGGCGACAAGGTCGTGGTGATCTCGGGCTCCCCTCCCGGAATCGCGGGTTCGACGAACGACATCCGCATCCACCGCATCGGCGACGCCGTGAACGGCCTCGCGCCGATCTACAAGTCCGGCGAGTAACACCGAGACGGATGCAGCGATGAGGAGGGGTCCCGGACGGGGCCCCTCCTCTCGTCTGACCGTTGTGCGCCGGGTTCCCGCCGTGCCCGATCGTCGCGCACGCGCCGCCCTACGCCGGCTCACATGTGCCGCAACATCGTCCCGTTGAACAGCCTCGCGCCCGCTGCGACGGACGACGAGTGCGAGGATGCCGCGTCCGCGTCTACCAGCATCGGAAGCGCGACGCGCGCGCGGCGTCCTGACGCTGCTGTGCACATCTGCGCCGGCCGCTCGCTCAGCGACCCGGCAGGTTCGCCAGCGCCTGGGACCGCGCCGCGAGGAGCTCCGAGTACGTGCCGTCCCGCTCGGCCCACCTCAGCCGCTGCGCCGCGGCAACCACGACCTCGTTCGGCGTCGGCTCCGTGCTCAGGATGCCGATGACCTCGTCCAGGAATCCCTCCAGGGGGAGCGCGGCCGGATTGACCTTCTCCTGACCGGCCGTTGCGACGGCGGGTGGCACGAGCTCGGTCACGCTCACTCGGGTGCCGGCGAGTTGGGCACGCAGCGCTTCGGTGTATGCGTGAACTCCGGCCTTCGACGCTCCGTAGGTGGGCATGGGCGGGAAGGGCAAGAATCCGATCCCCGAACTGACGGTGATGATGTCCGACGGCCCGCGACGGAGCAGATGCGGCGTGAACGCGTCGATGGTACGGATGGTGCCGATCAGGTTCACCGCGATCGTCTTCTCGGCCGCTTCCGCGTGAGCCGGGTCCCACAGATCCTCGATCAGCATGACGCCGGACATCGTGACCAGCACGTCGAGCGTCGGGTGCGCGGCGAGCACCCGATCACGGGCCCGGTACACGGACTCCGGGTCGGTGACGTCGATCTCGAGCGTCTCGAGGTCATCGACCCGACCGGTGTCGCGCCCTCCCACGATCACGGTGCTCCCCGCTGCAGCGAAACGGCGTGCGAGACCCAGACCGATTCCCGAGGTGCCGCCGACGACGAGGACGGTGCGGTTGGTCAATTGCATGGTTGCTTCCTTCTTCCGGCTGAATCAGAAGCATCCCTCGGCGGCGTCGGGGCGGGGAGTCCCCCCGTGATCCGGGGAGTGGCAGGGCCTCCTCACAACGGGATGCGGCGATTATGGTGAAGCGCGTGGAAAACGACGGCAGCAACCGGCTCGGGGAATACCTCCGCGCCCGACGCGCACTCGTTCGACCCGATCAGCACGATCTGCCCCTCTCCGCGAACCGCCGGGTTCCCGGGCTGCGCCGCGAGGAAGTGGCCCTGCTCGCCGGCATCAGCGCCGACTACTACCTGCGTCTGGAACGCGGCCGCGATCACAATCCGTCCGCGCAGGTGCTCGAGGCGTTGGCACGCGTTCTCCTGCTCGATGACGTCGAGACGCAGTACCTGCTCGGCCTCGGCGTGCCGCGTCCGCGCGCGCGTCGGCCGCGCCGCACCGAGCACATGCCCGCGCGCCTGCATCACCTCCTGGTCGCGATCGAGCTTCCCGCGTTCGTCGAAGGTCGGTATTTCGACGTGCTCGCCGCCAACCGGCACGCGCTCGCGCTCTCGCCCCGCCTGGCGCCCGGACAGAACCGGCTGCGGTCGCTGTTGCTCGATCCCGAAGAACGGGAGTTCCACGAGAACTGGGAAGAGGCGGTGGAGGCGTTCATCGGGGTCGCCCGGCAATCACTCGGCGACGATGTCACCGACCCCCGAGCGGTCGAGCTCGTCGGCGAGCTGTCGCTCGCCAGCGCCCGCTTCCGCACGACCTGGGCACGTCACGACATCAGACCCCTCGAGGGGGGAGAGGCGATCGTCAATCACCCCGTTGTGGGGCGGATGCGCCTTCACCGGGACAAGTTTCCCGTCGGCGATGTCGTGCTGGTCATCTATTACCCGGAAGAGAACGGCGAGGCGGACGAGAAGCTGCGCCTGCTGGCCGCGACTCAGGCCGCGGGCACCGCCTCGAACTCGTAGCCGGCTCCGCGGCGCCCGAGAAAGGCGGCGGAGCGCGGCGATCACCCTCGAAGTACCGGTGGTGGGAGTCGAACCCACACGCCCTTTCGGGCAACCGAGTTTGAGTCGGTCGCGTCTGCCATTCCGCCACACCGGCATCGGCGACTCGCGTCGACGCCGCGAACGAGACTATCGCAGGAACGACCGGCATCCGCTTGCCGCCCACCCCGGTAGAGATCCTCGTCGCCGACGGCGCCGGGTGCGGATGGCGCGTACCGTAAGATCGAAAGGTGACTGACCTGGATGCCCCCGCCAACACACCGCCCGCTCCCCGCCGCGTCGTGGTGGCCGAGGACGAGTCGCTGATCCGTCTCGACATCGTCGAGATCCTGCGCGACAACGGGTTCGAC
>JAVBUN010000145.1:0-3032 GCA_031555335.1 Microbacterium sp.
CGCGGTGCTCGAGACCGTGGATGCGGCAGCCCGAAGACTCCACACGTCGGCCGGCGGCGACATCGGTGTGCTGCTGACCGCCGACCACGGCATGGTCGACGTCGAGCACCATCGGCACGTGCTGCTGCGCGACGGCGATCCCCGACTGGCCGGTGTGCACGCGCTCGGCGGCGAACCGCGGATGCTGCACCTCTACGCCGAGCCGGGCGCGGCAGCGGCCGTGCGGGAGGCCTGGCGCCCGGAGGAGTCCCGCTCGTGGGTCTTCACCCGGGACGAGGCGATCGACGCCGGGCTGTTCGGCCCCGCCGTCGCACCGGAGGTCCGGGACCGCATCGGCGACGTCCTGGTCGCCGCGCGGGCCCGCATCGCGTATTACGACGGACGCCTGGCCGACACCTCCGCGCAGAAGATGATCGGGCAGCACGGCTCTCTCACGGACGAGGAGCGCATCGTGCCGCTTCTGCGTCTGGGGGCCTTCGCCCGCTGATCGACAGGGGCCGGGGGGTCAGTTCTCGTCGGTGCGGGCGCCGAAGACGATCTCGTCCCACGACGGCATCGATGTGCGTCCCTTGCGGCGTCCGGCATCCGATGTCGACGCGTCGGCGCGTTCGGCCGGGGCGGGCGATTCGTCGCCCGCCGGTTCGTCGTACCCGGGTTCCAGCGCGTCGAAGAGCGCAACGGGCCCCGACGAGCGCGGGGACTCGGCGGTCTCGGCCGTCGGCGCCGAGGTGCGCTGACCGCGGCGGCGACGCAGCGCCTCGAGCAGGTCCGCGGTCTCGGCGCTCGTCACCGGTGCGTCGGGAGCGCGCTTGATCGCCGCATCCTGAACTGCGGCGCTCGAGGGCGCCGCGACGGCGGGGTGCGGGTCCAGATCGTGGCGGGGACCGAACGCCCCGCTGTCGAACCGCGACTCGTCCTTGATGCCCGGAGTGTCGAGGGCGCGCAACCGCGGGATGAGGCCCTCGGGAAGCGAGCCCTGTCGCGACAGCTGGGTGGCGTCGTTGTTGAGCGGGGCGAGAGAGCTGCGACGGGGATCGAAGCTCCAGCGTGCGTCGCGCTCGACGTCGCCGGCGACGAACGACAGCTTGACCACCCAGCCGGACGCCTCCTTCCAGCTGGTCCAGCGCTCGCTCGTGGCGCCCGCCTCCGACAGCTTGGCGCGCACGGCGTCACCGAACGTCGTGGGGGCGTCGTCGCCGAAATCGGCACCGAGCAGCACGGGCACCGACAGCGCCTGGCCGACCACGAACTCGCGCTCGGCCAGTACGGGCGGTTCGAAGCGCACGACGTCCTCGAGCGTTGTGCCGAGCACCTCCGCCACTTCGCGCGCCGAGAGCCCGGCGCGGATCTGCGCCTGGATCTCGCGCGGACTCGGCCGCGGGCCGCGGGCCGGCTCCTCGCGCTCCTTGCGTGCGCGCCGCAGTTCTGCGCGCAGCACGTCATCCACGACGAGGGAGTACCGCTGACCCGATTCGGATGCGACGACGAGCACGCCGTCCTCGGTTCCGATCACTCTGAGCTGTTCCATAAGTCACACGCCTCCCGTCTGCCGTGTGGGCCCATGGTGTCACAGCGGATCGCGCACACCGGGAATATCCCTCGCGTGGCGCGAGTTTCCCCCGCGTGCATGTTCGCGGTGACGACGCGCGGGCGCATTTGCGAAATGCGCGGCCGTCATGCAAACTATCGCCGCCCGTCGCCCCCGACGGACGATCCACCCTGATCAAGAGACACGGAAGCATGGCTACGGATTACGACGCCCCCCGCAAGACCGAGGACGACAGCGAGTCCATCGAGGCGCTCAAGGAGCGCGTTCCGGACAAGATGTCGGGATCGGTCGACGTCGAGGACTCCGACAACCCGTCCGGCTTCGAGCTTCCCGGCGCAGACCTCTCCGACCTCGATCTCGACGTCGTGGTCCTGCCCGCTCAGGAAGACGAGTTCACCTGTGTCAGCTGCTTCCTCGTGAAGCACCGCTCCCAGGTCGACCACGAAGAGGCCGGCGGCTTCATCTGCGTGGAGTGCGCGGCGTAACGCGTTCCCGACGCAGCACAGCTGCAAGACGATCCGGTGTGCGACTGGCGATGACCCAGTACGGCACCGGATCTTCTGCATCCAGGACCGGGACGACGACCACGCCGCCGATCCCGCCGCGCAGCAGCAACCATGCGCGCGGGTCGAGATCGCGTCCGCGCGCCGCGGCGGCGTCCTCGCCGGTGAGAGCGACCGGCTCGCCGAGGAGCGCGGTGGGGATGTGGGCGCGACCGGCGCGCAGTTCTCCCCCCGCCACGGCGACGACCGGGGATGCGGCGACGAGCGCCGCGATGATGAGCACCGAGACGAGCGCGCCGCCGACCAGGGCGAGCGTCGTGTCGACCGGACTCAGGACGCGCGCGACCATCGGCGCGCACAGGGCCGCGGCGACCAGAGTCCACAACGACGGACTCAGCCTCTCGCGGTAGGCGGGGGAGTCGGGGCGGGTGTCGGAGTGCATGATCTGCATTAGCCTCGTCAGGTGACCGAAAGCGTGGACGTTCCCATTATCGCGCCGGTCGTCCCGGTCTACGCCCACCCGGGCGACGCCGGCGCCGACCTGGTCGCCGCAGAGGCCGTCCGTCTGGAGCCGGGCGCCCGGGCCCTGATCGGCACCGGCGTGCGGATCGCGCTCCCGGACGGTTACGTCGCATTCGTCGTGCCCCGCAGCGGGCTGGCCGCCCGGCACGGCATCACGGTGCTGAACGCCCCCGGCACGGTGGATGCGGGATACCGGGGCGAGATCAAGGTCACGCTGCTGAACACCGACGCCGACGCCGCGTACGACATCGCCGTCGGCGATCGCATCGCGCAGCTGATCGTCATGCACGTTCCGCCGGTGCGCTTCCTCCCCGTCCACGAGCTGCCGGACAGCGTCCGCGGCGAGGGCGGCTTCGGATCGACCGGCTACGACACGAGGAGTACCCGATGACAGACGCGTCGCTGGAACCGTTCGACAAGTCCGCTCCGATCGACCGCGCCGAGGCGGGGCCGTTCGA
>JAVBUN010000139.1:0-5443 GCA_031555335.1 Microbacterium sp.
ACCCGGTTCCACGAGCTGTTCCTCGACGCGGTCCGCGCGCGCTGATCGGGGCGGGCCGCGGCTCACGGCGGGGATGCGCACCGATGCCCCGCGATCGGCACGCGTAGAATGGACGCCATGTCCGGACACTCCAAGTGGGCGACGACCAAGCACAAGAAGGCCGTCATCGACAGCCGTCGTGCGAAGTCGTTCGCCAAGCTCATCAAGAACATCGAGGTCGCCGCGAAGATGGGCGGCGCGGACCTCGCGGGTAACCCGACCCTGTACGACGCCGTGCAGAAGGCGAAGAAGACCTCGGTCCCGAACGACAACATCGACCGCGCCATCAAGCGCGGCGCCGGGATCGGCGGCGAGGCCGTCGAGTACACCTCGATCATGTACGAGGCCTACGGCCCCAACGGCGTCGCCTTCATGATCGAGTGTCTGACCGACAACAAGAACCGCGCCGCGGCCGAGGTGCGCACCGCGCTCTCGCGCAACGGCGGCACCCTCGCCGACCCGGGCAGCGTCGCGTACAACTTCGCCCGCAAGGGCGTCATCGTCGTCTCCGCCGAGGGCACGAGCGAGGACGACGTCATGCTCGCGGTCCTCGAGGCCGGGGCCGAAGAGGTGGAGCCGCACCCCGAGGGGTTCAGCGTCATCACCGAAGCGAGCGATCTGGTCCCGGTGCGCTCCGCACTGCAGGACGCGGGCATCGACTACGAGTCCGCCGACGTCGAGTTCGTGCCCTCGCTCAAGGTGGAGATCGACGCGGACACCGCGCGCAAGGTCTTCCGCCTGATCGACGCGCTCGAGGACAGCGACGACGTGCAGAACGTGTTCGGCAACTTCGATCTCACGGCCGAGGTGCAGGCGGAGCTCGAAGCGGACGAATGACCCCGCCCGCGCGCCGTCGCGACGGGTGCGCGGGATCCGCCTAGCGTGGCAGGGATGAGTGCTCCGCTGCGCGTGATGGGGGTCGACCCCGGGCTGACCCGCTGCGGCATCGGCGTGATCGATGTCGCCGCCGATCGCAGCGCGCGCCTCGTGCACGTGGGGGTCGTCCGCTCCTCACCCGATCTGCCGGTGGCGGAGCGGCTCCACGTGATCGCACGCGGTCTCCGCGAGGCGGTCCGCGTGCACGGCCCGGCCGTCATCGCGGTCGAGCGGGTGTTCGCGCAGCAGAACCTCAGCACGGTGATGGGGACGGCGCAGGCGAGCGGCGTCGCGCTCCTCATCGCCGCCGAGAACGGCCTCGCGGCGGCCACCCACACCCCCAGCGAGGTGAAGGCGGCCATCACCGGCTACGGCTCGGCCGAGAAGCTGCAGGTGCAGACGATGGTCGCGCGCATCCTCCGGCTCGACGCGCTCCCGCAGCCGGCGGATGCGGCGGATGCATTGGCGCTCGCCCTCTGCCACGCCTGGCGGGGCGGCGCACCCGCCGTGCCGGGCGCCGATGCTTCGGCCCTCACCCCCGCCCAGCGCGCATGGCGGGACGCCGAACGATCCACCCGACGCTGAGCGTGTCGATCGAACATAGATCCGAATGCCGTCTAGGGTGAACGCATGATCGCATCGCTTCGCGGAACAGTGCGCCACGTCGGCGGCGACTCCCTCGTCCTCGAGGTGGCCGGCGTCGGCTACAGCGTCGCGGTCACCCCCGACGTGTCGCGCGGCGCCCACCTCGGCGACGACCTGCTGCTGCACACGCACCTCATCGTCCGCGAGGACGCCCTCTCGCTCGTCGGCTTCGCCGATCGGGACGAGCTGGCGGTGTTCGTGGCGCTCCTGGCCGTGTCGGGGGTCGGTCCGAAGTCCGCCCTGGGCGTGCTCGCGGAGATGACGATCGACCAGATCGCGCAGGCGGTGGCCGACGAGGCCGACGCACCGTTCAAGAAGGTCAGCGGCATCGGCCCGAAGACCGCGAAGCTCATCGTCGTGCAGCTGGCGGGCAAGCTCGCACCACCCTCGTCGACGGCGCCGCGACGCGCCGGGGCGGCCCCGGACCTCGCCTCCCAGGTGGCGCAGGCGCTGGTGGGTCTCGGCTGGTCGGATCGGGTCGCGGGCGAGACCGCCGAACGCGTCGTGGCGGATGCCGCAGACGGCGACAGCGCGGTGCCGGTGCTGCTGCGCCGTGCCCTCGCCGAACTCGGCCCGGCACGATCGGAGCCCGCGCGTGGATGAGCTCCGGGATGCCGGCGCACCCGCCGAGGACGCGGAGCTCGCGATCGAGGGGGCGCTCCGACCCTCGTCGCTCGCCGAGTTCGTCGGGCAGCAGAAGGTGCGCGCCCAGCTGCAGCTGCTGCTGGACGCCGCCCGCATCCAGCAGCGCCCCCCGGACCACATCCTGCTCGCCGGCCCACCCGGACTCGGCAAGACCACCCTCGCGATGATCGTTGCCCACGAGAGCAGCCGCCCGCTGCGGCTCTCGAGCGGCCCCGCTATTCAGCACGCCGGCGACCTCGCCGCCCTGCTGTCCTCGCTCACCCCCGGCGAGGTGCTGTTCATCGACGAGATCCATCGGATGGCGCGCTCCGCGGAGGAGATGCTCTATCTGGCCATGGAGGACTTCCGGATCGACATCATGGTCGGCAAGGGCGCGGGGGCCACCAGCATCCCGCTCGATCTCGCCCCCTTCACCCTCGTCGGGGCGACCACGCGGTCGGGGCTGCTGCCCAATCCGCTGCGCGACCGATTCGGGTTCACCGGCCACCTCGAGTACTACGAGCCCGCGGAGCTCGAGCGGGTCATCGCCCGTTCGTCGATGATGCTCGGCGTCGGCATGCCCGACTCCGCCCGCGCCGAGATCGCCCGGCGATCACGCGGCACACCCCGCATCGCCAACCGCCTGCTGCGACGCGTGCGCGACTACCTCATCGTGAACGCCGACAGCGCCGACGCCGACACGGAGACGGTCGACGCCGCCCTCGACCTCTACGACGTGGACCCGATCGGGCTCGACCGGCTCGACAGAGCCGTGCTCGACGCCCTCGTCCGACGCTTCCGCGGCGGGCCCGTGGGACTGAGCACCCTGGCGGTCGCCGTGGGGGAGGAGCCCGACACGATCGAGTCGGTCGTCGAGCCCTACCTCGTGCGCATCGGCTTCATGGGTCGCACCCCGCGCGGACGCGTCGCGACGCCCGAGGCGTACGGGCACCTGGGCATCCCTCATCCGTCGGGGGCGCTTCGTCTCGATGACCTATAATCACTGGAGGCTTTCGCCGCACATCATCTGATCAGCGCCGCATCAGCGCGCGCTGCGCCTGAAAGGCACGCACCGCCCCATGGATTTCGCGAACTTCTTCGCCAACTACGGCCTGATCATCCTCCTGGTCGTCCTCCTCGTCTTCATGTTCTGGAGCTCGCGTCGCCGCCAGCAGAAGGCCAAGGCTGAGCAGGAGGCCAAGGCGCGACAGACCATCCCCGGCGCCGAGGTGCTGCTGCAGGGCGGCCTCTACGGCACGATCGTCGCCTACGACGGGGAGAACCTCGACCAGCCCGCCATCGTGTCGATCGCCCCGGGCGTCGAGATCAAGGTGCACAGCCAGGCGATCCTGCGCGTCGTCGACCCCGCCGAGGGCGTCGTGACCGAGGACGAGTTCATCGAGGCCGAGGCGAGCGAGGCCGAGTACGTGGCGGGCGTCGCCGACGGCGACATCACCTCGATCAGCGACGACCACAAGTACTCGACGAAGGCCGACGAGGCCGACGAGGACAAGAAGAACAAGCCCGAGGCCTGAGCACCGCTCCTTCTCCCCGAGAAAGCTGACCGTCCGTGGCGAAACCCACCCCTGTCCGGCATGCCTGGCGGGCCCTTCTCGGGCTCGTCGCCATCACCGCCGTGTTGTTCGGCATCAACGCCCTGGGCGTCTACGTCTTCAAGGATTCCTCCGGTGAGCCGGCCAGCTCCTGGTCGCCCGAGCTCGCGCTCGACCTCCAGGGCGGCACGCAGATCATCCTGCAGGCGCAGACGGCCGACGGCAGCGCTCCCTCGACGGAGCAGATGAACCAGGCCGTCACGATCATGCGGCAGCGCATCGACGCGACGGGCGTCGGCGAGGCCGACGTGACGACCGAGGGCGGCACGAACATCGTCGTGCAGATCCCCGGACCGGCAGACGAGGAGACCCGCGCACGCATCCAGGCCTCGGCCCAGCTGCAGCTGCGTTCGGTGCTCTTCGTCTCGGGCGAGGTCACCGGTTCTTTCGTCGGCGAGGACGGCACCTCGACCCCGTACCCGACTCCGGACCCGGGCCTGGCCGCGACTCCGACGCCGAGCCCCACGAGCGGCAGCGACACGAGCTGGATCACCCCGGCGCTGCAGGCGCAGTTCCAGGCCTACAACTGCGCCGACCCCGCCAACGATCCCGCCAACGCGCCGACCGACCAGCCGCTCATCACCTGCGACCCGACCGGCACGGCGAAGTACATCCTCGGCCCGGTCGAGCTCGACGGCGACTCCATCTCGGATGCCTCCGCCGGTGTCGTGCAGACCTCGGGCGCGTGGGCGGTCAACATCGTCTTCAACGGCGAGGGAACGGATGCGTTCGCCGCGATCAGCCAGCGCATCTACCCGCTGACCTCGCCGCTCAACCAGTTCGCATTCGTGCTCGACGGCGCCGTGCTGTCGGCGCCCTCGATGAACGCGATCATCACGGACGGCAAGCCGCAGATCACCGGTTCGTTCACGCAGGAGACCGCGCAGACCCTCGCGGACCAGCTGAAGTACGGCGCGCTGCCCCTCAGCTTCACGGTGCAGAGCTCCGACACCATCTCGGCGACGCTCGGCTCGCAGCAGCTGCTGATCGGACTCGTCGCGGGTCTCATCGGGCTTGCTCTCGTCGCGATCTACTCGCTCATCGTGTACCGCGCGCTCGGCACGGTGATCATCGCCTCGCTGCTCGTCATGGGTGTGCTGACCTACATCTCGCTCTGCATTCTGGCCTGGCGCATGGGCTTCCGCCTGTCGCTGGCCGGTGTCGCGGGGGTGATCGTGTCGATCGGCTTCACCGCGGACTCGTTCATCGTGTACTTCGAACGTGTCCGAGACGAGCTGAGAGACGGGCGTCCACTCGTCGGCTCGGTCGAGGCCGGCTGGAAACGCGCGTTCCGCACCATCCTCGCGTCGAAGGGCGTGAACCTCCTCGCCGCCATCGTGCTGTTCATCCTCGCGGTCGGCAGCGTGAAGGGCTTCGCCTACACGCTCGGCCTCACGACGATCATCGACGTCATCGTCGTGATCCTGTTCACGCACCCGATGCTGCAGCTGCTCGCGCAGACGAAGTTCTTCTCGAGCGGCAACCCGTGGTCGGGTCTCGACCCGAATGCGCTCGGTGCCGTGTACCGCGGCCGGGCGGAGTTCCGGAAGCCCGTCGCGGCGTCGGCGCAGAAGGTCGCGTCGAGCTCGAAGGAAGCGCAGAAGCGCCAGACCATCGCCGAGCGCAAGGCTGCGGGAATCGTGGGC
>JAVBUN010000326.1:0-2574 GCA_031555335.1 Microbacterium sp.
TCCGTCGGCACGATCGACCACACCGGTGTCGCGCACCGATGTGTCGACGATCGTCGTGTGGGAGCTCGCGCCGCGCAGGCGGATGCCCTGCGCGCCGGTGTGGGACACGTCGAGCCCGCGCAGTTCGTTCGCGGACGCGCCATCGAGCAGAACCCCCGTGCCGGCGGATGTCACCGCGAACCCGTCGAGCACCCAGTGCGCCGCGCCGGCGAGCCGGAGCGCGGTCCGTCCGGAATCGGCGCCGCCGCCGTCGAGGACGGCGGCGCGTGTGCCGCACAGGGTGATCGGGGCGGCGGCGGTGCCGGACCGGGTGATGACGAAGGCGCCCGCGTACACCGCATCCGACAGCTGCAGGACGTCCCCGGGGTTCGCCGTGTCGAGGGCGCGCTGCAGCGCGTGGGGCGTGCCGTCGATGAGCGTCGCGCCGGGCGCGCAGGGCTCCTGCGGGGTCGGGGACGACGCGGGCGCGCTCATGGCCGGGGTCGTGACCGGGGCGGCGACGCAGCCGGTGAGGGCGAGCGCCGACACGAGGACGAGGACGAGCAGGGGCCGCAGGGCGCCGGCGGTGGAGACGGCCGGCGCGAGCGCGCGGCGCCATCGGGTGGATCCTGGCATGCGGGGCCTCGCTGTGGGGGGACGACGTGCAGTCGGCACTCTACGCGGCCCGGGTGTCGGGTCGGTGGCCACCATCCGCCCCGCGTAACCACATCCCCTCGACGCACCGCAAGGGGGCGGATGCGGCGGCCGGGAGATGCTGAGCTGGAGGCGCCCGCGGGAGCACCATCCGCGCGGCACCACCCACCCGCGAAGAGAGGAAGAACATGAGCGACAACGAGGACCGTGTCTCCGACGCCGTCGAGAATTCCATCGATACCGCGGCGGACGCCGCCGACAGTCGCATCGACGATGCGCAGCGCGCCGCGCACGAGACGATCGATGCGGTGGCCGACGCGCTCGACGACGTGGACGCATCCGGTGCGCACGGCGTGGTGGACGACGTCGCGGCGGCCGCCACGCAGGCGGCGAATCTGGCGAAGGGAGCGGCGAGCGACGCGCTCGGCACCGCGCAGAACGTGATCGGCTCGGCGCAGGATGCGTACCGGTCCGACCCCGTGCGCGTGATCGCCCTCGCCGGGCTCGCGTTGGCGGGTATCGTCGGAGTGATCGTGCTGATCGCACGGCGGAGGTAGACAGCCGAGGATGTGAGCAGGTGCACCGGGGATGAACACGACGGCCAGTGCGGTCGCCCTGGTGATCGTCAGTCTCATCGCCCTGTCGGCCGTCGTCGTGGCCCTCGTCTGGGCGCGGAACCGCGCGACCCGCCCGGGTCCGTTCCTCACCTACGCGACGGCCGCCGCCACCGCCGCGGTCTTCTCCAGCTTCCTCTACCTGCTGTACTTCTCGACCGAGCCGTTCGTCTGGACGCTCGCGTTCGGAGACGTCTCGATGGTGTGGGGCCCGGCCTTCCTCTGGGTGGCGCTCTGCGCCCTGAACGGGCGTGCGCGCTGGCAGCCGTGGCTCGTGGCGGCGGTCGGGGTGGCGGTCGGCGTCGTCACCCTGACCACTCCCGAGGACACCTCCTCGTGGGTGAAGATCGCCGTGCTGCTGGCGGCCTGCGTCGCCGGGACGATCGAGGCGTTCCGGCGTCCGGCACGCCTGCTGCGCGGCATCCCGTGGATCGCCGGCACCCTGATCGCCTACGGCGCGTTCTGCGTGGGCCGGCTCGTGACGGCGGCGGTCGGCGGTACCCGCGCCGGACTCTACGCCACGTACTTCTCCACGAACGTCACGACGATCGTGGGGGTCACCGCGGTGGTGCTCGTCGCATTCGGGGTGCTCTCGGCCGCCCGCGACCCGCGGCTGGAGGTGCGCGCCCAGGCGCAGTCGGTGCGCGAGCGGCTGATCGCCCACGCCCGGGGGCACCTCGCCGCCGGGAGGGGTGTGGTGTGGCGTGATGTGACGGTGCAGGAGCTCGCCCTCATCCGCGAGTCCTTCGGCGCCGACTACATCGACGAGGCGCACATCGCGCTGCTGACCGCCTGCCGGGATGCGGTGAGCGACGACGCCGATGTGGGTGCGGTGGGGCAGGCCCACGTCGTGATCGTCGAGCCCGAGGGAGGCGCGGTCGTCTCGCGCGCCGACCTGCGCGCCCGGTTCGCACGGGCGTCGGCGCTCGTGCGCGAGACCTACGTGCCGGACCTCGATATCGTCACGACGCGGATGCGGTCGCTCGACGAGCTGACGCCGCAGGTCACCGCGTCGTAGTCGGACGGGGCGCGTCGCGCAGGGTCTGCTCGACCCAGGACTCGAGCTTCCACGACGGCACCCGGAACAGCCGGGCGATGCTCAGCGTCGGGTAGCCGGTCTCGATCACCGCGGCCACCGCGAACTGCTGCATCGATGCGAAGTCCCGGCCGAGCGTTGCACGCAGGTCGCCGAGCGTGCGCGGTGCCGAACCGTCTGCGGACGCCGTGGCGCTCGGGCGCACCGGGCGGGACGGGCCGGCGGGGGCCGCGGGCCGGGCTGCGGCAGAGGTCGCGGGCCCGGATGCGGGCCCGGGGGCGGCCCGGAAGG
>JAVBUN010000237.1:0-19745 GCA_031555335.1 Microbacterium sp.
GCAGACCCTCGGTTTCGCCCCCTTCGCCCTGTCGATCGCCCGCTGAGCGGAGGGGGCTCGCGAGCCCACTCCTTGCGGACCTGGACGGCACCGAGGACGATCTGACCGTACCGGGCGATGCGACGCGGCCCCGACCTCGACGAAAGGATCTGCAGATGGACTGGAAGCTGGAACTGATCGCCGTGCCGGTGCGCGACCTCGACCGGGCAAAGGACTTCTACGTGAAGATCGGCTTCGCCGCCGACCACGATCAGACCGTGTCGGAGGAGGTGCGCTTCATCCAGCTCACACCTCCCGGATCGTCCTGCTCCATCTTGCTCGACCAGAACATCACCGAGATGGTCCCGGGCTCGGTGAAGGGCCTGCAGTGCGTCGTGAAGGATGCGGCCGCCGCCCGCGAGTCCCTGCTGGCCGCAGGGGTCGAGGCGAGCGACCTGGACGACCAGGGATGGGGAACCTTCGTGTACTTCTCAGACCCGGACGGGAACGGCTGGGCGCTGCAGCAACTGCCCGAGTGGTCGCCGAGCTCCCAGGCGTGAGGAGGCGCGGGCAGGTCGGCGTCAGTTGTCGAAGCGGATCGAATACGGCACATTTCCTCGAACTGTCTGACATTTCGCAAATACCACTTGACCAGGTCTTTATACCTGTTTTGACACCCTTCGACCTTTCGTGAATTAACTACCTTGCGCAACGGCTTGCGGACTTTTTGCGGACTGGCGGCCTTCCCCAGGACCCCTGCTCGAGCGGTGGGCGCGCCGCTCGACACTCGGCAAGTGGTACCATTTTCGGTACAACTTCGGGAGGACTCATGGCCATCACCACGAGCGAGGCACGCCGCGACCTGTTCGGCCTCATCGAGCGCGTCAATCTCGACCACACGGAGATCGAAATCACCTCCAAGCGCGGCTCCGCCGTACTCATGTCGAAGGACGAGTACGACTCTCTCGTCGAGACGAGCTATCTGCTCCGTTCCCCCGAGAACGCCCGTCGCCTCTTGAGCGCCCTGGCCAGCGCTCGCGACGGTGAGACCGAAGAGCACGACCTCCTCACGCCGTGAGCGAACGCAAGCTCGCCTGGACAGCCGAGGCGTGGGAGGACTACCTCTACTGGCAAACGCAAGATCGAAAGACTCTGCGCCGCATCAACCAGCTGATCGCCGACATACTCCGCGACGACCCGTTCGAGGGAATCGGCAAGCCAGAAGCCCTCAAGCACGCCCTCGCCAGCGCATGGTCACGCCGTATCGACGAAGCTAATCGCCTCGTCTACATCGCGAGCGACACTCACATCACGATCCTGCAGGCGCGCTACCACTACTGATTCCGGCTACAAGCGCTTCATGAGCGCTTGCCTGCTCAGCTTGGTCCGCATGCTCAGCGTGGACCAGCTGACCTCTGCGACGCGCATCACGCGCACAAGTTCATCACGCTCGCGCAACAGTGCCGTCTCCTGCCGATGCAGGCGTTCGAGCTCTGCCGAGACCGTGCTCAGACGATCGTGAGCTCCTCGCTCACTCCCCCACTTCGACGCCAATCGGTCGACAGCACCGGCACGTGCAGTCTCTCTCGTGCGCTGCGCTGCAGCCTTCGATGCGGCAGCGTCACGCTTCGCATTTCTGCGTCCACGGACCATGTAACGAGGTTGTCACGCGATGCCAGCCGGGGCAACGGTCGCGAGGGGCCTCACGGAAAGTGCCTGCGTGCATTGCTCTGTCCTTCACTCTGCGCGTCGTAGGGGTGGGCCGCGTAGCGGAGCTGACATGGAGACTGAAGTCGCGGTAGACGGGTTCTCGGCGGCTTGCGGTTGTGCGCATGCCGGGGGATCATCGGGCTTCGGCGCGAGCGGGGCTATTGCGACGAGCGCCGATCTCAGGTGGGCGTCACGCAGCAACCACCGACAGCTCCGTCCAATCGACCGACGGAGGACCGGAACGGGCAAGTCCGAGGTCTCGCCGGTGTCGCCGAGCTCACCGCGATGAGCTACCGGGGCTACAGCGGTACCGGCGTCATCGATAGCGAGGGTCGCCTGGTCCGGATGAATGACAGCTACCGCCGCAGCACGTCTCGAGCATTGTTCGTCGCGCGACCGCTGTCACGCCACGGTCGGCATCCTGCGCGATGAGGTGGTGGAGCAGTCGACGTCACAGCGTTAGTTTCAGACCCACGTAGAGAGCCCCGATCGCCACTCGGTGACGGGGATTCGTGCCGTCCGGGCAATGGCGCGTCAGTACCAATCCGAGTCGACGCTGCCGTCGAAGAAGTGCATCTGAGTCGCCGTCGTGGGGTCTATCGTCACGTGGTTCTTCAGGTACGCAACGAGCTCGTCGAGCTGATCAGCATGCGCTTCTAAGAAGTCGACAATCGCCCATGACAGCATCATGTCGCTCCGATTGTCATCCTTATCACCAGCCTGCTTGACGAGTGCGCCGTGGCGTTCGAGGAGGATCTCGGGCAGTGGTCGTCGCGCACGCTTCTCGGTGAGCTCGTGCGATAGATGCCACGCTTCGAGCAGCCTGATGTTGGCTTCGGGTTGATCGTCAAAGGCGCGGAGATCACCCCACTCGCCGATGTTCTCATAGGCCGCGCGAAGCCCGTCAACAAGCCGGACGACGGTGCCGTCCCAGTGCAGGTAGCCCCATAGGCCATATGAGTCGCCATCGAGGGCTTCCACCGCCAGGGAGAAGTGCGGCACAAGTTCTATCCACTTCTGATCCCGATACCCGTGAAGAAGAGTCTGAAGGAAGTCGTGGTTGTCGTACACATTGGCACTGATGTCCCAATGTGGCGCGGTCACCTCGAGCTGATCGAGCCAGAGCCTGGCAGGGGCGACCCAGCCGGGTGAATCGGCGATCACCTTCGAGATGGACCCGCGGAATCCGGCCCACTGCGTAGCGTTGGATGTTCGCGCTCTCCCGTTGAAATGGTGAGCCGAGAGACCGCCTGTCCAGCCTTCGCATGCCTGCACCAGATCCTCTTCTGGGAAGAGGTCAGCGTCTTCAAAGACGCCGGAGCGCTCGACCAGGTCGACCTGCCAGCCATGGCTGTGGACGAGCGAACCCACCTTCTCCGGGTAACAGACGTTGAGCGGATGGCCCTCGTACTCCATCCCGAGAAGCACGAGTTCTTCCGTTGTCATCTCATCGAGGTCTTCTTCGTCGAAGTCCAGTTCCTTGCGCAGCACGTCACTCATCGGATCGCGCGGATCGTCCGAGAGGACCGTCCCGAGTGCCAGCACGACGATGTGTGCTCCGTCCAGAGAGAGATGCAGTGCGACGAAGTCATTGATCTGCAGTTCACGCAGCCGATCCTTCACTGCGTCCCAAGAAGCAGAGAGGTCATCGACTAGATCCCCGTCGATCCGTCGCTGCGAAGCGGTGAGGCTCCGCGGCGTGGAAGCGGCAAGTGCTGTCACTCTTTGCGCTGCCTTCGGCGTCAAGCCGTCGGCCTCCAGGTCGAGCTGAAATCCCCTGAGATCGAAGTCGCTGTGTTGGACGTAGTAGCTGAACGGAACCAGGAGCTCGTGCCAGTCGGTCGATACGACGATCGCCCTGATCATCTCCGGCGGGAGTCCCTTGTCGCGACCAAGCAGGTCGACGTACTTTCCAACCTCATGCATTGCCTGCCGAGATGTCGAGATCGCCTTCTTCAGCTCGATGACGACAAACGAACCCGTCGAGTCGCGGGCCAGAATGTCCACGAATCCGTCGGCGCCGTGGGCGTTGCGAAGGTGATAGTTGTTCACCACGTGCTGCAGACCAGGCTCAATCAGCGAGAGCCGAGTCGCAAGCTGATCTCGAATCTCGTTCTCTGGAGCAGTCACGTCGGAACACTACTGAACTCGCGGTGCAACCCGCATCAGCTTTCCCATGTCCATCCCCCGACCGAAGGTCGGCAAGGGAATCTCCTGCCCGAAGGGCGCACGGCACGCCGAGATACCGAGATTATTGGCGGGTGACTCTCCAGGACTCTCTCGACGCGATCCGCGCCACATATCACGACCTCGACGGCTGGCACGCTCGAGGTCAGAAGATGCCGCCTGAGGAGCCGGAACGGGGCAGCGCCCTCGCAGCCGACGACACAGTGTTCATCTGGCACCGCATCGGCGAGACCTCTCGATTGTCGTTGCTAACCGCTGGCGAACACCTCCGTCTGGCGAAGACCTCCATCGAGGCGGGGCAGGTCTACCCGAGCGCTCACCCCACGGTGATGCGCACCGCGCTCGTGTGCGCATCACAGGCCGTGTGGATTCTCGCCGCGAAAGACGCGGTCGAGCGGCAGGAGCGCGGACTCACGCTGATCGGCGAGATGTACACGCAGCTGGCCAAGTACGACGAGGAGCAACTCAAGCTCCCGCTGAGCGCAAGCGAGAAGACGGAGTTGCAGGATCACCTTACGTGGTGCCAGCTGCGACTCAGTCAGGTAGTCGGGGCGAAACACACGAGGGCGGAGTTCATCCAGACCGACGTCATAGCGTGGGCGCTCGATCACCGGTTCACCGACAAGCGCCGCCGAGGCGCCGGCCGACTGCTCTGGCGCCAGATGAGCTCCGACGCGCACGGCCTCGGGTGGGGCATGTACCAGCGGGGCTCGACGCTGAAAGCCGACCGTCGGACGGGCCTGGGTGTAGGTGTGTCGGGCGGAGGTCTTGAATTCATAGCGGAGCCGTTCGTCGCGATCCACCAGCTGCTCAAGGAAGGGTGGTCCCTCTTCGACCGCCTCTGCGAGGCACCGGCGTCCTGAACCAATTGCAGACTCGCCACCCAGTTGTACTTGCTTCAAGTCAAGCAACGACGAGCCTCGCGACGCTTGCGGTCGGGCAGCAAGCTGGTTCGCCGGCAACTCTGCTCGACCGCTCATGGACCGGTTAGCGAACGTGCGGCGCCGTCGCGTCGCTGTCGCCCGATACGGACGACGATCCATGGACTGTTCGGGCGCGAACACACAGCGGTAGATGACGCCCGACTTTCAGAGGCGAGGCTTCCCGTGGGAATCGGCGTCGGTGCCAAGCTGGAGCGGTACTGCGACAATTGCCGCAGTTTCATCACGTGCACAAGCAGGCGGGACTCATGCGGATCGCAGTCATCACCTCCTTCATCGCTGGCGAGAGAATCAACTTCTTCCGCGAGGTCGCCCTGGTGAAATCCGCCTCACTCTACGCCGACACCATCGAGGTGCTGAGTTTCTCGTCTCTGGTGTACACCGATTGGGGTGCCATCGCTCCGGAGGAAGCGGAGGCACTGCAGCGTGCTCTGATCGCCCCGCACGGGGTGGAAGCCTTCCCGAAGTTCACCACGGGCTAGTGATCGGATCTCGGCGGACTCCGGCGTCAACGAACTGCTTCCTGCGCTAAGAAAAGATCTGATCCGAATCAACGACCGAGTTCCGTCGACCGGGGACGTGTGGGGCGCTTTTATCGAGGAGATTGTCCGCTACCTCAGCGACCCCGACTACGTCGTGCTGCGTGATGATCGACTCAGTGGCATCGTGGCCCACCTAATAGCCCAGGGCCGGGTAACGCCGACTGCTCAGGACATCGCCGGTTCTTCGGAAGCTGTGCTCGGTGCAGGTCTGATCGCCCGTCTGCCCTCTTTCACGGAGATCCCGATGAATGAGGTGCTGGACTTGCGGCGCGATCTCGAAGGGCCGCTCGTCCGCTACCGATCCGCTGTGGCCGGGCTGCGCTCGCAAGAGCTCGACCCTTACTCGCCTGCCCGGGACGAGATAATCGACCTCGTATGGCGTCAGCACGTGGCTCCCGCTCTACTTGAGATCGAGGAAGACCTAAAAGAGCACGGGCTTATACGGGAGCTTGCCCGTTCGCTGAGTGCAGACGTCCGCGACGTGATCAAGGGTTTGCCACTCCGATCCACGCTCGCCGTTGTGGCTGGGAACGCGGCACAGTTCGACGCAACTATCGAGGCTGCGCAATTGCTGCCCTCGGTTTCGTTCCGCCGATCGTCGACGCTCACGCGAAGCGCCAGGAAGCACGGAGAGAAATCGAGCGACGAGACTTTTACTACCTCCACCGCATAAACAGGAGCGCCCGCTAATCGACCCACTCTCGCGCGGCATTGATCCTCGTGCCTCGAAGTGCACCGTGTGCACAAATGGACCGCTGCTTCCCTGCGCCTCCGCCAGCACATTTTGCTAGTGCACGTCGACTCCAGCCCGTTATCTTCTGGGTATGGCACGGATACAGATCATGGCGGAGCAGCCCAACGCGACGTTGCTAATCGCCGAACTTCGGACACTGCCCGAGCTCAGGCTCGCAGACGTGTGGCAGGTTCCAGTCGATTCTGACGACGGTTCCCTTGCAAACGCTGACTATGTATCGATCCTGATCGATATCGCCGTCGGCATGATCTCTGCTGGAGCGTATGACCTAGTCAGGGCCGCGATCGACAACGCCCGGAAACGTGGCCCGGTGACTTATGAGATCGAGGACGAAGACGAACTCGGTCAGCCTGATCACGGGAACAATGCCGGCGAGCCCGATCAGCCAGCCGCCTAGATTCTTGTGTGGCGATTAGACCTTTCCAGCCATGTTCTCTTCGGTCCTGACCAGGGCCACGGAGCCACGGACAGCTTCTTCGATGACACGGCCTATCACCATGAGGTCGGGCATTGGATACGGTGGCAGTCGACTTCCATCGGCTTTCTCTCGACCATGCTCCGCCGAGCCGGCGGGATCACAGCACACAACAGCCTCGCTGCGTTGACCGCTGAGCAACGCCGACAGCTTCGCCGAGCTACGGAACGTGGGCCGCTGTGGTCACACGCCACAGGATGCGACGCCGGACTCGCGGGTGAAGCTTTCAAGTTTCTAGGCGTTCTGTGGTTGGACATCGACTACCTAGACGCACTGCTGTTTGATATCCGTGGCGTCGCCCAGCACCGTTGGGACGTCGACGCTGCAACTGCGCGAGCCCTCACCGAAGCCTGGCGGGCGGCAGATGGGTTTCGCTACGGCGCTCCGATCGCCCCATTTCCGGGCAATGACGCGGACGGATGGATCCTCGCCGAGCCGCCGAGCGCCCACCCGCGTTGGTTGACGGCTTACGATCCGAACCTGACGCTCCGCACAATCTGGGAATCCGCGTCAACGCTGGACGAGTTGAGCGTCTCGATCATGGGCGACGATGAGCGACGAGCCACCAGGAATCAGTTGGTAAACGCCAAGCTGGAGAGTCCCCGGTACGGCTATGCCTGGCACCTGGCAAACAAATACTCTCCTGGAATCACTCCCCGTGGCTTTCAGATCCTGGCACATTTTGCCGCCGACCCACCCATCCCGTTCTTCTCACAGGACTTCCAACCGGTCATATGGAGCGAGTTCTATCCGCCCATCCGCTTCGCTCGAGCCTGCGTGGCCCTCGACGATATGCCACAGGTGGCCAGGAAGCTGAATAGTTCGCAGGACGCAAGCGAGTCGCTCGGAGTGCTCGCAGAGGCCACCGGACTCCCCATCGCGGACTGGCCGGAATTCGGACACCGATCGAAGACCACGCTTGGCTCTCACGGCGTGCCGCGAGGCCTGCGCCACGTTGATTGGGCAGTCAACGATGTCCCCGGCTTGCAGCAGGCAGCCGTTGGGTCACTCAATGTCATCGGAAAAGCGAGTCTTGGGCTGCGTGCCACATTCGACAACGCGACAGAAGCATATGTATGGCCAGCGGAAGCACAGCTCATGTACGCGGACAAGAATGACAGGGACTTCCTGCATCATCTGAACCAAGCGACCGCCCTTCTGACGCCCCTACTGCAGCACGTGGGCGGGATTACCCAGCCGGCCGGGATCGAGGCGCCGCCCTCGTCCTCCGCACTTCTCTCGGAGTCGGACTGCTCGCACTACATGAACTCGGTCTACACGAGGGGAGTCACGACCACGTTCCTGACCGGTCGGGACTTCCGATCTCAGGGCTTTCCGCCCGGACTCGCAGATGAGGCCAGCTATAGGGATGGCGTCGAAAGTCTGACGTCCACCGATCGGTTCGAAATCACTGAATGGGATTGAGGGGGTCCTGGAACCGATCAGGCCTCCCCCTGTGCGACCAGATCCAGCGCTCGACGCCGGGACACCGGCGAATGTGGTGCGGGCATGTCACGGACACATTCCGAGACGATCATCGCCTTACTCAGCTGTCCGGCAAACCGGGTCAAGCTCCTCCACCCTTAGCCGACGACCTCAGACCGCTGGTTTCGATACCAGGGAGTGTGCGCAGGGCGACCGGCTCGCCGGCTTAGCACACCGATTATTGAGTACTTCGAAGCTGTACGTTCACTTGCTACTGACTACCTACTGCGACCACATCTGAACGATACGGTGAACTGGCTATTGGTATTGGAGCGGAGTCGCGTGAAAGTCTTCATCAGCTGGTCCGGGCAACAGACGAAGCCGCTGGGGCATGCCCTGCAGGTCTTCATCGAGACGACCTTCGCCTCTCATGTTCACTCGTTCCTTTCTGATTCCAACATCGCGCCCGGCGAGCGGTTTCTATCAGTGATCGATGCAAACCTCGGTGCCGCGGACCTGGGCATTCTTCTCGTGACGCGAGCGAACCAGAGCTCTCCATGGCTACTCTTCGAAGCGGGCGCCTTAGCAGGGAAGTCGCAGCACGGGAGCGTTATCCCAATCCTGATTGACCTCGAACGGGTTGAGCTCGAACCGCCCCTCGGTCAATTCCAAAATGTACTTGGCACGTCGCGCGAGCAGGTCCGCAAACTCTGCGAGCGTATCCACCAGGAGGCGGGGTCGGTGCCGGCGGCATCGATCTTCGAGCTCCTGTTCGAGCAGGCGTGGCCAGCACTCCAGGCGGCGCTGGAGGCGGCCCGGCGGCCTACCGAGGTTGCCCCCGCCGCCCCGCGCCGCGATGTGGACGAGGTGCTTGCCGAAATACTTGCCGGCGTAAATGCGCTCGTTCAGCGACCCGCGCGATACCTCGGAGGATGGTCTACGCCCACCGCAGCAGTTCGCGACAATGGCAACCTCAAACTCGAGAAAGGTCAGCGGCTCCGGCACGAAGACTTCGGCGAGGGCACGGTTACGGATGTCACCGGCGAAGGGGCGAAGACAGTTGCTCACGTCATGTTTGATGACGCCGGCGCCAAGAAGCTACTCGTCAAGATCGCGCCGATCGACGTCATGTGACAGCGAATCTCAAGAACTGAGGCCGCGCGGCATCTCTGCGAATGTCCGCTAGCCGACCGGCTGTCGGTCGCCGGCACCGGCTTTCGTCGTGTCTACAGATCTCGGTCGGCAGTCCTGCATAGGCTTCCTGCGTGTCGACGCATGTGGAAGTTGCCTATTCCGCTCGAGCCGCCGAATACGTCGAGAAAGTCGGCTCGGTAGCGGCGGTTCATCCATCCGACCGTGAGCTGATCAGATCCTGGGCGGCAGGTATCAACGGCCCCATTCTTGATGCGGGATGCGGCCCGGGGCACTGGACTGGCTACCTGAGCGAACACGGCAGCCAGACCCGCGGCATCGACCAAGTGCCCGAGTTCATCGACTACGCGCGAGCAACGTTCCCACACGCCACCTTCGCGTTGGGCAGCTTCGACCACTTGCCCGACGCCGACGCCAGCCTCGGTGGGATTCTGGCGTGGTACTCGTTGATCCACTACGAGCCGCCCGCAGTGCGCGCCGTACTCAATGAGTTCGCGCGCGCACTTCGTCCCGGCGGTTCGATCCTGGTCGGCTTCTTCATCGGCACGGATCTCGAGCCGTTCGATCACACCGTCGTGACCGCCTATCTCTGGCCACCCGAAGCCCTGGCCCGTGAGTTGCACGGGGCCGGATTCGAAATCATCGAGACTCACACCAGGACCGGACGGGATCCGAAGCCTCGCCCGCATGGTGCGATCATCGCCACACGCGTTCCGGCACGGGCCGAGGGCGGCGCCATCGCGCCCGCAACGCCCTGAGGCTGCGCGTACAGGCAGCATGATACGTGCGCAGGAGGAGCAACTTGCGTCCCTTCGACCGCACGGAGCGTACCCGGGCGCCGAAGTTAGGAAGAGTCGGTCTCGTCGTCGTCATCCGGCGTTGCGAACTCCGCAACTCGATGTTCCAGAAGGTCCTTCGCATCGGCGAGAAGTTTCCTGAGGGCGGCGTTCGGCTCCTCAGATTCCGCCGCACGCGCCGCTTCTAGCGCTGCGTTCAACTCGGCCGACTGGCCGCCGGCGCCAGACCATGATCCCGGGGTTAGCTGCATCTCCAGTCGCTCAAGAACCGCCGCACGCTGAGCTTGTGTGAGTGCCGGGTGCTCAAGAAGTGTCCGAGCCAATGCTGGAGTGAAGGGCACCCATCCGTTGAACCCGGTCAAGGCGGCAGCGACGTTAAGGACCGTTGATGCATCGGCGTCGATGACGACCTCGGTGAGAACTTCGGCAAGTCCACTAGACGGCACACCGGCTAGCGGTGGTCGGAGCCGCCCGATGACTCGTGGCGTGTCGGGGCTCGCGGAACTGTCAAGAAGCCACCGAGCCACCTCCGCTGGGTGCTGCTGCAGAGCATCCGCCACTCGAGGATCACGCTGGCGACCCGCTCCCGTCGAAGCGGCATGCTCCGCGAGATGTTGCAGAGTGGCATAAGGGTGAGTGGACGCGAGTGCGGCGAGGATCCCTGACACGGTGCTTGAGCCGCGCACCCTGCCCACGAGCGTCAGCACTGCCCGTACTTCGTCGTCGCTCAGATGTGCGCACCAGTCAGGTTTGGCGAGGTACATCGTGGATCGAATGACGGCGCGGACTGTCGTCTCATCGGCGTCACCCTCAACGAGGATCCGCACCCCCGCGACCGGGTCGAGGTCAAGCCGAACGCTGATCAGAAACGTGTTTCGTACGGTCGGGTCCTCGTCCCCACGTCCGCGATCGGTGAGCGCAGTGTAGGTAGGCCCATGGCTCATCCAGTTGTAGCTGGAGGTTGCCCGACCGAGTGCCGTTCGGATGCGTGGGTCGGCGTCCGGGTAGTGATCTATGAGGTTGACCAACGTGGGCTCGTCGGCGATTCTTAGTCCGTCGAGCAGCTGAGGAAGTGCGTCGTCCAGTGGGCCGGGCTGCATGTCGGCGACGGCCCGAAACAGAGGCTCGGCCAGGTCAGGACGCTCCGAGAGCACCTGTGCAAAGAGCGTGTGCAGTGACTCCCCCACGTTGGTTCCTGCAGCTGTCAACTCGCGCGCTTCCCTGTCCAGACGGCGAACGCCTTCAAACGCGTCCTCCCCGGGCGGCCAAAGCTCTTTGGCTATCGCTTCTCGAGCCTCGATCTGCGTTCTCTGCGCCAGTGCGTACCTTGTCTCGAAGTCGTCGGCGCGGTCCGCCTCAGAATCGATGAGGATCTCGACCTCATTCATGGAGGGGACAGGGACGCCGCGGCGGCTCGTCAGCCCGACGTCGATCCCGGGGTTGCTCAGGTAGTCGCTCAGGTCGTCTTCGGGGCGCTCATCCAGTTCCGTGATGAGTGCGAGTGCCGCACGCCGGACCGGCGCGGACTTCGAGTACAGCCCTTCCCATTCGACCTGTTGACGGATCAGGCGACGAACCGCCGGCCGGCTGGTTCGCGAAGCGATGCCGGCGAACGCATCGAGCGTCGCGAGGTCATCGTCGTCCCATTCCCGGATCGTGGTGACGGGCACCACCCCTCCGAACATGCCCACGGGTGGTCGCAACGCCTCACCGAGCATGCGGACCGCTTCGAACGACAAGGGAGAGTCGTCTTCTGCGGCCGCGACGAGGGTGGACCGTATCTGATCGCGCACAGGTCGCGCCCACGCGGCGGAGACGAAGAATGGCTTGAACCGAAGCGTCCGACGGTTCTCCCACTCCGTTGTAGTCCCCTCCTTGGCAAGCAATGGAGCCAGGGTGGCGATCGGCGACCGTGGCCCGGTGCTCGAATCATACGCCGCAAGCCATCGTTGCGCCGCTTGCGCGATGCGTGCCGGGTAGGTGGGATCCGGTAGGTCGCCGAGGTTCGCCAGACGATCCTCGATGAGCCTTAGCGGGTGCTCGGGGTTCTGTGCAGGCGGACGGTCGTCGTGCTGGGCGAGGCTCCAAAGGATATCGAGGACCTGCTCCAGCACGCCTGCGTTGTACACGGCAGCGTCGGTCACTACCGGCGCGAGCGCGCGCTCCACTGCTCCGCGTGTGGCTGGACCAAACCAGAGCGACTCCTCGTGTTCGGTGCCGAGGTCCGGCGTTTCCGGCGCGATTCTGTCTAGTTCGTTGAGGCGCTCGATCACTCTGCTGCTGAGTTGGACGATCTGCTCAGGTTGGGCATACGCGAGACCGCGGATCGATCCGATGAGATCATGCAGCTGGTCATGGTCGAGCGCGGCGACTTCTCGCTCCAGCTCGGTCCATACAACCGCGATGATGCGAGGCCCTATCTGTCCAAGCCGCCAGGCGAGGTTGCCCAGTCCGGACAGCACAGCCCTCCGATGAGATGCCTTGAACGCGTTCCACAGCTCTAGCGCGAATCCGGTGTCCACGTTGCCGACGACTGCCTCGGCCTCGACGATCTGATCGCCGAGCATCTCCACTGCGAACTGGGTGGCGTCGGGCGGACCGATGAGGACGTCATGCTCGCGCAGTTTCTCGATAGTGCGGAGCATCTCCATTAGCGGGATGCCGCTGAACTCGCTCAGTCGGGTCCGGAAGTCGGCGTTGGCGAGGTCAACTGTGCCTAGTGCGGCGACCGTCGCGAGCATTCTGCGCACGGCGGGTTGCGACTCGGATGCGATGCCGTCGGTGACGACATCGCGGTAGCGCACCATCACTTGTTCCCTCAGACCGGCGTCGAGGTTCAGCGGCCCCGACAGCTCTCCTGCTCGGAGCAGGTTGGCCGTCAGAACCGCGAAGAAAGGTGAGCGGCGGGCCTGCTCTGCCAGGAAGCTGCGGAGCTCGAAAGGAGGTGTCATGCCTTCCAGCAAGGAGTCAACCAGCGCTCGCCCCTCCGCCGACGTGAGCTCATTGAGCGAAACGGCCTGGACCTGATGGTCCCGCACATCAGCTTCGACGAGTTGGGCGCGGATGGTGCTGATGCCCGGACCGCGGGAGCCCAGCACAATCTGCGTTCCGGGCTGATATTTCGCATACTCAAGGAGCGGTCGAAGCTGTTCGGTCGACCGGTGTGCGTCGTCGATGACGATGACGGCCGGTGTGTGCGGCAATTCCTTGAGAGCATCTGCGTCGATTGATCTTCCGGGCGAGAGCCACAGCACAGGAATTCCCAGGTTGTCTTCCTGGAGTTGAGTCAGACGCTCGGCGAGGAGCCTCGTCTTACCGATGCCGCCCCGGCCGCTGATCAAGACCACCAGCGGCCAGTCCCTAGTTCTGTCGAGTGCCCGATCGATTGCGGTCGACTCTTCCGCTCGCCCCGCTGTCGCCCCGAGGTCGTTCAACAGTGCACCGCCGTCGAGCCGGCGTTGACGCACCGACTGTACGCCAATAAATGAGTCCTCGCCGGGAGTCTCCATGTATTGACGTCGTGTGACCGGTCCCCAGGTAGCATCGAGAACCGATCGCTGCAGGTGCAGAGGCAGATCTGCGAGAAGACGTCCTAGGCCGCGCCGGTCCAGGATCGCCCACCCGGGGTGGTTCTTTACCTCGTTGCGTGTCTCGCGCGAGGCCTCACCGGAGTAGACGATGTAGTACTCGTCGGCAGTGAAGGTGCACTCCTTGATGAACTTCTTGACGTCGGGGAGTGTGAGCGCGTCGAGGCGCTTGCACTGCCAAGCCGCGCTGCGATCGTCGCTCCAAGTCCCCTCGAAGTCGATTCCGTCTTGCTTGTCGCCACGGCGCCCCCAGCGCTCGACTCTCGCGACGTGACGCGTCGGGGGTGCCACGTGTCGGTGCGCGCTTAGTACTCGTTCCGTGAAGTCCTCGAACTCATCGGGACTAAGGCTCGGCGTTGGCAGCAGATCAGAGTCGCGACCAGCCGTGATTCCCTCATCTGGCTCAAAGACTGAGTCCATTTCGTCCAATCGCCGCCGCGGCCTCCAATGTACGCCCGACAATATCGCCCGGCTGTACCGGCCAAGCGTTCTTGCTGGCCACCGCCTACCCCCAGCGTCTGTATCGCTTCAGGACTTCGCGTTGTGCAATGAGCGCGGCCTCAAGTTCTTCCGGGCCGCCATAGTAGTCGAGCCACGCGGTGGCGCGACCTCGCTCAAGTTGGCGTCTGAGCGCGTTCTCAGTCGTTGGCACGTCGCCGTCCCACGCGCGATCGCCGACATACTCGCCGCTGATGGCGTGGTAACCCTGCGTCCGTTCCTGGATGAGACCAAGACGATACTCGAATCCGTGATAGGCCTGCGTGAAATTGGCGCTGGACGAGAGGTGGCCCTCAAAGTAGGGCCGCAAGTCCGTCACCAACAGGTGACTGACCGGATACAACCACCTGGTGCCACCCCAGCGCGGCAATCCGTTCACCCAGTCGTCCTGCATCAGTCGAGCTGCGTGAAGCACTTGCGCCGCCGGACGCGGGTCCTGACCTTCGTACGGTGTGGCCGCTTCGACATCCATTGCGAGGCGGATCAGCAGGCCGTCCCGGTCTCGATGTCCCGAGACAACGCCCATGACAGAGAACGCGATGAGCGCTGGCAAGAGCCGGGTCATCCGAAGCGCGTCGTTGGACGACTGCAGCGGCTGATTCCCGGCGTCTACTAGTCGCTGCAGCGCATCGATCCACAGTTGATTGTGAACTCCCTCCGGGTCGTGCCAGGTGCCCACAATCAGCAGCTGCGAGAGTTGTTCCATTGACCGGAAGTGCCTGGCATAGAGGTCCTCGAGCATCTCGTAGCCGACCTGAGACGCCGATGTCGGCTGCGCGGCGATCGCCGTGACGACCTCGTCGACAGAGTCCATGATGAGATCGTGCAGGTCCAGACGACGCACAGGGTCGGGGAGGTACCGCTTGATCCGCGCAACGGCCATGGCGGTCGAGAGCGGCGGACTCGCCAGCCGCTCCAACGCCTCAACACTCCCCAACAGATCGCCGAAAAGGGTGTCCGCGCTCGAAGCGGGGACCTCGAGTCCGCCACGAGTACGCAGCAAGCGTTGCGCATGCTCACCCTTACTGCTGCGCGCATCCCAATACAACGGATAGCGGCGGGATGGGGAAGCCTCGATGGCCGCGACGAGCGCCTCGTCCCAGTCGGCTGACCACCCGGATATGAGAAGGCCATACTCATCGAAGATCTGGGCCAGGAGCCGGTCCCACTCGGCGGCATAGGCGCTGAGTTCCGCAGGCGTGTTCAGCGTGCCGAGATCTTTATAGTCACCATGGAGCTTGATGACCGTCGCGGGCGCGTGCGCTAGAGGAGCCATGCCGTTGACGGCCTCCGGCCGTGCGATCACCTGCGGTGAAACGCCGGCGGCCTGGAGCGCCTGCTCCATGAGTCGATCAAAGTTGGTCGTGACGATGACTCGCACGTACCCGCGCTTCACGAGATCGGCAATGGCGTGGTGCGCCTTGCTCGGCTGCTTCAACCCTGTTGCCCGGTCCTCGTCGTCAGGCTCGAAGAACCTTGCCAGAATCCCTTGGCGTGCGGCAGGAGTCGGTGCAAGCTCGGCAAGGAGCGACGCGTAACCCAGCGGACCATCGTGGTGTGCACCCCACCACTCCTCCGGATCATCCCAGGCCGCCCTTGGGGCATCGTCGCTCTCGGGTGCGGAGGCTGCAGCCAGTCGCCCGACGAGCTCGCGCACGACACCCCACCCGGTCGGAATACCAGCGCCGGTAGAGACACCTGAACCGAGCAGCACCGCATACACGCCAGGCTGGGATTGCATCGATGTAGCGAGCGACACCAACGTCGAAAGGGATCGAGCCACTACTCCTCCTTTCATCCGGAGAACAGAATGTCAGCGACCACAGACACTCTGAATAAGAACACACATGCGTCGAAGATCCTGTTCCTCGCTTGCGTGGCACGGTCCCGCTCGCAACCCCGCGATCGCGCCCGGGAACGTCCGTCATTCGAGCATCGCGCGGTAGGGGATCCGGCCGGCGTCAACCTCTACCGCAGATCCAGCCTTGCGCCGAGTACCGGATCCGCGGCGCCCTGCCAATACAGCTCAGCAATCGGATCGTTATCGAGGAGCATCTTCCGGAAGGTCCGCAACTGAGCCCTCTCCGCGGCGAACTTCGCTCGGTGCGCGTCAGCCCACGTGGTGTTCCCATCCCCGAGGATGGAAGACGCGGTTACTGTGAATACGACGATGTCTTGGAGGAAATCCTGGACATCGATCCACTCTCCATCAACTTGGACGCACAGCGCGGCTGGCAGATCAACGGCCGCGAGCGTCGGGAGTGAAGCGGACTGCCTGTAGTCGAGTACGTCTGTCCCGTTCTGGATGGGCCCCAACGGCACCCATTCGAAACCATGTACATTCTGCCCAGGGATCCCGGCGATTCCCGGGGCAAGAACAAACGCAAAGAGAGCATCGGGTACGAGCGCCAGCTCGAGCGGATCGCGGTGCTTATCCACGTTGTTCACCCGGTTGAACATCTGAATCACGGCATCGGACGTTACAAACGGTTGGATCGCACGTAGCTGAGCGAGAACGTTGGGTCCGAGCGACGCACCGTGCTTCGACGCTTCAAAGCTCAACCACTCGTTCTCGTGCCGGGCCAAGGGGAACTTGATTCGGTCCTTCTCCTGCTTCGTGTATCTGCCGACATCGCCGCCGCCGGCCGCTGCCCACATCGCGTTGTCAAGCAGGCTACGAGCTCTGTTGATGATGTCGCGAAGCTCCTCGTACCAGTCCTCGATCAAGAGCTCGCCACGCACACGCACACGGTAGGTGACGCGACGGCCACGATCGCGAAGCCGGGGAACGGCTTCAATCGAAACCCGCGGTTTGCGTTCCTCCACGCCAGTGCGCTCGATGAAGTCCCCTACTTCACGAATCAGGTATGTTCTTCGCCGCGCAATCGGAGACCGCTCGTTTCGCGCGGGTCCACGTTGAGCCACCATGCTGCACCCGTCTGTCAGGATTCGAGGCGATTGCCGCAGTTGACCCGCGGCGTGCGCCAGTTAAAGGATTTTGTGATCTGCCGGCATCTACGAGAGAGGGGCGTCCGCCCACGAATCGGGATTTGGCTCAACCCATGTCTCGGGCTTCGTCCTCGTCTTCCGGAACCCGAGAGCGCGAAGTAGAGCCGATCCGGACGCTCGATCGAGGTCGAACGCTCGATCGAACTCCCCACGTTCCCAAGTCGATTGTTCGAACACGAATCGTCTCAACACCATGGATGGCTCTGTGTCCGTACCTTCATCGACCCAGTCACGCGCGGCTTGGCGCTGACTCTTCCATCGCCCCGCCTCGATCGCCCTCTTTACCTTCGCACCACCTGCCAGAAGTCCGTCCACCGTGAGCACCGCATTCACGATGTCGAGCATCAGAGGGATTGCACCGCCACCTCGACCCAGAACATCGACCTGTAGCGTCTGTCCATTGGCGACCACGGCAGCGTCGCCCAGTGACACCTGTTCGGTGATTTCACCAAGCCAGTCGACCGTTTCCGCGCCGTCACGCACCACGAGGTTGTAACGGTTGCCTTCTGGCCGGGGACCAAAGGTTCGCGCAAGCGCGTCAACAAATGCCTCGTCTGACTTCCCCGTCACCGTCGCCTCCTTCGGCGTCACCGAAGGCAGCCACCCAGGATCGCCGTCGTACCAGACGCACACCGACACTGACTCGGCAAGTGAGTTCATCTCAACCATCACGCGTCGGACAATACTCAATCTGCCCGCCCGGTGGCTCGCACTTCTATAGTCGTCGCGCGTCGGCACGCATACCTGGGTCACGGGAATTCGACAGTCGGAGCAGGCCTCGCGCGCCGCAGAGAGCCGTACCAGCGCTTGCGAGCGTCCGCGCCTCGGGCAATGCCCGTTTGAGGATCCGAAGCGGGCGAGGATTCGCTTTGTCGTGCGATTACGGAACATCGCGCCGGTCCCGTGGGGAACTGTCAGAGTTCCGCCTCGAACAGTGAGGCTCGGCACGGCCGCGTACGCAACGCCCTTTGATAAGGAAGGGGATCGGCGCGCTGGATCTCCAACGCGGCACTGGAGCGGAGTCGACTCTGGTAGGTCAGGGAGCACTGAGCGACAATGGTGGCCTCGGAGGTGAGCGATGGCGAGCATCAAGCAACGTCCCAACGGCACCTGGCGAGCCCGCTACCGCGACGAGTTGCGCCGCGAGCACTCACGCCACTTCCGCACGAAGCGCGACGCTCAGCGGTGGCTCGACGAGGTCACCTCGCAAGTGGTCACCGGGATGTACGTCGATCCGAAGGCCGGTGCGATCTCGCTCGCCTCGTACTTTGCCGATTGGGCCCAACGACAGGTGTGGGCGCCGACGACCACCGTCGCGATGAAGCTCGCTGTCCAGAAGTGCGCGTTCCGCGAGGTGGAGCTTCGCAGCATCCGCCGATCTCATGTAGAGGCGTGGGTGAAGCAGATGCACGCCGGCGGGTATGCGCCCGGAACGATCAAAACACGCGTCAACAACGTGCGAGCGGTGCTCCGCGCTGCGGTACGCGACCGACTGATCGCCACCGACCCGTCACTCGGGGTGACACTCCCCCGCATGCGGAAGGCCGACATGGCCATGCGGATCCCCATTCCGGAAGAGGTCGCGGCGATCATGAACGCCGCCGAGGAGTGGTTCCGGCCCTTCATCGCCTTCTGCGCGTTCGCGGGGCTGCGCCTGGGCGAAGCTGCGGCGATGCAGCTTCCCGACGTCGACTTCCTCCACCGCCAGATCCGTGTGTGGCGACAAGTGCAACGCAAGCCCGGCGGACTCGTCGATCTGCGCCCTCCCAAGTACGGCTCCGAGCGCGACATTCCCGCACCCGACGAGCTTCTGAACCTGTTGAGCGACCACATCGCGAAGTGGAAGACCTTCGGCGCTGACCGGTGGATCTTCTACGGCAAGAACAACGAGCCTCCGCATCAGAACACCGTCCACTACTGGTGGAAAACGACGCTCAAGCGTGCCGGTGTCGAAGGCGTGCGGCTCCACGATCTCCGACACTTCTACGCCTCGGGATTGATCGCCGCGGGGTGCGATGTCGTCACCGTGCAGCGTGCTCTGGGGCACGCGAAAGCGACCACAACGCTCAACACCTACAGCCATTTGTGGCCCACCGCCGACGACCGCACACGGGCCGCAACGAGCACTCTCGTCGAAAGCGTTCTGCGGACTTTTGCGGACTCTGTGCGGACTGATTCGCCAACTTCCGTGTAATTCCGCGGCAAGAGAGCCCGTTCAGTTGTTGAAGCGGAACTCCACCACGTCGCCGTCCTGCATGACGTAGTCCTTGCCCTCGAGACGCGCCTTGCCCTTCGCGCGGGCTTCGAGGATCGAGCCGGTCTCGACGAGGTCGTCGAACGAGATGACCTCAGCCTTGATGAAGCCCTTCTCGAAGTCGGTGTGGATCACGCCGGCCGCCTGCGGGGCCTTCCAGCCCTTGCCGATCGTCCACGCGCGCGCCTCTTTCGGGCCGGCGGTGAGGTAGGTCTGCAGCCCCAACGTGTCGAATCCGATGCGGGCGAGCTGGTCGAGCCCCGACTCGTCCTGGCCGGTCGAGGCGAGCAGCTCCGCCGCATCCTCCGGGTCGAGGTCGATCAGCTCGGACTCGATCTTCGCGTCGAGGAAGACCGCCTGCGCGGGCGCGACGAGAGCCGCGAGTTCGGCCTTGCGGTCCGCATCCGTCAACACCGACTCGTCGACGTTGAAGAC
>JAVBUN010000015.1:0-5795 GCA_031555335.1 Microbacterium sp.
CGCGTGCACCGCGGCGATCGTTGCGCCTTCGACCAGCGTCTGCGGGTTGTAGCCGAGGGTCTGGCTGAGGGCCACGCCGACGCCGACGCCGGGGACGACGATTCCGCGTGCTCCGACGAACCGCTGCACGACGCCGCGATACAGCAGCCCCGCCTGCCGCCGGGCGTCCGCCGGGCTCGACGCGGTCGTCGCGACGAGGACGATGGTCCGGTCGTCGCTCTCGCCGACCAGCGCGACCGGCGAGGCGTACTCGCGGACCGCGGAGCGCAGCACCCGGGTCGTCGCATCGGCCACCTCGTGTCCGAAGGATGCGGTGATGGCGCCCACGTCCTCCACCAGCACCGAGATCACGACGACCAGCTCGGTCCGCGCGCTCGCCCGCCGCAGCACCGCCGCGAGCTCCGCGACGAAGGCGTTCCTCCCGATGGGGCCGTCGGTTCCGGTCGCCGCGGACGGTGCGGCCGCATCACGCGCCAGCTCGCTGCGCAGCACGAACGTCGCGATCGTCGCGACGAGACCGACGCTGACGAGGGTCAAGGATTCCGGCACCGCACCGAACCAGCTGAGACTCAGCTGGTCATCGGATCCCAGGAGCGCGTAGATCGCCGCGCGGGCGAGCGCGAAGAGCGCCTCCAGGATCAGCGCGGCGCCGAAGATCCACGCCATCGCATGACGTCGGGTCCGACCGACGACGGCGTGGAGGGCGGCGCCGACCGAGACGATCCCGAGCGCGGCATAGGCGACGGCCAGTCCGCCCGCGCCCACCGCCTCGTTGCTGCCGACGATGGCCGCCGCCACGGTGAGGAATGCCAGCGCCGTGATCATCAGCGCCGGTCCCTGCACCTGGGCGCCGTTGTATGCGCGGAAGCCGAGCAGCAGGCAGCCGACAGCGCCCACACCGGCCGCATTCGCGAGGGCGATGCCCCACACCGCGCCCGGTGCGCCGGCGGGAACGGCGACCGCCACCAGGTTGCTGCAGACGGCAACCATGACGAGGAGATACGACAGACCCCACAGGCGGGCGCCGCTGGAGGCGTAACGCGCGGACAGGCTCGTGGCGATGAAGGTCATACCGCAGACGACGACGGCGATGGTCGCCATCACCGCCGCAGTGGTCGGATCGAGCGTCACGCGCGCCGCCCTCCCGTCGGTGGGGACGCCGTGGCAGCGCCCCCGGTCGTCTCCGCGGTGCGCGCGGTGTCGCGGTCCGGGTCGTCGAGGGTGTCGGCCGTCGCGGGAAGGGTGACGACGAAGGAGGTACCCGACCCGGGTGTACTCGTCACCGCGATGTCGCCGCCGTGCGCGCGCACGAGCTCGCGGCTGATCGAGAGGCCGAGCCCGGTGCCGCTCGCGACACCATCCGCCCGGAAGAACCGTTCGAAGACGCGTGTGAGCTCCTCGGCGGACAGCCCGATGCCGCTGTCGTTCACCGCGATGGTGGTCGTCAGTCCGTCCGACTGCGTGGTGAGCGTGACGCTGCCACCGTCGCGGTTGTACTTCACGGCGTTGCTCACGAGGTTGTCGATGACCTGCCGCATCCGCAGCGGGTCCGCGTAGGCGTGCGCCGACCGGATCCCCTCCATCTCGATCGCGATCGCGCGCTCGGATGCGGTCGGCTCCCACGCCTCGCCGCTGGCACGCACGACATCCGCGATATCGATGTCCTGCTGGGAGATCGTGAGGTCGGCCGACATCTCCGAACGACTCGACGCGGTCAGGATGTCGGAGACGATGCCGAGCAGGCGGGCGGCATTGCGCTCGGCGATCTCGAGGTTCTTGCGGGCGCGCTCGGGCACCGCGGGGTCGTCCACCGCGAGCTCGAGGTAGCCGATGATCGAGGTGAGCGGCGTACGCAGCTCGTGGGACACCGAGGACACCAGCGAGTCGCGCGCGCGGAGAGCCGTGAGTTCGCTCGTGACGTCGCGGGAGACGATCACGGCGCCGCTGTCGGCTCCGTCCACCGCGCGGGTCCGGCGCGCCGTCACGCTCAGCGCCCGGCGCCGACCGCTCTCGGCACCGAACCAGACGATCTGGTTGTCGAAGACCTCACCGCGCGCCGCGCGGGCGAAAGGGATGTCATGGCGGTCGAGCGGGGTCACACCGTCCGCCGCGAAGACCGTCGCCCCGGCCGTGTCGGCCGCGCGCGCAGCGCGCTGCAGGCGTGCGTGCGCGCCGTTCGCCAACGTCGTCGAGCCGTCGACGGCGATGCGGATCACCCCGAAGTCGATCGTGTCGAGCACCTCCGCGAGCAGCTCCTCCTGCTTCTGCGCGCGACGGAGCGTACGGGCCATCGTGCGCGTCTGGCGGGTGAACAGCACGCGCTGCGCGGCCATCTGCCGGGCGAGGATCACCCCGATCGTGGCCACGACGATGAGCATGAGCGCTAGCGCGGCGGTCGCCGAGGTGAGCGCCTGTCGTTCGTCGACGAGCGTCGTGACGAACATGATGGTCGGAACCAGGATGATCCCGAACAGATAGCCGCCGAGCCCGTAGAAGATCGCCAGCCAGATGACGGGCAGGAAGTAGAGGGTGGCGAAGCCGCCCGCCGGGTCGGCCTGGCGCAGCAGGGTGATGCCGACGATGTCGATGAGCGGGATCGTCGCCACCCACCACGCCGATATGTGCGACCACGGAATCAGGATCGCCGCGCCGCCGGCGCCCAGCAGGATGATCGTGCCGATCCAGAACAGCGCCAGGTCGCCGCCGAACGGCAAGACGGCGACGATGACGACGAACACGAGCACCACGGCGCACAGGCTCAGCTGCAGGATCGCCGTCGTGCGTGCGCGACCGCTGTCGAGGAAGGGCGGGAGCACGAACGCCAGTCGCAGGCGATGAAGGCGTGCGCGGAGTCTCGAGGAGTCCACCACGCGATCCGCGACGGGGATGTCCGTCGTCACGTCGTGGCTCATCCTTCGACGCTACCGCGCCGGGCGCGCGGCTCCCCGCCCGCACGCCATACCGTCCCCCGAAAAGGGGACATCGGAACCCCCGACATCACCGCCACCGCCGAGCCGCCGTTCCGGATGACGCGGCCGCCCGGTGCCCCTCAGGCGGATGCGGGCGGCGACGAGGCATCACCGGCGACATCCGCGTCACCGCTGGCATCCGTGCCACCGGCCGCATCCGCCGCATCCGCACGGTGGTACTGCGCCGAAAGCTCGAGCTCTCGGGCGTGCCGCGGGATGCGGAGGAGCACCAGGAGCGCTCCGAGCGCGATCGCCACGGCACCGACCAGATATGCCCAGAACGCGCCGCGGACGAGACTCTCGCTCGCGGCCTGCAGGATCGCGTCACGGTACTGCGGATACTGATCGGCGACATGCAGGGCGGACGCGTACGACGCCTCCAGCGCGGCGGTGACCTCGGCGGAGATCTGCGAGGCCTTCCCCGTCGCGTCGATCGCCCGGGCGAAGGCGGACGCGAAGCCGGCGGCGAGGATGGCGCCGAGCAGCGCCTGCATCACCGAACCGCCGAGGTCCCGCTGGAGGTCGGAGGTGGCGGAGGCCATGCCCACGCGCCGGACAGGAGTCGAATCCGTGAGCGACCGGGAGGCGGGGGTCATCGCGAACGCGGCTCCCGCGCCGATGGCGAAGAAGGCGCCGCCGACGAGCCAGTAGGGCGTGTTCTCACGCCAGAACAGCGTGAGGACGAAGCCGAGGAGCACGATGACGTAACCGACGAGCATCGTGATGCGGGTGCCGCGGGCGGTCACGAGACGCGCGGAGAACGGTGCCACCAGGAGCAATGCGATCGCCGCCGGCACGACCGCCAGCCCCGCCTCGAGCGTGTCGTAGCCGAGGATGTTCTGCAGGAACTGCTGTCCGACGAACATCGCTCCCATGAGCGACCCGAAGATGATCATTCCGGCGACCGCCGGCACCCAGAAGAGCCGACGTGCGGCGATGCGGAGGTCGTACAGCGGCGACGCCGCCGTCAGCTGCCGCCACACGAAGAGCCCGCCCAGCACGAGCGCGACGCAGAGGCAGATCAGTCCGACGATCGTCTCGTTCGGCGCCACGACGAGGCTGACGCCGAGGACGAACGACGCGATCGTGCCCACCGACAGCACTCCGCCCAGGTGATCGACCGGGGCGTCGGATTCGGCCACGTGGGCGGGGACGACGCGCCACACCATCACGAGCGCGACGGCGGCGATGGGTGCGGCGAGCAGGAATGCCGAGCCCCACCAGAACACCTCCAGCAGCAGCCCGGCGGCGACCGAACCGATGACGCTCGCCATCGCGCTCACGCTCGACCACAGCGCGATCGCGCGGGTCCGGGCAGGGCCGCGCCCCCACAGCGCCGTGATCAGCGACAGCGTGGTCGGGTAGGCCATCCCCGCCGCGATACCGGTGAAGATCCGCGCGAGGATGAGCAGCTCGATGGTCGGCGCGAACGCCGCGAGGAAGCTGGCCACGACGGTGAGCGCGAGGCCGATCATCAGCAGCTGCTTGCGCCCGTAACGATCGGCGATCGCGCCGAAGTACAGCACCGACATCGCGAGTCCCAGCGAGCAGCCCAGGGCGACGAGGTTGAGACTCGTCTGACCCGCGCCGAATGCGTCGCCGATCTCGGGCAGTGCGATGTTGGCGGCGGCGAGGTTGATGTTGCAGACGAGCGCCGCGAGGATCAGCGACGAGAGCACCACGCCGGCACGGGCGGGCACGGCCGCGCCGGATGCCGCCGGCCGCGCCTCGTCACCGCGGTGTGCCGAGCTCCCCATGCGACTCACCCTAGCGGCGCGGGCGGCGCCTCGTGGGCGTGCGGACGGGTGTGCCCGAACGACGGAGAGGGCCGGAACCCGCAGGTCCCGGCCCTCTCGTGAAGGGGTGCTCAGCGTCGTGCGACGATCAGCGGCCCGACAGCTTCTCGCGCAGCGCGGCCAGAGCCTCGTCGTCGGCGAGCGTTCCGCCCGAGCTGGAGTCGCTCGAGAAGGACGAGGAGCCCGTGCTCGAGTCGACCGTGCTGGGGTTGGCGGCCTCGGCCTCGGCGGCCTTGATGACCGCGGCCTTGTGAGCCTCCCAACGACCCTGCGCCGCGGCGTACTCCTGCTCCCAGGCCTCGCGCTGCTCGTCGAAGCCTTCCTTCCAGGCGTTCGTCTCGGAGTCAAAGCCCTCGGGGTACTTGTACTCGCCGTTCTCGTCGTACTCGGTGAGCATGCCGTACAGCGCCGGGTCGAACTCGGTGCCGAACGGGTCGATCGCCTCGTTCGCCTGCTTGAGCGAGAGCGAGATACGGCGACGCTCGAGGTCGATGTCGATGATCTTGACGAAGACCTCTTCGCCGACCGACACGACCTGCTCGGCGAGCTCGACGTGCTTGCCCGACAGCTCGGAGATGTGCACGAGGCCCTCGATGCCGTCCGCGACGCGCACGAATGCACCGAACGGGACGAGCTTGGTGACCTTACCCGGCGTGACCTGGCCGATGGCGTGGGTGCGGGCGAAGACCTGCCACGGGTCCTCCTGGGTCGCCTTGAGCGAGAGCGACACGCGCTCGCGATCCAGGTCGACCTCGAGGATCTCGACGGTGACCTCCTGGCCGACCTCGACGACCTCGGACGCGTGCTCGATGTGCTTCCACGACAGCTCGGAGACGTGCACGAGGCCGTCCACGCCGCCGAGGTCCACGAACGCACCGAAGTTGACGATCGACGAGACCGTGCCCTTGCGGACCTGGCCCTTGTGGAGGTTGTTGAGGAACGTGGTGCGCGACTCGGACTGCGTCTGCTCGAGCAGGGCGCGGCGCGAGAGCACGACGTTGTTGCGGTTCTTGTCGAGCTCGAGGATCTT
>JAVBUN010000115.1:0-2860 GCA_031555335.1 Microbacterium sp.
CAGATCCGCGAGCAGATCTTCCAGCGCTTCTGGCGGGCGGACACGTCCCGTGCGCGCGAGACCGGCGGATCGGGGCTCGGCCTCTCGATCGTGGCATCCATCGTCGAGACGCTGCACGGCACCGTCGCGGTGACCGACACCTCCGGCGGCGGCGCCACGTTCCGGGTGTCCCTGCCGCTGGCGGATCCGCGTCCCGAGCCCCCCGCCGAGACCGCACCACACGCCGACGTCGACGTCGAGGATCCCGCCTGATCCGGAGAGTCGATCTCTCGATCGGCGGCGTACTCGGCGCGGGTCTGGGGCCCACTCCGCGCCGCAGGGCTGCTGTCGGCGGCGCCTGTCGATCGTCGAGACGGCGTGCTCATGCGGCGAGGTGGGCTTCCGTGTGGGCGGGGCGAGGGTGCCGGGTGAACATTCTCTTGCGCGCGTAGAGCACCGTGACCGTGATGCCGAGAGCGAGGGCGATGAGAGCACCGACGCCGACGTGGATCCAGCCGTCGGTGAGGCCCGCGCGGGGGTTGCTGCCGAAGTAGAGCAGTGAACGGGTTCCCCCGACGACGGCGTGGAACGGTGAGATCGAGGACAGCCAGGCGAAGAAGGGTGGCGTTGCGCTGACCGGTGTCGTTCCGCCGGAGGACGTCATGGCGAGGGCGATGAAGAACGTCGTGTTGACGAGCGCGCCGATGCCGCCGCCGAAGACGGCGAACACGGTCAGCGCGCCCCAGCCCACGGCGGCGATCGCTGCCGAGCCGAAGAGCCACAGCTGCACCGGGTCCGGGGTGGGCACGCCGATGAGATTCGCGATCGCGAGCACGAGTGCTCCGGCGACGGGTGAGAGCGCCGTGAGAAGACCGAGCTTGACCAGGAGGGTCTGCAGGCGGGTAGCGGGACGGTACGCTCGGCGAGCGACGAGTGGTCCCATCTCGGCAGGCGCGAAGCCGAGAGCGGAATCGATGGAGGGGTTGACCACCGATGCTCCGACGAAGCCGAGGAGCACAAGGGCGAGGGCGAAGTAGAACGCGCTCGTGCCGAATCCGGCATGACTCGGCAGTTCGCGGTACGCACTGTCAGACACGGTGAACGGGGCGGACAGGAGCACGGCTTCCGCGGACGTCGGTGCCGAGTCCGGAGCGGACGTCGTCGCCAGAAGGCTCTCTCCCATTGCGGTGCGCACGCCCTCCAGCACCGGGGCGAGGTTGCCGGTCACCAGGCCTGCGCTGATGCCCCCGTCGGCTGCGTTGGTGAGGATCTGCACCTCAGGAAGGCGTGTGGAGGCAAGGGGTCCAGCGACGAGCTCACTGATCGACGCATCGAAATCCGAGGGGATCACGATCGCACCGGCCACACGGTCCTCGCCCATTGCGGTCGCCAGTTCTGCGCTGGTCATCGCGGTCAGAGCGATCTTCTCGCTGTCGATCGTGCGGGTCACCGTCGCCGCCAGCTGCGCGGCCGCGCCGAGCGAACTCGAGTCATCCTGATCCTCGATGACGAGCGCGATCGGGAGCCCGTGGAGGTCATCCTGGGGCGACGTCGTCGCTGAGAGGTAGATCAGGGGGAACGCGATCGCGAGCATCAGGATCAGCACGGTCGGGATCATCCAGGTGTGACGGGAACGTGCGAACGCCCACAACTCGGCGGGGGTGAGGGATGGCATGAAGTATCCTTAGGATAGTGAAACTATCTAGCAGTAGGATAGTAACACTATCTTGGAGGGTGCGAATGCTCATCAGCGAACTCGTCGAACGATCGAAGGTGCCCACTCCGACGATCAAGTTCTACATTCGAGAGGGAATGCTGGAGCCCGGCGTCAGTGAAGGGTCCCGACGCGCGAGCTATCACGACGGCCACCTCGCGCGGCTCCGTCTGATCCGGGCGCTGCATACGGTCGCGGACCTCCCGCTGGCTCGGATCAAGTCCGTCCTCGCCATACTCGACAATCCCCAGGGCGACACCGGGGCCCTGCTGCGAGAGGCCATCACCGCGATCGGTGATCCCGGGATCGACGCGAGCGGAGACACTCCGCGCGCGTCGGCCGCGCTGCAATCGTTCGCGCCCGGCTACGCGGCTCACGAGCCCGCGATGTCGATGCTCGACCAAGCCCTCGTCGCCGCCGATGATGCCGGCGTATCGGTGAGCCCAGAACGTCTCCGGCTGTATTCCGAAGCCATGCTCACCGTCGCCCAAGCGGAGGTGTCAGCGATACCCACCGACCCTCACGATGCCGTGAACTACACGGTCCTCGGAACGGTCGTCATCGAGCCGCTTCTCGTGGCGATGCGCCGTCTCGCACAGCAGAGCCTCGCGCACCGTGTCGAGTAGAGGACGGCTCACCGCACGATCCGCCGTCATCGCCGCAGCCACTCGCCACGTCGCCCTCATGGGCGTACACGGGTCTGCCCTCCCCTCCTCCCCTGCTCGCCGCCCCCGCGATACCGTGCACAAGAGCGCGTCCTTTTGACCTGCCGGCCACTCGCCTGCTCCTAGCGTGGGGGCTTCCGAGATCAGGAGGTATCCCATGGCCGTCTTCTCCGTCGACAGCGACGCGGTCTTCACCGCCACCGCCACCATCCGCAGCACCGTCGATCGCCTGCAGGGCGAATCCACGGCGCTCATGGCGCAGCTCTCGGCCCTGCAGGGGTCGTGGACGGGCGGCGCATCCGGCATGTTCCAGCACAGCGTCGAGCAGTGGCGCGGCGCGCAGCGCACGGTCGAGGACGCCCTGGCCTCGATCAATCTCGCGCTCACCGCGGCCGGGCAGCAGTACGCCGAGGCGGAGCAGGCGAACATGACGCTGTTCCGCTGAGCCCGTGAAACGACGGATGCCCCGGTCCGTGAGGACCGGGGCATCCGTTTCAGCGTG
>JAVBUN010000245.1:0-4434 GCA_031555335.1 Microbacterium sp.
TTGCAGCGGCGGCGCGGCGGCATCCGTGGGGGTCGTCGCTTCAGGGGACGTGGACATGGCACTCCTCGACGGTCGGGTTGTGCTCAGAATCCCAACCGGCGGTGTCACCCGGATGACGACGGCGCGACGATCCCGCGACGCCGAACGAGAACCGGCGCGCGCGTTTTCTCATTCGGCGTGACATCGCCGAAACATGCGGCATCCGCGGGCTGCGTGCGCGTCATACGGCGGGTCAATGTGCCCGCGGACCAGGCTAACCCCAGCCTTCGCACGCTGCCCGTGAGAACGCCGTGGATGCGGGGCGGCTCAGACGGCGCCGACCCGCAGCGTGGCGACGGTGCCGGCGGGTGCGTGGGGCGCGAGGGCGAGCGTCGCGCCGTTCGACTCGGCGAGGCTCCGCGCGATCGCGAGCCCGAGACCCGCCCCCTGCACGGCGGCATCCTGCGCGTAGGAGGTGCGGTAGAACCGCTCGAACGCGTGGGCGCGTTCGTCGCTCGTCATGCCGACGCCGGTGTCGGTCACCTCGACCAGGATGTCGTCGCGCTCGCGCCGCACGTCGACGATGACGGAGCCGCCGGGCGGGGTGAACTCGACGGCGTTCCGGGCGAGCTCCTCCGCGATCGCCGCGAGATCGTTCGCGGCGATCCGCGCGCGGACGGACTCGTCGACGACGACGGCGAAGTCGACCTCCCGCTCGGCCGCCAGACGCTCGGCACCGCGCACCGCTCGCGACACGACGGCCGAGACCGCCGTGTCGCCGGTGCGCGGCTCGAGCTCGGCCCGCCCCGCCGCGATGAGACGCTCGACCATCCGCAGCAGGCGCTCAGCGGCCCGGTCCACCCGCTCCCAACGGTCGCGGTCGAGAGGGGCCGCCGCGAGGGCGATATCGGTGTTGCCGAGGATCACGGTGAGCGGGGTGCGGAATTCGTGCCCGACGGTGTCGAGGAACCGGTCGCGCACGTCGACCGCGTGGACGAGCTCCGTCACGTCGTTGCCCACCATCACGAACCCGATCGTGTCGCCGTCCTCCGTCGTCACCGGGCGGACGACGAAGCGGATCGCGACCTGGTCGCCGGGCGCACCGACCCACACCAGGCGGGGCGCTACGAACGCACCCGTGAGAGCCTGCCCCATGAACTCCGGGCCGAGCTCCACCTTGGTCGCACGGTCCGCGGCATAGACCTCCATCGGCTCCGACGGCGTCGGCGCTCCGGACTGCCCCGCCCGGCGGGTGAGTTCGGCGGCGACCGCGTTCACCAGGAGGGGCCTGCCCTGGGCGTCGAAGACCGAGACGGCGTCGTCGGTCGCATCCAGCAGCGCCGTCAACGTCGCGGTGTTGCGTTCGGACGACGTCAACGCCTCGGACATCCGCGTGTCCGCCCGCTGCGCGCGGGTGCGCTGCCGGCGGAGATCCCGCCCGACCGCCGCGACCGCGATCGCGAACAGGGCCATCGTCGCGGGCAGCACGAGCACCGACATCCACTGCGCCGGCGTCGCGCCGCTCCCGCCGAGGAGGGCGGAGACCGGGAGCAGGGCCGTCGCGAGCACTCCGACCGTGATCGCCCACGCCGGAAAGGCGAACGCGAGCCACCCGACCGGGAAGGTCACGAGCACCCCCGCCGCGGGAAGCACGTCGGCCGCCGCTTGCCGGATCGGCACGGTCGCGACGATGTCGACGAGCGGCACGATGACGATCCACGCGGTGTGCGCCGTCGGCTGGGCCCGCCAGACGACGAACATCACCCCGCATCCGACGAGGACGAGCGCGGCGCCGAGAACGTAGAGCAGGTCGATGCGGGCCGGTTCGAGGACCGCGATCGAGACGGTGACGACGCCGACGGCGGCGGCCAGCAGGAACTGCGGGTAGGGCAGGGTGCGTGGCCGGCTGAGCACCGCTCCTCCTTCTCCGCGCTGCAGTGGCGGATGCTGCGGCCGACGCGTTGGCCACACTTTGTCGGATGCCGCGCCCCGGCGTCAAACCGGGCGCCGCCCCGGCTACGCCACCCGCGTGCCCGGCGGGAGGCTACGGGCGGGGGTCCGGGTGCGGCCCCAGCCGCCCCAGAGCAGCAGTCCCGCCACGACGAACTGCACCGCGAGCCCGACGAACCAGCTGGGAAGGAGTCCTGCCGTCTGCTCGCGCGTGGTCGGGTAGGGCTGCGGCATGGTCTGACAGCCGTCGTTCCACACCTCGGCCTCCGGGGCGATCTGCGCGAGCCGCACGCCCGAGGCGATCTGCCCGAACAGGTCGGTCGGGTAGCCGTAGGCGTCATAGACCGTGGGGGTCGCGTCCGCGATGATCACGAACGGGTTCGCGGCGAGCACCCACCACACGCGGTCGAAACGAGGAGCCTCCTGGGTGTTGCTCAGCCACTCGGTGCATCTGTCCTCACCGCCCGGACCCTCGTAGTTCAGATACCGTGAGTGAGACGTGACCTCGGTGCGCACCGCCGCTCCCCCGAGCCCGAAGACGATGAGCGTGCCGATCACGAAGGCGGCAACGACCAGATAGGTCGCGGCGATCGAGAAGAGCGGCCGGGCGATCAGGGCGCTCAGGCCCACCCCGATCGCAGCGAACACCGCGATCTCGACGACGAGCACGAGCAGCGACACCACGAGCGACGCCGGCGAGACGCCGCCCGCGATGGTGGCCACGCCGAGGAACGGGACGGCGACCGCCACGAACGCGAGCCCCGAGATCCATGCGGCGATCAGCTTGCCGAACAAGATCTCGGCGGTCGTCGCGAGCGTCACCTGCACGGGGGCGAGGCTGGCCTGGTCGCGGTCGCCGTTGACGGCGTTGCCCGCGACGGTCGGTGACACGAGCACGACCAGAAGCAGCACGATGTAGACGATCACCGAGTAGATGGCGCCGCCGGCGCCGGTTCCCCCGCTCGTCGCCATCCACGAGAAGGCGAGGAACGACAGCGCCGTGACGCCCAGCAGGATCGCCGCGAACACGCCGAGCAGCACGTACCAGGCGACCGAGCGCACGCGCTGCGTGAGCTCGAGGGTGACGATCGTCCAGAGCCTGCCGGGGTTCATCTGCCGCCTCCGCCGCCCTCGGTGCCGCCCAGATCGCCGCGGGCCGTGCCGCCGGCAGCGTCGCCGAGGTCCAGGAACGCCTGCTCGAGGCGCCCGACGGCCGGGACGAACTCGACGATCGGCAGCCCCGCGTCGATCAGCGCGCGCAGGCCGCGTGCGGCGGCATCCTCACCGGCGAACCCGACGAGGTACGCGTCGCGATCCCGGCCGACGTCGTCGGGACGCAGCCCCAGCGCGCCGGCGACGGTGACCGCGGATGCGGCCTCCCCCGTGGTCCGCACCCGCCACGCACGCACCCGCGCACTCTCGGAGACCGGTCCCGCCACGGAGCGGCCGTCGACGACGAAGACCGCGTCGTCGACGAGCTCGTCGAGCTCGGCGAGCATGTGACTGGAGACGAGCACCGTGCGCCCGGCCGCGGCGAATCCGCGCAGCAGCAGCCGCAGGTCGATGCGCGCCTGCGGGTCGAGCCCGGAGGCGGGTTCGTCAAGGAGCAGCACCTGCGGGTCGTGCACGAGGGCCCGCGCGAGTCCGAGCCGCTGCTTCTGCCCCCGCGACAGCACGCGGGCCGGGGCGTCGGCGAGGGCCGCGAGACCGACGTGGTCGAGCAATGCCGATGCGCGCGCCCCCGCAGCCGCCTTCGTCATGCCGTAGAGCCGCGCCGCGACGACCACCGTCTCGCGCGCGGTGAGCGCGGGCCACGAGCCGAGCGCGTCCGGCATCCAGCCGAGCAGCCGGCGCGCCGCGGCGGGGTCCTCGACGGGGTCCACACCCGCGATGCGGATGCTGCCCGCATCCGGACGCAGGAGCGAGGCCAGCATGAGCAGGAGCGTCGTCTTGCCCGCACCGTTGGGTCCGACGAGTCCCGTGACGCGGCCCGCCTGCGCGGTGAGCGTCACCGACCGCACGGCCTCCACTGCGCCGAACGAACGCCGCACGTCGACGACATCTATCCCCGCGGCGGCCACGACCCCACACTAAGGGGGCGCCGCGCGTCAGCGGAAGAACGAGACGCCGAGATCCGGATGGTCGACGAAGACACCGTCGAGCGCGGCGTCGCGGAGGATCGCCCACTCCGCCTCGTAGTCCCCGAACCGCGCCGGATCGCTGCCGGTGCGGAAGGCGCGCGAGAGGAACCGGTTCTCGGGGCGACAGGTCCACGTGAACACGCGAAGGCCCCGCGCGTGCGCCTCGGCGACCACCGGGGCGGGCCCCGTGATGCGACCGAGCATCGCCGGGGCGAGGATGATCCGCTTGTCGAGGCTGATGCCGTCGACGCGCCCCACGAGCCCGTCCAGCCCTTCCGGGGTGAGCATGTCGCGGTACCCGGCGGCGGCGGAGCCATCCCGGGCGACGAGGTCCGCGGGTGCGCCGTCCGCCTCGACCAGCTGG